>CANRIO010000036.1 GCA_947630605.1 uncultured Clostridia bacterium
CGTTCTTCAGAACGAAGGTGTAGTCGGTATACGTCTTCCCGCCCTGCTGGCGGGATTCCATCTTGAAGTCCTTTACAACGACGGCCTCGTCGTCGCCATATGCGATGCTGCCCGCTTCATCCGTGGAGAACATGGGGATCTGCGTCTGCCCGACGACATTTTTATCCGAACGCATCATCGCATAGAAGGGATTTAAGAGGCCGCCGAGCTCCTCCGTCGCGAGGACGAGGGTGTCCTTGGGCTCTGGTTCTTCGTCCGAGCCGCCTTCTTCCGAACCGCCCTCTTCCGAGCCACCCTCACCAGAGCCGCCTTCGCCAGAGCCGCCCTCACCAGAGCCGCCTTCGCCCGGTTGGGTGTTTTCGTTGCCTCCGTTGTTTCCGCCGGAGCCCGTTCCATTGCCGGCGCCGCATGCGGCGACGCTGAAGGTGAGGCTTGCGGCCATTGCAAGTGCAATGAGCATTGTCAAAAACTTTTTCATATGACCTCCGAAAAATGTAATAGAAGCGGACACAAAATTAAGGACGCTCCAATTCGAGGAGCGCCCGCTTCGAGTATCCCCGAATTGTTGCGACACAATAAACTAACCATATAAGGTAAATAAGGATACACCGATGCCGCTGTATCTTGATATGGTTAGTATTCTATTGTGCCGCGATTTCCATTCTATCACAGTAGAGAGTTATTTGCAAGCGATTGAAATAAAATTTTTGAAATGCGGACTGCATGCGGACTGCGGATGAGGGTCCACACCCCTACTCGTCACGGCAAAGCCGTGACACCCGCCCCCGTAAACGGGGTCAGATCACATTAGAAAAGGCGCGCCGGGGACGGCGCGCCGATATTTTTGTGACCCTTCGACAGGCTCAGGGTGACGAGTTTATAGTTCAGGTTTACGAGTTTATAGTTCAGGGTGACGAGTTTATAGTTCAGGGTGACGAGTTTATAGTTCAGGGTGACGAGTTTATAGTTCAATATAACAAATTTATAAATACTTTTTGAGATCTTCGACGCGGTCGAGGGATTCCCACGGGAAGGCGTCGCGGCCGAAGTGGCCGTAGGAGGAAGTCGCCGCATAGATGGGTGCGCGGAGGCCGAGCTTTTTGATGATCGCCGCGGGACGAAGGTCGAACTCCTTCTTCACGATTTCCGCCATCTCGTCGTCGGAGAACTTGCCCGTGCCGAAGGTGTCGACAAAGACGGACACGGGGCGGGCGACGCCGATCGCGTAGGCGACCTGCAGTTCCATCTCGTCCGCCAGCCCCGCCGCGACCATGTTCTTGCAGATATACCGTGCCATGTAAGTCGCGCTCCTATCCACCTTCGTAGGGTCTTTGCCCGAGAAAGCGCCTCCGCCGTGCGGGCATCTTCCGCCGTAGGTATCCACGACGATCTTCCTGCCCGTGAGGCCCGAATCGCCCTCGGGGCCGCCGATCTCGAACCTGCCCGTCGGGTTGATAAAATACTTGGTGTTTTCGTCGAGAAGCTTTGCGGGAATGACCGCCTTCACGACCAGCTCCTTCATGTCCCGCTCGATCTCCTCGTGCGAAACGTGGGTGTTGTGCTGGGCGGAAATGACGACGGTGTCCACGCGCACGGGCTTCTTTCCGTCATATTCGACGGTGACCTGCGTCTTTCCGTCGGGACGAAGATAGTCCACGAGTTTTTCTTTTCTTATTTGTGCCAAACGGTATGCGAGCTTGTGGGAGAGCACGATGGGAAGGGGCATGAGCTCCTCCGTCTCGCGGCAGGCATAGCCGAACATCATGCCCTGATCCCCCGCGCCGATGAGGTCGCTCTCCTCGCCGCCCGCCTTTTTCTCCTGCGATTCGTCTACGCCGAGCGCGATGTCCGCACTCTGCCCGTGGACAAGTTCGATGACGCGGCAGGCATCGAAGGCAAAACTGCCGTGGAGATAGCCGATCTCCTTGATAGCACGGCGGGCGACTGCCTCGTAGTCCACCTTGGCGTTGGCCGTCACTTCCCCCGTGATGAAGAGGGTGTTGTATGCGGCACAGCACTCCACCGCCGCACGGGCATAGGGATCCTGCCGCAAAAGCTCGTCGAGAATGCTGTCTGAAATGCGATCGCACACCTTGTCGGGGTGCCCTTCCGTCACGCTTTCACTCGTAAAAAATCTTCTCATAAATTTCGTCCTTTTCGTTAGCCTTTTCATTATAAACGGATCGCTTATAAATGTCAAACAAATCGGGTTGCAATTCTTCCCGATCCATGATATAATTTTTGCATGCGATGCACCCTTTGCCCCCTCAAATGCGGGGCGGACAGAGAAATTCAGGCGGGCCGTTGCGGCGTGAAGGGACTTATAGTTGCGAAATACTACCTGCACCCCTTCGAGGAGCCACCCATCTGCCACACGAACGGCGCGGGCGCGGTCTTTTTCTGCGGCTGTTCACTTCGATGCATCTTTTGCCAAAACTACGAGGTCTCGCGCGCACAGCGCGGGAAGGCGGTCTCGCCCCATGAACTTGCACAAATTATTCGGGAACTCGAAGAGGCGGGTGCGGACTGCATCGACCTCGTCACGGGGGACCATGTCGCAGATCGGCTTGCAGAAACGCTGTCTCTATATAAGCCGAACATCCCCGTCGTGTTCAACTCGGGCGGGTATATTTCCATGCGGGCAATTGAACTTTTGGAGCCGTTTGTAGATGTCTGGATGCCCGACTGCAAATTCTTCTCAAAAGAGCTTTCAAAGCGTTACACTGGGCGAGAGGATTACTTCGAAGTGGCCTCTGCGGCCATCGAACGCATGGCAAAAAAGCCCGTCACATGGGACGGGAACAGGCTGATTTCGGGAATTTTGGTGCGGCATTTGGTGCTGCCCGGGTGCACATCCGATTCCCTGAAAGTTCTCGACTTTCTGAAGGGGGTTTTGCCCGAGGACGCGCCCCTCTCCCTCATGCGGCAATATACGCCCATGGGAGAGATCGAGGGTTTCCCCGAACTGCAAAGAAGGGTCACCTCGCGGGAGTATCATCGCGTCGTCGACTACGCCCTCTCGCTCGGCTTTACCAACCTCTATGCTCAGGGAAAGGAGAGCGCGGAAACAAAATTCGTCCCCCGTTGGGACTATTGATTCACCCACTCCCCCTTGAGTTTTACGAGCCGCTTTGCAAGTTTTGCCACATCTGCGGGCTGTGCGCTCCTCAGCTCCTCCTCGAGGGCGCGAACGGCGTCTTTTCTCTTCATATCCTTAGTTTTTTACGCGGAGAATACAATTATGCTCGTCACCTTCCATAACGTCACATTCGGTTATGACGGCGTTCCCACGATCAGAAACGCCGATTTCTCCATAAACGAAAATGAGCGCATCGGGTTCATCGGCGGCAATGGCGAGGGAAAGACGACCATCTTGCGCCTCCTTCTTCGTGAACTTGCACCCGACGAGGGAGAGATCGTCCTGAAAAACAACATCCGCATCGGCTATCTTCCGCAGGTGGGCGGATTCGAGTCGGACGCCACCGTCTACGAGGCGATGAAAGAGGTCTTTGCGGAGGACGACTTGCTCATCGCACGCCTTCGTCAGGCGCAAAACGGCCTTGAAACTGCGACGGAGGAAGAGATGCGCATACTCTCTTCCCGCATCGAGAGCCTCGAAAAACGCATTGCGGCGAGGGAGAGTTATACCTATGAAGTGCGCATCAAAACAGTCCTCTGCGGCATGGGGTTTGAAAGCGTCTTGACGCAAAATGTGGCCACCATGTCCGGGGGTGAGCGCACAAAATTGAAACTTTGCCGCCTTCTTTTGGAACAGCCCGAACTCCTCATTTTAGACGAGCCGACCAATCATTTGGACATCAAAACGCTTTTTTGGCTCGAGGAGTATCTCTCCTCCTATAAGGGTGCCCTTCTCATCGTTTCGCACGATCGGTATTTCCTCGACAAGCTCACGACGAGAACGCTCGAGCTCGACCGCGGACGGCTTTCCTCCTACAAGGGAAATTACTCAAAATATAAAACCTTGCGCGAGGAACGCTATAGGGAGGAGCTTGCCGCATATGAGCGGCAGCAGGAGGAGATCGCAAAGCTCAAAGACTATGTGGACCGCAACCTCGTCCGTGCGACGACGGCAAAGAGCGCCCTTTCGCGGGTGAACAAGCTCGAGCGGATGGACGTCCTCGAAAGGCCTCTTCCCCCCATCAAGCCTCCCCACTTTCACTTTGAAACAGAGGAAAAGCCTTACGAAAAGGTCATCTTTGCCGAGAAATTCGACTTGAAGGCGGAGGAGAAAGTTCTCTTGAAAGACGCCTCTCTTCTTCTCATGCGGGGAGAGAAGTGCGCCCTCGTCGGCGAGAACGGCACGGGCAAGAGCACCCTCCTCAAATTCCTGCTATCGGGGGATAAGCGCGTTCTCCTCGGAAGGTATGTGCGGCCCGCCTACTACGATCAGGAGAATGCTGACCTCGACGGAGAGGAGCGGGTGCTCGAGGCCTTTTGGGGTCAGTGCCCACGCCTTTCACAGACCGAGGCAAGGGCGATGCTCGCCGCGGCGGGACTGTTTGCGGAGGACATCGACAAAAAGGTAAAGGAGCTCTCGGGCGGCATGCGGGCAAAGTTGGAGCTCGCAATTTTGGAGACGAAGAAGGGAAATCTACTCGTCCTGGATGAGCCCACCAACCACCTCGACCTCCCCGCCCGCGAGGCGCTCGAAGACGCACTTCAAGAATATGACGGTACGCTCCTCTTCGTCTCACACGACAGAAGGTTCATCGAATCTCTCGCCTCATCCATTCTCTCCATCGAGGACGGAAAGCTCACTTATTTCAAGGGAGATTATGCCGAATTTTTAGCTGCGAAGCGTGCCCCATCCCCTACCGCGCAGGCCGCGCCCTCTCCCGAAAAGAAGAAGGTCGAGGGCTATCGGACAAGGGAAGAGCGAGCAAAAGAGGCGCAAAAAAAGACGCGCATCCGCGAGATCGAGACGCGTCTCGAGGCCTTGGAAAAGGAGGAAGAGACGCTCAACGAAACCCTCGCCGCATGCGCTTTTGACTATGTAAAAGTGCGCGAGATCAGCCAAAAACTCGAACTCCTCCGCACCGAAAGCGACGCACTCTATGCAGAGTACGAAAAACTTATTTAAGCTATTTTTTACGCAAAAAGAGGCGAAAATTCGCCTCTTTTTGCTTATTTAGATTTTCATCGAAATATCTTTATTCGCATAATTTTTTCTCTTTTTCGCGGGTGCGCATCTCGGAAAAAAAGGAGGTGAGGACCTCGGCGCACTCCTTTTCCATGACGCCGCCTTGAACTTCCACCGTGTGGTTGACGAGGTTTGCCGAGGCGAGCTCCTTCGTGAGGCTTCTCCCCTTTCCCTCGTACGCGCCGAAATAAACTCTGTCGATGCGGGCGTTCAGGATCGCCCCCATGCACATCGGGCAGGGCTCCAAGGTCACATACATCTCCGCGCCCTCGAGCCGCCACGATTTGATCTTTCTGCATGCCCTGTCGATCGCCCGCACTTCGGCGTGCTGGGTCGCCATCTGGAGTTTGGTGCGAAGGTTGTAGCCGCGGCCGATGATCTTCCCGTCGAGGACGACGACCGCACCGATGGGCACTTCCCCCGCTTCCTTTGCTTTTTTTGCAAGGCGCAGTGCCTCGCGCATGAACTTTTCCTGCATGGTTTTCTCTTTTTCTTATAGTGCGCCCGCAAGGTCGAAGAGCGCGCGGCCCGTCTTTTTCAAAAGACCGGGGAGCGTCTCCCTTCCCAAGGGGTGAGAGAGTGCGTCCGGGCCGACCTCGATCGTAAAGGCGGGTATCCTGAGCTTTTCGATGCACCAATCCTTATAGCCGCCCGCGGAATTTTTGACCGTTACGAGCGGATAGCCCGTACTCTTTGAAAGCACTTTTGCGAGCCTCTTGTCGCGCAGTTTCGCCGCGAAAGATTGATGAAATTCGTAGTAGATCTCCTCCCCCTTCGTGTGCCAAGAAAGCGTTGCGGACGGCATAATTTCGAGCGTAAAGTCGCGAAGGACGCGCGTCTCGGGTTCGGAGAAGTGTTCTGGGCCGATATAATTCGCCGTTGCGGGTGTTCGGACATTGCTTCCTCCCGTGCCCCAGCGTGCGTCGAAGTTGACGTTGAGATCGACGGCGTTCGCGTTTGCCTTAAAGAGGCGAAAATCCTCCCCGCCGTTGATCTTAAGAAGTGTTTCTCTCCTGTTTTCGGAGAGCGAAGAGGCTCCCTCCTCGCAGAGCACGGCGCCGTCGGGATTTACGAGGGGAACTATCCACGCGCCGCCCTTTGGGGCGCCCCTTTCGATATGACGGAGCGCGAGAAGCGCCGTGACCCATTCGCGCGCATGGATGGCATATTGCGATATGATCTGCGGCGCAGTCTCACTTCCGATGTGAATGGCAAAGAGAGCTCTACCCTCCACACTTCGGCCGATGATCTTTTTCTCGCTGCGATAGCTTTGGTAGAATGCGGAAACTTCCTCATACACGTTCATCTTACCAACGTATGCGCCGCCACTTTACTTGTGATATTCCGCGCCGCTTTGGATCATGAATGCGCGGTAGATCTGTTCCAAAAGGAGGACGCGAAAGAGCTGATGCGGGAAGGTCATTTTAGAAAAGGAGAGGAGAAGGTCCGCCCGCTCCTTCACGCTTTGGTCGAGGCCGCAGGAGGAGCCGATGACGAAGGTCATCTCCCCGCCGCGGTCGAAGACGGCCTTCATGTCCGCGGAGAGCTCCTCCGAAGAGCGCATCTTCCCCTCGATGGCGAGGACGACAGTGTAGCCGCGAAGCTCTTTTAAGATGTCCTCGGCCTCCTCCTTGGGGCTGCGCCGCTCGGGAAGTTCTTTGATGTCGAGCTTGCAAAACCGTGAGAGCCGCTTCCGGTACTCCGTGCAGGCGTCCCGAAGGTAGCCCTCCTTTAATTTCCCCACACAGACGAGCGTGACTTTTATCATATGACTCCCATCCCCTGCAAAAGTTGGGCGATCCACTCCGCAAGACAGATGACGATGCCGACGAGTGCGGCGAGCAAATATTTGGATCCGCCCTTTGTGCCGCCCCGCATGTTCCCGCGCTTTTCAAAGGAGGCAAGATAGATGATGACGGCGAGAAACACGACGCCCGCAACGAGATAGACGGGCAGTTTGGCATTGTCGGGAATATCCGTATACCCCGCCGAATCCAAGGACAAAATGACGGCGTTGTTGGCAAAATGGGCGAGCATCGTTGGAAGGATGCTCCCGCTTCTGACGGCGAGAAGGGCATAGCACACCCCGCAGATGAATTGGTAGACGGTCTGCGTGGGATTGCCGTGGAAGAGGGCGAAGAGTGCGCCGGAGGAAAAAATCGCGGCGGCCGTTCCCCAGCCGCTCCGCTGCATGCTCCCGAGCTGAATGCCGCGGAAGATCGTCTCCTCGAACACGGCGGGAAGCATGCCGATCACAAGGATCGCGGGAAGGAGATACCACCCCTTTGTCGTAGGGACGGTGCTCGGGGGCTCCTGATAGCCGATTTTTTCAAGCAAATCGATGAAATAGCCGTTGAGGCCCGAAAAGGCCATCAGCCCAAAGGAGAGCGCGATCGCGAGAAGGAAGTAGTGCCACTTGCAGGGACGGTAGACGGAGCGGGCAGAGACGGTCCCCCTGTTTTTTCTGAAGAAAAAGAGGGCAAGGCCCGCAAAGCAGATCTGCGGGATGAGGTAGGCAACGAACTTGTAGCTGTCCGTCTCCTCGTATCCCTTCCCCATAGATGCCGAAAAGATCCATGAGGTAATGAAGGAGAAGATGACGGGGACCACCGCCGCAAGGGTAAAATTCAGCCCCGCATCGAGGAGCAGGGGTCTTTCGTTGTTTTGGTTGGAGCTTTGATTCTGCATACTGTCATTATACCTTAAATTTGAGAAATCTCCAAATGAAATCCTTGCTTTTTTGGGAAATACTTTCTATAATGGGGGTATGAAGATTGTCGAAACATCGAAAATAGAAGAGGCTGTCTGCCGCCTTGCCATCAAGGCATGCGTCAACATGCGCGGCGATTGCCAAAGGGCCCTTCTTGCCGCAAGGGAACGGGAAGAGGGAGCGGCAAGGTTTGCCCTCGATACCCTCCTCGAAAATGAGGAGATCGCCCGAAAAAGCGGAATGCCGATCTGCCAGGATACGGGCATGGCATGCGTGCTCATCGAACTCGGACAAGAGGTGTCTCTTTCGGGCATGCCCCTTGCCGACGCGGTCAATGAGGGTGTTCGGAGGGCTTATAGTGAGGGAAATTTCCGCAAGAGCATCTGCGATCCTTTGACGAGAAAAAATACGGGTGACAATACTCCCGCGCACCTCCATGTGGAGATCGTCGGCGGCGACAAGGTCAGGATCACCTTCCTCCCGAAGGGCTTCGGCAGCGAAAATATGTCTTACCTCAAAATGCTCACCCCAGCCGAGGGAAAGCGCGGCATCGTGGATACCATTGTGGAGGCGGTAAAGAAAGCGGGCTCCCGTCCCTGCCCTCCCGTCGTCGTCGGCGTCGGCATCGGCGGCAGCTTCGATTCCTGCGCATATCTTGCAAAAAAGGCACTTACCCGTCCCCTCGAAAGCCATCATCCGCGGGAGGATGTTGCCTCCATCGAACGGGAGGCGATCGACAAGATCAACGCGCTCGGGATCGGGCCGCAGGGGTTCGGCGGCAAGACTTCCGCCCTAGCCGTCCTGTGCGAAGTTGCTCCCACGCACATCGCGGGACTTCCCGTCGCCGTCAATATGCAGTGCCACTGCGTGCGCTGCGAAGAGGAGGTGCTGTGATGAAAAAACTTTCCCTTCCCCTTACGACAGAGCAGAAACTTCTCCTCCATGCGGGCGACTGCGTCCTCCTTTCGGGGACGGTCTACACGGCGCGCGACTGCGCCCACAGACGCATTTTTGAACTGCTCGACGCAGACATGCCCCTGCCGTTTTCGCTCAAGGACGCATTTATCTACTATGCGGGGCCCTGCCCCGCACCCGAGGGATTTGCCACGGGAAGCTGTGGGCCGACGACCTCCGCGCGCATGAATGTCTTTGCCCCCCGCCTCCTCGATTCAGGGCTCGGCGGCATGATCGGAAAGGGAGAGATGAGCGACGAAGTTGTGTCTGCGATCGTAAAAAACCACGCCGTCTATTTTGCCGCCGTCGGCGGTGCAGGCGCGCTGTATGCAAATGCCGTCAAAAGGAGCGAGCTTGTCGCATTCCCCGATCTTCTGAGCGAGGCCGTCTACCGCTTCGAAGTGGAAGATTTCCCCGTCGTCGTCGCGATCGACTGCCACGGCGATACCATCTATAAACGATAATATTCACAAAATTTTAAGCGGCGCGCAAGATTTCTCTTGCGCGCCGCATCTCTTTTCCGAAATTATTCCGGATAGGTGAACCGCTTCTTTTTGAGCTCTTCCAAATAGCGGGAAACATAGTATTTCGCTATGGGAAGATTTTGCTCCCTATAGTTTCCGCACTCCTTGGGCGTCGCCCCGGGAATGGGTCCTTCGAAGGAGAGGATGAATTTGCACATCTCCTCGATGAGAGGATAAACGTCCTCAGAGGTGCGCTTCCCCGACATCAAAAGATAGAATCCCGTGCGGCATCCCATCGGCCCAAAATAGAGTATTTCGCCCTTCCTTTCGGAATTGCGGAGGAAGGTCGCGCCGAGGTGTTCGACGGTGTGCAGGGCAGGCATGTCCAAGACGGGCTCGCGATTCGGCCGTGTAAAGCGCAGATCGAAGGTGGTCACGAAGCTCTCCCCCGCCCTGTCTGTCCGTGAGACATACAGCCCCGGCTCAAGCCTTTCGTGATCGATGCAAAAGCTCTCAATCCTCTCCATCTTGCTTCTCCTTCTTGGGCGGCATTTCGATCGCCTCTACCTCAGGGTCCTCCTTCATGAGGAAGTCCACGCCGTCCGAATGGAAGCCGCGGCCGCGCACTTCGGAGACGATGGAAATCGTCATGAATGCTTCGGGGTCGATCTTCTGCACCTCCGACTTGAGCTGAACGAGCTGACGGTGCGAGATGATGGTGAGGAGCATGTGGCAGTCCTCTTTGAGATAACCCGTCTGGCCGTAGAGAAGGGTGACGCCGCGGCTGATCTTCGTGAGGATCATATCGCGGATCTCGAGATAGTGGTTGGAGATGATCTTGACCTGCGTCCGCCGCATACCGATGGGCGAGACCTTCGAGATGACAAGGGATGTGGCAACGGTGATGACGGCACCGTAGGCGATTTCTCTGAGTGTCACGGCGGGCCATGCCGCAAATTGGAGCAGGATAATCGTGCCGTCGCAGAGCCACAGGCCCGTGGAGACGGGGAGATTGAAATACTTGTTGAAGATCATCGGCGGGATATCCGTGCCGCCCGTGGACGCCCCCACGCGCACGACAAGGCCGATTCCGAGACCGAAGAGCGCTCCGCCGAGGACTGCGGAGAGGAACGGGTCATTGAGAGACGCACCGATACTAAGCCCCCCGGTCGAAGCACTATATGCCTCATTACAGATGTTGTAGAGGGATAAAAATCCGGGGTATAGAAGCGTTCCCGCCAAAGTGCCCATGGCGAACTTCTTCCCGAGGAAGATAACGCCGACGATAAACAGCGCGATGTTGCCCGCCCAGACGACGCCCTCCACGATCCAATTTGTCACGGAAGCGCCAGTGGTCGAATACTGCTCGAGAAGATTGCGCACGAGGATACCGATGCCCGTCGTCCCGCCCATGACAAAACCGATGTCCTGCGGCACGATGAAGAACCCCGCACCCATTGCCGCGATCGCGTTGCCGAGCACGATGATCAGACTGTTCAATACAAATTTTTGCACCTGACGTTTCGTCGGTTTTTTCCATGCAACTTTCATGTCTCTATTCCTCGAAAAACACCTTGCCTATTATATCATTTCCCCCCCATTCTTGGCAAGCGGTTTTCATCAACATTCTTTTGAATGCATACAAAATGCGGCACCGCCGAAAAGCGGTGCCGCAAAACAGAGAGAGTTCCTGTTAAAAGAGTCCGTAGGTGCAGTTGCACTGATTGAAGGGATAGAGCGCGTACTGCTGTGCATAGTAGGGATCGAAGCATTGGTTATTGCATGCGGTGTATGCCGAAAGGTCGGCATTCGAGCCGCAACCGCAGCCACAGCCGTTCGAGCTGCTACCTGAGGGGCCGCCGAAGATATTCACCGTCGCCGTCCCGCCATTGTGATTGTTGCCGTTTCCGTGGCAGGGACAGTTGTTGCCGTTTTGTTCCCACCATGCGTCGGACGCATTTGCGGCATTTACACCGCTCACAAAGCCGTTTGCGAACGTGTTCCAGCCGTTCTGATTGCAGCCGCAGCCGTTATTGTTCTGATTGCAGCCACAGCCGCCGTTATTCGTGGGAGCCGTCGAGAACAGATTGCTCAGCGTGCGGGAAAGATTCGTGAAAAGATTGCAGCCGCATCCGCACTGTCCGCTGCGTCCGTTGCCGTTCCAATTACCCATATTGATACCTCCGTAAGATCGTCGGCCATACGCCGACACTTCCATTTTATGCAGAAGGCATTTTACGGGTGTAATATGGGGAAAGGAGGCCGCAATTGAAAGAACCCATTTGCAACACTTGACTTTCTTTGAGACGCATGGTAGAATAAAAACTGCCACACAACGAAATAATAACAGCATTGGTTACAACCGGCATAGGTGTATCCTTTTTCCATGTGCTGTTATTTTACCCATATGGGAGTTGTGTGGCAACAATCGGGGATACTTCATGCGGGCGTCCCTCGGTTGGACGCCCTTATTTTTTTGCCCGCAGAAAAAATTTTACGGAGGTTTTTTATGTACAAATGCACAAATTGCGGCAAAGAATTTGAAGGAAATTTTTGCCCGAAATGCGGCACGAAAACCGAGAAGGAATTTTCTCCGCCGCCCGACGAATTTTTGTATCCCGCCGAAGAAACTGCGACCGCACAAGCTTCACTTGAAAAACCCGCCGAGAGTGCGCCCAAACGTGTTTTACCACAGTTGGACCGCGAAACACGAATGAAGTTGCGCACCGTCGTCAAGTTGGAGCGGGCGGAAAAATGGATCGCTGTAAGTATCCCTCTCTGGGCAATGTTTCTCCCTTTACTTCTTTTCGTGTGGGGCACGATATCGGCTTCAGATCAAGCAACAACGCTTGGCCTCGTAGTAGGAATAGTAGGAAGCATTGCTATTATACTTGCTTTTGTTTCCCTGCTCTTTGGCCTTGTATTGCTGTATCGAAAAAAAATTACATTCAGAAAAAAGCATCCTGTGCAACTTCAAAAGATTTTAGGAAGAGGACGGATCCTGCTCATTGTTTCCGCAGCCGTGTCGTTCATCGTCTCGGTCATAGCAACGGTCATTATCGGCTTAATTTCAAAAGATATGCTTGTCTCGCTCGAAATGGATGTAAAGTACAACTATATCCTTCCTTCTCTTTTCTACGCCCTTCCCCTCGGGATCCTTGCACTTTGTTGCCTATTTAACGCCGCAATTTGCGCAATCGCGCAAAATACCTGCCGCACGCTCACCAAAGATCAAAACATTGTGCGCTATTATACCGCCTCGATCGATGAAGTCGCCGCAGTTCTCAATTCTGTCCCCGTAACAAAGCGCGCAAGGCGCGGACAACAACTCTGCTGGCTTTCAATGGGATTAGCTCTTGTAATCTCACTCGTCGTCGTCTTTCCCGTCGCAAACACCAACATCTTCCGCATTTCAAAATTGGACAAACTCCCCCTCGGCGCTTCGCAATATAAAGTCGCAAAGCTCCTCGGGACAGTCGATTACGAAGACAATAATACCTGGGAATATTACTCCGAAAATTTTATGTCGCTCTACCGCCGCCAAAAGGCCATAGAAGAACAGTACATTGAGGCTCTCTGGAACGGCGAACTCGACAAGATCGCGAAACTCGACGAACAAAACAAGAAGCTTGCAAAGGAAGCGGAGGGAACGAGTTATCGGCGCATACAGATCTTGTTTGACGCCGAAGGAGCGGTTTTTCGCGTGGAAATGAGCTATGAATATATCCCACGCGAGGGCGAAGAACAAAGAACTTATCCAAAGTCGGAAGTCAAGGCTACAATCATGCCGATTTCCGTCCCATATAAGATGCTTTCCGATATACGGCTCTCCTACCGATATGCGGATGAGTACAGAGATTCCTATGTGCATGCACTGCTTACAAATCCGACTTGGGACAAAACTCCTGAAGGCGCAGGGACATATTCCCTGACGTGGGAAGATACCCTATATCAATATTCGGGAAAAATCGATCTTACATAAGTTTGTAAAACACAAACGGCCGCCGCGAAGGAATTCGCGGCGGCCCTCTTTCATTTCCTTTGGAATTTTACTTTGCGAATTCGACGCTGCGGAATTCGCGGATGACGTTGACTTTGATCTGGCCGGGATATTCAAGCTCGCTTTCGATCTTCTTTGCGATATCTTTGGCGAGGAAGGTCGCCTTTGCGTCGTCGATCTGTTCGGGCTTGACGATGACGCGGACTTCTCTGCCCGCCTGGATCGCATAGCACTTGTCGACGCCCTTGAAGCCTGCACCGATCTCCTCGAGCTTCTCGAGACGCTTCACATAGCCTGCGCCCGTCTCCCTTCTTGCACCGGGGCGTGCGCCCGAGATGGCGTCTGCGGCCTGAATGAGCACGGCTTCGATCGTCTTGGGTTCCACGTCGCCGTGGTGCGCCATGATGGCGTTGACGATCATCGCGTTTTCCTTATACTTCTTGGCGATGTCGGCGCCGAGCTGGATATGGGTGCCCTCCTGCTCGTGGTCGACGGCCTTGCCGATGTCGTGCAAAAGTCCCGCGCGCTTGGCAAAATTCACATCAAGCCCGAGCTCCTGCGCCATGAGACCTGCAAGTTGGGCGACTTCGATGGAGTGGCGGTAGACGTTCTGCCCGTAGC
>CANRIO010000037.1 GCA_947630605.1 uncultured Clostridia bacterium
GTGTGCTTGACGAAGTCGATGACCCGCTTGGTGGAGGCCATGTAGCCGCCGAGGCTCGCGAGCGACTTCGAGAAGGTGCCCATGTAGATGTCCACCTCGTCCTCGAGGCCGAAGTATTCCGCCGTGCCTCTGCCGTGTTCGCCGAGGACGCCGAGACCGTGGGCGTCGTCCACCATGACGCGTGCGCCGTACTTCTTTGCAAGGGCGACGATCTCGGGCAGTTTGCAGATGTCGCCGCTCATGCTGAACACGCCGTCGGTGACGATGAGTGCGCCGCATTCTTCGGGAACCGCTTGAAGCTTCTTTTCGAGATCGTCCATATCGGCGTGGTTGTAGCGGAGCATCCTGCCATAGCTCAGGCGGCAGCCGTCGTAGATGGAGGCGTGGTTCTCCTTGTCGCAGAGGACATAGTCGTGCATGCCGACGATGGCGGAGATGATGCCGAGATTGCTCTGGAAGCCCGTCGAAAACGTCATGACAGCTTCCTTATGTAAGAAGGCCGCAAGCTCGTCCTCGAGTTTCTTGTGGATGTCGAGGGTGCCGTTCAGAAAGCGGGAACCCGAACAGCCGGAGCCGTACTTTTTCAGCCCTTCGACGCCCGCCTCGATGACTTCCGGGTTGGAAGTAAGGCCGAGATAGTTGTTGGAGCCGATCATGATCGTGCGCTTGCCTTCGATCTTGACCACGGTGTTCTGGCCCGAGGTAAGTTCGTGGAAGTAGGGATAAATGTTGGCACGTCTTGCCGTGTCGTAGTTGTGTTCCCCTAAAGTTTTTTCAAACAGATCTTTCATAGTATGACCTCTCACGCATACAGTTTTCTTAAAATAAAGTTTACAAATCGGGTCGGAAGCAGTTTTTTCAGCCCGACGAAGAGTTTGTACTGCCCGCCGACCGTCATCTTCAAGGGGGGATGTTTGCGGCGAAGTGCCTTTTCCACCGTCTTTGCGACGGTATCGGGGCTCTTGCCGTTCTGCTCGTCGTGTTCCATGCGGCGGATGGAGCGGCCGATCTTGCCGTTATAGCCCTCTTCGCCGCCCTCGATGACGCGGGCCGCCGTAAAGCCCGTCTTTGTATCGCCCGGCTGGACGACGGTCACCTTCACGCCGAACCTTCTCACTTCCCCGTCGAGTGCGAGGGAAAAATTGAGAACGCCCGCCTTGGTCGCAGAATAACAGCTCTGGAAGGGGATGGGAAGTTCGCCTGCCACGGAGCCGATGTTCACAAGATTGCCCTTCGTCTCCTTGAGATATTTCAGGGCGATAGAGGAGATCTTCACAAGGGAGGTGAGGTTGGTATCGAAGATGCGCTGGATGCTTTCCTTCTCGGCATACTCGACGGCGCCCGCGATGCCCATTCCCGCATTGTTGACGACGGCGTCGATGTGCTTTTCCTTCTCATAGACGGCCTCGAAGACCGCCTCGACGGAGGCAAGGTCGTTGACATCCGCCTGCATACATTCGAACAGTTCATCCGAAAAAGGGCGGCGCGCAAGTCCGTAGACCTTATATCCTTTGTTTGCGAGCCGATGTGCCGTGGCAAGACCGATCCCGCTCGACGCA
This sequence comes from uncultured Clostridia bacterium, assembly GCA_947630605.1. GTDB lineage: Bacteria > Bacillota > Clostridia > Christensenellales > Borkfalkiaceae > Gallimonas. The sequence continues at coordinate 1,560 of CANRIO010000037.1, forward strand.
CCCGTTACGATGACTACCTTCGCCATATCCGACCTCTTTGCAAGATTACTTTATTATAACAGTTTTATCATGCAAATGTAAAGAAAAATCAAAGACATTTTTGCTCATGTTCAATTTTTTGTAAAAATTTAGGGAAAGAACGGCCTTCGGACAAGGTTTCATAATTTCATTTGCTCTCCCATATAGTAAATCGTGCTTGAATTTTTGCCGCCGCGCATCCTCGAAGCCGTGCGCCACGTGAACATCAACCGCCTGTACGAGCTTCGCCTCCGGACGGACAAGCCCCTTTCCGCCAATGTGGGAGGTGGTTTTCTCTTTCTCGGCGAGCGGGGCACATGCGGCGCGGGGGAGGCGTTGAGACCCTCTTCCCAAGAGGTGGAAGAGACGCTGCTTGCGGCGTGCGGATACTCCGTCTATGCAGTGGAAAACCAGATAAGGCGGGGATTCGTGACGGGGAAGTGCGGGGAGCGCATCGGGATCGCAGGGACTTTCGTCTATGAAAAGGGGACGGTGCATTCAATCCGCGATGTGACTTCGCTCTGTATACGCATCCCGCATGAGATCCGCGGATGCGCCGAGGAGATCTTTGCAAGGTGCATGGCGGGAGGAGTTTCCTCCGTCCTCATCCTCTCTCCGCCCGGGGAGGGGAAGACGACCATCCTCCGCGACCTTGCCCGCCTCGTGAGCGAGAGGACGCATTGCAACATCCTTGTGAGCGACGAGCGCGGGGAACTTTCGGCGGGGGAACTCGGGGAGACGGCGGACGTCATCCGTTTTGCGGACAAGATGACGGCATTCACGGCGGGCATCCGCGCCATGCGGCCGGAGCTCATCGTGACGGACGAACTTCTGCCCGGGGACTATGCGGCCGTGGAGCGGGCGATCCTTGCGGGGATAAACGTTTTCGCCTCCGCCCATTTGAAGAGGTATGAGGACGTGCCGAAGAAGCTCTTTTCGTATTATGCCATCTTAAACGGTCTCGGAGAGATCGGGGAAATCAGGGGAAGGGAGGGAGAGCATGTGGATTAGATTTTTGTTGAGCGGACTCATCATCGCCTTCTGTATCCTGCTCGGATATCTGGCGGCCAACAAGTACCGCTCGCGCAAGAAGTTTTTTGCACAATTCGAGGCCTTCAACGCGAGGTATCTTGCCGAACTCTCCTATGCGAGAAAGCCTCTCCGCGAGTTTCTCTCCGCCTATGAATACAGCGGGGAATTTGCAAAACTTCTGAAGGAATTCGCCGAGAAGAGGAGCATTTCCATGAAGCTTTCTTTTCTCACAAAGGAGGAACGTGCGGACCTTGCCGACTATTTTGCGATGCTCGGGAAGGGGGATTCTCTTTCCCAGCATGATTTCTTTGCCGCCAAAAAGCAGTATCTCTCCGACAAAAAGACCTCCTCCGAAAAGGAGTGCAGGGCGAGAAGTTCGCTCTATCTCAAGCTCGGCCTTCTTGCGGGGCTTGCCATCGTCATCTTAATCATATGATCGATATTTCCATCATCTTCAAGTTGGCAGCCATCGGGATCATCATCACCGTCGTCTGTCAGATATTAAAGCGCTCGGACCGCGACGACGTCGCGACCGTCGTCTCCATCGTGGGGCTCGTCATCGCGCTCACCGTCGCCGTGACGATGATCGGCGATCTCTTCAAGACGATACAGGAGATCTTCGGAGTATATTAGCATGGGGATCTTTCAGCTCGTGGGGATCGCCTTTGTCACGGCGGTCGCCGCCCTCATTCTCAAGGAGACGAAGCCGGAGCTCGCCTTCGCCGTCACCATCGCGGGAAGCATCATCTTGCTTCTCTTTGTCTTTGAGCTCTTCAAAGACAGCGTCTCCATCTTTCAGGAGATCGCCTCCGCGACGGGCATCAACGCTTCCCTCGTGAAGATCCTTCTGAAGATGGTGGGGATCGGCTATCTCGTGGAGTTCAGTGCGGGCATCCTCTCCGATTTCGGGCAGACCTCCCTTGCGGACAAGCTCACCTTCTGCGGGAAGGTGCTCATCCTCATTCTCGCGATCCCCATCATCGAGAGCGTCCTCAAACTCATCGTAAGTCTTCTGGAGCTGATATGACGGCAAAGCTCGCCTATTTTGAGAAAAAGAGAAGGAGAATAAGGCGCATCTTCCTGCTTCTTTTGGGTCTTGCCCTGATCCTCATGGGGGTGTTTGCCGCAAAAAGCAACACGTCGGCGCGGGCGTACTCGGGGGAGGAGCAGGCCGCCCTCGACACGCTCGAAGACGCGGTGGAGGAGATGCTCGCCTCTCTCGACACGAAGGAGCTCGAAAAGTATCTTGCGACGCTCTCCGAGTTCAAAGGGGTGACGCTCAAGGAGAAGGTCCTCAGCCTCATCTCGGGGGACTATAGCCTGAGTTATTCCTCGCTCTTCGAATCGGTCGCCAATCTCGTGTGGCAGGAGGGGCAGACGATGCTCCCCGCATTTGCCGTCATTCTCTCCGTCGCCATCCTCTGCGGCATCTTGAATTCCGCAAAAAACGGATTTTTGCAAAGTACTACGTCAGACATAATATACTTCGTCGGGTACATTTCCGTGGGAGCAGTCGTCCTCTCCGCCCTTATCGGGGTACTGCATGCGGGATTTTCGGCGATATCCTCCATGCAAAAGCAGATGGAGATCGTCTATCCCATCCTTCTCACCCTCATGGCGGCGAGCGGGGGGACGGTCTCCGTGGGGGTGTATCGCCCTGCGGTGGCGTTTATGAGCGGGACCATCTCCACGCTCTTCACCGCAGTCGTGATGCCCTCCGCCGTCATCGTCATCGTGCTTGCATTTGTCGGCAATCTCAGCTCGGACGTACGTACGGAAAAGCTCGGGGAACTCTTCAAATCCGTCTCAAAGTGGCTCATCGGCCTGACGCTCGGGATCTTCAGCATCTTTTTGACGGTGCAGGGCATCACCGCCTCGCAGTATGACGGGCTGTCTCTTCGTGCGATGAAGTACGTCATATCCGGCTCCGTTCCCATCGTGGGAAACTTCCTTTCGGGGGGAATGGACGTCGTGATCGCGGGGAGCGTCCTCATTAAAAATGCCATCGGGTCGTTCGCACTCTTTATGCTCGCGGCCTCCGTCTTAAAGCCTCTTCTTCTCTTTGCGGCCTTCCAGCTCTTTCTGCGCCTCTCTGCCGCGGCGACGGAGCCCGTCGGGGGGAAGATCTCCGCCTTCCTTTCGAGTGTCGCAAAGGACAGCGGGTACTTCCTCGCAGCCCTTCTTTGCATTGCATTCTTGTACTTTTTGACCATCGTTCTTCTCATCTGTTCGACGGGGGCGATCTATTGATGAAGGGGTATATTCTTGCCATTGCGGGGGTCGTGCTGCTCTCCGCGGTCGTCACCGTCATCGCTCCCGGCGGGAAGATGGGGAAGTTCCTGAAGGGGGCGATGAAGCTCGTCATCCTCGTCGTCATGATCTCTCCCGTCATCTCCTTCGTAAAGAGCGGGAAGGTGGACCTTTCTGCGCCGTCTGCGATCGGGATGGACACGGGATATCTGAAGGCATGCAGCGCGCGGCTCGAGGAGGCGGACGAGGAGGAGATAAAGGCCTTTCTTTCGGAGGAGTTTTCCGTGAAGGGGGAGGTCGAGGTCGAGCGTTCGGACAGTGCGCCCTTCTCCCGCAAAAAAATCATTATCATTCTCGACACGGAAGGAATAAACGGGGAGGACGGGCATAAACATATTGTGACCCTCATCCAAGAGGCGGTCGAGGCGCGTTACGGCGCGCAGGCGGAGGTCTCGTGACGTTGTCGCTCGCCAAATTCAAGGATTTTTGCAAAAACCGTACCGTCCGCATCGTTGCGGTCTGCATCGCGGCCCTTCTTCTCCTTTTTGCGGCCTATAAAGTTTTCGCGGGAGGAGGCTCCTCCAAAAAGAGCGGGTATGTCATGAGCGAACGCGAGGAGAGGCTGCACGTCCTTCTCTGCGGGATCGAGGGGGTCAAGGATGTCAAGGCAATGGTCACGGAGGAAGAGGGCGCGCCCGTGGGCGTCGTCATCCTGTTCGAGGGGGAGGACGGGTTCCTCACGCGGATGCGGCTCACCGACGTCGCTGCGGCGGCACTCAATATCGACCGTCGTTCGGTGGTCGTCTACCCCGCAGACGCATAACTTCGCAATCTTATAATTATAAGGAGATAGTACTATGTCGAACACCAAGAAGATCGCACTTATGTCTACCCTCGTCGTCCTTCTCGCGGCCACGGCAATCTTCAACTTCGTTCTTGCGGGAACGGGCGGGAAGAGCGTCCAGAGCGGCGCGAGCGTTGAGGCGAATTACTTCACGACGTACCGCACCGAGCGCAACACCACGCGCAGTGAGGAATTCGTCCAGCTTGACAGCGTCATTTCCGCCTATGAGACGGGGAGCGACGAATACACGGCCGCCGTCGCAAGGAAGCAGGAACTCGTCGAGCTCATGGAGGATGAACTTGTCATGGAATCGGTCATCAAGGCGCTCGGATTTTCGGATGCCTGCGTCTCCATCGGCGAGAACGACAACATCAATGTGTTCATCAATTCCTCCGAACTCACCGCCGAAACGGTGACGCGGGTGTTCTACGCACTCGAGGTGGAACTCGGCATTCGCAACGGCAATGTCATAATTATGCCTGTTTATGCGGAAAGTTGAGAAAAAACAGTAGTAAATTCGGAAAATATGTGCTATAATAGTTCCCAAAGGAGCAAATTATGGCAAGCATTCGATTTAACTCCAACGGCCAGAAGGGCAAGGTCACATATAGTTCGGACATCGTCAGCGGCATCGTCGCCCTGAGTTTGCAGGAGACAGAGGGGATCGAGCTCATTCCCTCCAAGGGCAAGGGCATCAAGATATGCTTCGAAAAAGAGGGCGTCTTTGTCGACATCTCCGTCATTGCACATTACGGCTACAGCGTGCCCGAGATCGCCTACAGGATCCAGCAGTCCATCAAGCAGATGGTTGAATCCATGACGAAGTACAAGATCGCCAAGGTGGATGTGCATGTCCAGAGCGTGGTCTTCCCCGATCCCGCCCAGCAAGAGGCGGAACAGGGCGAGGAACCCGACGAAAAGAGAAATTGAAAGAAATGCTCCCTTTCCCCCCTTCGGGAAGGGGAGATGTGCGTTTTGAGGAGTACTTATGAGAAGCGATGCGAGAGAGGCGGCCTTCAAAGTCGTCTTTTCAAGACTTCTTGGCGGGGATTGCCCGAAGGGCGTCCGGACCGCATTATACGGGCAGGCAAAGCTCGATGAAGAGGAGAAGGCGTTTGCGGAGCGCCTCATCGAGACGGTGGACGCCCACCGCGAGGAGCTCCTTCTTGTCATCACCCAAAGGGTGACGGGCTTTTCTGAGGAGCGGATCTTTACCGCGGACAAGGCGATCCTCCTTCTGGCACTTGCCGAGATCGAGTATTTCGAAGAGATCCCGCCCGTCGTCTCCGTCTCGGAGGCGACCGCGCTTGCACGCAAATATTCTGCCGAAAATTCCACGGACTTTGTCAACGGCGTTCTCGCGGGGGTCATCAACCAATGATCCTCATCGACGGAAAACAAACGGCCGCCGACATCCGCGCCGCACTGAAAAGCCGTGCGGAGGCGTTTGAAAGAGCAAGTGGAAGAAGGGCGGGGCTTGCCGTTCTTCTCATCGGCGACGACCCTGCCTCCCAAGTGTATGTCAGAAATAAAGAGCGGGCATGCGAGGAGGTAGGCATTGCCTCATATTCCTACCGTCTTCCCGCCGATACCGGTGAAGAAGAGGCGGAAGGGCTCATCTTACGCCTTGCAAAAGAGGAAAAAGTGGACGGCATCCTCGTCCAGCTCCCGCTCCCTTCCCACCTCGACGAGAGAAAACTTCTCACGCTCATTCCTCCCGAAAAGGACGTGGACGGCTTCACCGCGGAGAACATGGGGAGGCTCGCGAGGCATGAGGGCGGGACTGCCGCCTGCACCCCCCGCGGCGTGATGGAATTGCTTTCAAGATACGACGTCCCTATCCGCGGCAAGCATGCCGTCGTCGTCGGGCGCAGCAATATCGTCGGAAGGCCGATGGCGCTCCTTCTTCTCAATGGGGACGCCACCGTGACCGTCTGCCATTCCAGGACGGAAAACCTGAAGGAGATCTGCAGAAGCGCGGATATCCTCATCGCCGCCGTCGGAAGGCCTTGCCTCATCACCGCGGACATGGTGAAGGAGGGGGCGGCCGTCATCGACGTGGGCGTCAACCGCGTGGACGGAAAACTTGTGGGCGACGTCGACTTCGAGGGTGTAAAAGAGCGGGCGGGCTACCTCACCCCCGTCCCGGGAGGCGTCGGACCCATGACCATCGCCATGCTCCTCACGAGCGTCATCGAGGCAGCGGAGAGGAAGATGCCATGAACTTTGCCGCCGTATATGAAAATTTCCGCACCGCCTTCGAAGCGGTGCTTATCAAAAAACTCGACGAAGCGGCGCGGGGGGCGTTTCCACCCATCCTCTGGGAGAGCATGCGCTATTCCCTCCTTGCAGGGGGAAAACGCATCCGTCCCGTCCTCTTTTTGGCGGGCCTCGGAGAAAACGGGCATAGCTTTGAGGACGAGATGACGCTCGCCGTCGCCATCGAGTGCATCCATACATATTCGCTCATCCACGACGATCTTCCCGCAATGGACAACGACGATATGCGCCGCGGGAAGCCCTCCAATCATAAGATGTTCGGGGAGGCGAACGCCATTCTCGCGGGGGACGGCCTCCTTTCATGGGCGTTCGAGATGCTCATCGACGAGGCTTCGCGCGGGGATAGCTATCGCGAGGCGGCAAAAATTCTGACGCACGCCGCGGGCGTCTATGGCATGGTCGCGGGGCAATCCGCAGATCTTTTATGGCAGAGCGGCGGGAGGGAAGAGCTCCGATTTCTCTATGAGAACAAGACGGGACGGATGATCGCCGCCCCGCTCGAAATGGCAAGCGTTCTCTCGGGAGGACGTGACCGCGCAAAATGGAGGGCGTTCGGGGAGGAACTCGGGACGCTCTTCCAGCTCACCGACGATCTTTTGGACGCGGCGAGCGGGGAGGACGAAGCGCGGCTGACCGCCGTTAAAGTCTTCGGCCTGGAAAGGGCGGAGCATCTTGCCGACGAATGCGCGGGAAAGTGTCTGAAACTTTTGAAGGAAATGGGTGCGGACAGCGGATTTTTCGAGGGCATTGTGGGACTTGTCCGCTCCCGCAGGATTTAGTATGATCACGGAAACAGGATGAGAGATCTGACGCGTGCGGAGGTAAAAAACGCCTCTCTTTCACAACTTACAAAGATGTGCGACGAACTGCGGGAGGAGATCTTCCGCACCGTCTCCGCATGCGGCGGGCACCTTTCCTCCAACCTCGGCGCGGTGGAGCTCACGGTGGGACTTCATCGCGTGTTCGATTTTCCCCGCGACAAAGTGGTGTTCGACGTCGGCCACCAATGCTATACGCATAAACTGCTCTCCGGCCGTGCGCATATCTTTCATACCCTTCGGAAGGAAGGTGGCATCTCGGGCTTCCCCAAGCGCGAGGAGAGCGAATACGACTGCTACGGCACGGGGCATGCGGGCACGGCGATCTCTGCTGCACTCGGGCTCGCCAAGGCAAGGGATCTCAAGGGGGAAGATGGCGAGGTCATCGCCGTCGTCGGGGACGGGTCCTTCAACAACGGCCTTGTCTATGAGGCCCTCAACAGCCTCAAGATCCTCGATACGCGCATCCTCATCATTTTGAACGACAACGGGATGTCCATCTCTCCCACTGTCGGCGGAACGCATGACATTTTAGAGGAAATGAAGGGGGAGGCGGTCCCTTCGGAGGACGTCAAACTCTTCGAGCGGTTCGGTCTTACATACATGGGCACCTGCAACGGGAATGACCTCGAAGAGCTTCTTCCCGCACTCGAGAGCGCAAAAGAGGCCTTAAGGACAAAGAGCGTGCTTTTGCACGTCGTCACAAGAAAGGGGCAGGGGTATGCATTCAGCGAGAATGCTCCCGCCGAGACGCACGGCATGAGCCCGCATCCGAGCATCAAGCAGGAATATTCGCACGCCCTCGGCGAAGAACTCATCGCCGTGGCGGAGAAGGATAGGCGCGTCGTGGCGGTCACGGCCGCGATGACGGACAGCCTCGGGCTTCGGCCCTTCTTCGAAAAATTCCCTTCCCGTGCCTTCGACGTCGGCATTTGCGAGGAACACGCCTCCGTGCTCTGTGCGGCGTTGGCGGCAGGGGGGATGCGGCCCTATTATGCCGTCTATTCCACCTTTTTGCAGCGCTCCTTCGACGAGATCGTCCACGATATCTGCGGGCAGAACTTGCCCGTCACCCTCTGCGTCGACCGTGCGGGCATCACGGGGGAGGACGGAGAGACGCATCAGGGGGTCTTCGATCTCTCCTTTCTCGCGCCCATCCCCGAGATCACAGTCGCGATCCCGAAGGACATCGGCGAGTTCCGCGCAATGCTCCGCGCAAGCCTCGATTGCCGCGGTCCGCTCGTCATCCGCTATCCGAAGGCGGGGACGGAGGGGGAAGTGCGGTCCCTCGAAATGGGCACTTTCGAAGTTTTGCACAGTACTATTTCAGACATAGTAGTGCTCGCTGCGGGGGAGAGATGTGTAAGTCTTGCGCGTGAACTTTTGAGGAGAGCAGAAGAGGAAGGCTTCTCGTTCACCCTCATCAATGCACGCTTTTTGAAGCCGCTCGACTGCAAACTTCTTGCCTCTTTGAAGCAAAAATATATCGTCACCCTCGAGGACAATGTGCTCATCGGTGGTCTGGGGGACGCGGTCGCCCGCTTTTATCGCGAGGACGGGCGCATCGTCCGCTCCTTCGGCTATGCGGACGCCTTCATCCCGCACGGGGAATGCAGTGCCCTTGCGAAAAAATACGGGCTGGACGGCGAGCGCATTTTCTCTGCCATAAGGGAGTTCTATGCGCGCGGATAAGTTCTTTGCGGGGAAATTTTCCTCCCGCACCAAGGCGAAGGAGGCCCTTCTTGCGGGACGCATTCTTCGCGCGGGGAAACCGCTCTCTCCCGATGACGACGTGAAGGAGACGCATATTTTCACCCTTCTCGATGGGGAGGATTTTGTCTCCAACGGCGGGAAAAAGCTCGAGCGCGGGCTGTCCTTCTTTCATATTGATATGGAGGGAAGGGTCGTCGCCGATCTCGGTGCGAGCACGGGCGGGTTCACCGATTGCCTTTTGCGGAGGGGAGCCGCGCACGTCTTCTGCGTCGATGTGGGGGAAAACCAGCTCGACGCGCGTATCAAAAATGACGCACGCGTGACCGTCATGGACAGAACCAATGCCCGCTATCTTAAAAGGGACAGCTTTTCCATGCCCGTCGACGACGTCGTCTCCGACCTCAGTTTCATTTCTCTCCGCCTCGTCCTTCCCGCGATCTCGGATATTTTAATGCCGGCGGGGAGGGCCTTTTTGCTCTTCAAGCCGCAATTCGAGTGCGGGGGCGAGGGGCTTCCGAAGAGCGGCATCCTCCCTGTGCGGTACCATGCGGCGCTCCTCGACGGCTTCTACGATTTTGCATGCGATACAGGCCTTGCGCCGAGAGGGCTCGTCAATGCGCCCATCGTCGCGGGGAAGAATGTCGAATACATCCTCTTCCTCGAAAAGGGTGCGTCTCCGATCGAAAAATATAAATTTTTTATGAATGTAAATAATATTTTTTGAATTTTTTCAAAAAAATTTGCAAAATTGCTTGCTTTTATTCACATAACCGTATATAATAAAATCATGAAAGTTGGCATCACCTATAGCGACCTTCAGGTGGATGGGGCTGCCCCGACGGCCTATCGCGACGCGATCCTGAGGGCGGGCGGCGAGGCCGTCGTCTTTTGCATGGACGAACCTTTTCCCGACGTAGACCGTCTCATCGTGCTCGGCGGGGACGGCGCAGTCCTGCATGCCGCCATGCGTGCCTCCGAAAGGGGCATTCCGCTCTTTGCCGTCAATTACGGGCATATCGGCTTTCTCACCGAATTCGAACGGGACGAGCCCGACCGCGCCGTTGCGCTTGCACTTTCAGAAAAGCCCGACTGCATTGTGCGCTCCCTTCTCGAAGTGGATCTGGGCGGGAACAAGACGCTGTGCCTCAACGAGCTCTCCCTTTTGCATCCCGTTTCGGGCGGAGAAGATATCAGGACGGGGAAGCTCTGCGTCAAGATCGACGGAAGCAGTGCGGGGGACTTCACGGCGGATGGGGTCATCGTCGCGACGCCGACGGGTTCCACCGCCTATTCGCTCTCGGCGGGAGGGAGCATCGTGACGCCCGACTGTCCCGCCTTTTTGCTCACGCCCGTTAACGCCTTTTCGCTAAAGAGCAGGCCGATCGTCTATCCCGATTCGAGCGAGCTCTCCTTCTCGACGACGGGGGGAGATACCTTCCTCGCCTACGGCGACGGGCATTTCCTCGGCACCTTCTCGATGGGGAAGACGCTCACCGTGAAAAAGTCGCAGAGGAAGGTCATCTTCCTCACGCAGAGCCGCCATGAATTTTTCCGACGGCTCACGCGGAAGATCAATTGATTTCAAAAAATATCCGAAGGGGTAAAATCTTATGATGAGAAATGCAAGACATGCAAAGATCCTCGAGATCATCGCCGAACGGGAGATCGAGACGCAGGAAGAACTCTGCGAGGCGCTTGCGGCCGATAATTTTTCGGTGACGCAGGCGACCGTATCCCGCGACATCAAGGAGCTTCATCTCTTTAAGGTGCGCGGGACCCAGCGCCGTTTCCGCTACGCGACCATCGCCGAGACGGAGGGGGGGATCTCCGAGAAGATGCGTACCCTCCTTCGCGACTGCGTGGAGACCATCCGCGTGGCGGGCAACCTCATCGTCATCAAGACGCTCATCGGCAACGGCGGCAATGCGGGCGCGGCCATCGACAAACTCAACTATCGCGAAGTCGTCGGTTCCATTGCAGGCGTGGACGCCGTTCTCGTCGTCTGCGAATCCGCAGCGGAGGCCAACACCGTACGCAGTAAGCTCGAAGCGCTCATCAAAGTTTAAGTCATGCTGCGTCGCCTCACCATTCAGAACGTCGCGCTCATCGACAGCGCGGAACTTGAGTTTTCTGAGGGGCTCAATGTCCTTACGGGCGAAACGGGTGCGGGCAAATCCGTCATTCTCGACTGCATCGATTTTGTGCTCGGTGCCAAAGCCGACCGCTCCATGATCCGCTATGGCAAGGATGCATGTTCCGTCACGGCGGAATTTTTCGTCGATGATAGGGAAGTCATGAATGTTTTGTCCGAGCTCGACATCGAGCCGGAAGAGACCCTCATCATCTCGCGCAGGCTCACCTCGGACGGAAGGGGGAGCCTGAAGCTCAACGGGAACTCCGTCACGGCGGCGATGCTCCGCCGCGTCACCTCGCTCCTCGTGGACGTCCACGGGCAGAGCGAGCATTTCTTTTTGCTCAAAGAGAGCAACCAGCTCAAACTTCTCGATTCGCTCGCGGGAGAGAAGGTCTTTGCCGCAAAGGAGAGGCTCAAGAGGCTCTTGTCCGAGCGGAAGGGCATCCTTTCGGAACTTGCAAAGCTCGGCGGGGACGAGGGCGAGCGGGTCAGGCGGATGGATATTCTGCACTACCAGATCGACGAACTTACCCGCGCACAGCTCAAAGAGGGCGAAGAGGAGACGCTCAAAGAAAAGCGGGAGCGCTTCCGCAATGCAGAGCGCATCCGCGAGGGCCTTGCCGAGGCGAGGGATTATCTTCTCACGGACGGCGGGGCAACGGATGCCGCCCGCGGGGCAACGCGTGCCCTTCATGCGGCGGCAAAATTCGGAAATGAATACGGCCAACTTGCGGACAGGTTGGAAAATTCCCTTGCCGAACTCGAGGACATCGCCGAGAGCGTGGAGACGCTTGCGGGCGAGCTCGATACCGACGAGGAGGAGGCAGCCCGCGTTGAAGCGCGCCTCGAC
>CANRIO010000038.1 GCA_947630605.1 uncultured Clostridia bacterium
CTTCTTTTCGGCTGCGGAGGCAACCGCGACAGGAAGAAGCGGGCAAAGATGGGGAAAGTCGCGGCGGAGCTTGCGGATTTTTCCGTCATCACATCCGACAATCCCCGCTACGAAGACCCCGCCGCGATCATGGCGGAGATCGCCATGGGCTTTGACGGCGTCTCGGATGACTATACGGAGATCGAGGAGCGGGAGGAGGCGACAAAGTACGCCATCTCCATGCTCGAAAAGGGGGACGTCCTTCTCATCGCGGGGAAGGGCGGCGAACACGAACAGGAGATCATGGGCGTGAAATACTCCTATGACGACAGGGATGTCGTCCGCCAAGTGTTGGAGAAACTCTGATGCGCGGCGCACTCTTCTGCTTACTTCTCTCCTTTACGCTCTCCGCCGCGCTGTGCGCGGCGGCGATCCCTCTTCTCAAAAAACTGGGTGCGGGTCAACCCATCCTCTCCTATGTGAAGGAGCATAAGGACAAGGGAGGGACTCCGACGATGGGCGGGCTCGCCTTCATTCTTGCCGCCTCTATCGCCGCCCTCATCCTCTGCGGCTTTGGGGACAAGCCCTTCCGCGTCGCCCTCGCGGTGGGGCTCGGTTATCTTCTCGTCGGGTTCCTCGACGACATGCTGAAAAAGCACAGACAGAACAATTTAGGGCTTCGGCCCTACCAGAAGACCCTCTTTCAGCTCGCGGTGGCCGTGATCGCGAGCGTCTATTGCTGTCTCGAAGGGCTGACCGTCCTTGCCATTCCCTACACGAAGATCTCCTTCGACATCGGGTGGGGGATGCTCCCGCTCGGCGTCTTCGTCTTCATCGCGACGGTCAATTCCGTCAACCTCACCGACGGGCTGGACGGGCTGGCAGGCTCCGTCTGCGCCTTTTTCTTTCTCGCGCTCGGAACGCTCATTTTGCTGCAGGGCGGGGGGACATCCTCCTCGCTTTGCTTCTCGCTTACGGGCGCGCTTGCGGGATTTCTCGTCTTCAATACCAACCGCGCGAGCGTGTTCATGGGGGACACGGGCTCCCTCTCCCTCGGAGGGTTTGCGGCGAGCATCGCCCTCTTTACGGGAAACGCACTCGTCATCCCGATCGCGGGAGCGGCCTTTGTACTTTCAAGCATATCTGTCATTCTTCAGGTAATATACTATAAAAAAACGGGCAAACGGATCTTTCGCATGGCACCCATCCATCACCACTTTCAGGAGAAGGGGTATTCGGAGGCGAAGATCTCCTACACCTACGCCATCCTGACGGCCGTGCTCGGTGCGACGCTCCTCCTTCCGTTTGCCTGATGATCCCCGCAAGATCTGCGGGGGAAGGAGTTGAAGAATGTTATTTGAACGGCAGATCTTTCTTGTCGCGGGGCTCTCCCGCTCGGGCGTTTCGGCGGCGCAATATCTCGTCTCAAAGGGTGCGCAGGTCTATCTCTATGACGACGTGGACGACGAGAACGTCCGTGCGGCGCAGTCCACCCTCTCCGAGCTCGGGTGCATCCCCGTCACAAAAGCCGACCTCGAGGAAAAGAGCGGGCGGTGCGATGTGCTCGTCCTGAGCCCCGGCATCCCCGTGGACCACCCGCTTCCCGTTTCCTTCCGCCGTGCGGGCAAGCGCATCATCGGCGAGGCGGAGCTGGGCGCCCTCGCCCTCGCATGTCCCTGCATCGCGGTGACGGGGACGAACGGCAAGACGACGACGGTCACCATGCTCGAGGGTATCTTCAAGGCAGCGGGGAAGAAGGCCATCGCCTGCGGAAATGTGGGGCGGCCGCTCACAGCCTGCCTTTCCGAACTCGGGACGGACGGCGTCGCCATCGCCGAGATCTCTTCCTTCCAGCTCGAAACGCTCTATTCCCTTCGGCCGCACGTTGCCGTCGTTCTGAATGTGACGGAGGACCACCTCAACCGCCACTACACTTTGGAAAATTACATCTATCTCAAATCCCGCATCTTAAAAAACAGTGCCGAGAGCGAATACGCCGTCTTGAACTACGACGATCCCATCGTGCGCGGCTTTGCCGAAAAGACCAAGGCGAAAGTCGTCTGGTTTTCTTTGAAGGAGCGCGTCGCGGGCGGATATGTCGCCGACGGTTATTTTTGCTATCAGGGAGAACGGGTGTGTCCCGAAGAGGACCTCTCCGTCGACGGCAACCACAACCGCATGAACGCGCTGGCGGCCCTTTGCGCGGCGAAACTCTTCGGCGTCCCGAACGGGGCGATCGCGGCGGGGCTCAAGAGCTTCCGCGGCGTCCGACACCGTCTGCAAAATGTGGGAGAGCTCGGCGGCGTGACCTTCATCGACGACTCCAAGGCGACCAACGTCGATTCTGCCGTGCAGGCGATCTCGAGCGTGAAGGGGGAGAGCGTCCTCCTTCTCGGCGGCAAGGATAAGGGATATTCCTACGAACCGCTCTTCGACGCCATCAAGAATTCGGGCGTCGTGCATGCCGTCATCTATGGGGAGAACGCCTTCCGCATCTTAAGCGCCGCCCTGAAGCGGGGATATACCGCCGTCACGCTCTGCCGTCCCTTCGACATGGCGGTGCGCGTCGCTTATCTCACGGCAAAGCGGGGGCAAAACGTCCTTCTCTCTCCCGCTTCGGCGAGTTTCGACGCCTTCAAGAGCTACGAGGAGCGCGGGGAGCGTTTCGTCGAGATGCTCTCTGTTCTCAAAAGGGAGAGCTTGCAGGCGCAAAGAGAAGAGGAGCCCATAGAGGAAGGGGAGGGCGATGAGGCGGAAGAGCTCGAATAGCGGGGGAGAGGCCGTCCTTGTAAACGTTGGAAAAAGTCGGGGAAGTGCGGCAAAGTTTGCGGAAAACGGAAAGGGGGATCTCCTCTTTCTCGGGGCGGTGCTTCTCCTTGCGGCGTACGGGCTTGTCGCTGTGTATTCGGCAAGCTCGTACAATGCCGATGTGCAATACGGCGATCCCTTCTTCTTTCTCAAGAAACAGCTCATAGGCTTTGTCCTCGGGCTTGCCGCCATGGTCGGCATCGCCTTCTTCGACTATCGGAAACTGCAAAAATTCGGCTTGCCCGCCCTGCTTGTCTCCCTTATTCTCCTTGCGCTCGTCTTTGTGCCGGGAGTGGGGAAGTCGAACTACGGCGCAACGCGGTGGATAGGATTCGGAAGTTTCACCCTTCAGCCCTCGGAGATCGCCAAATACGGGTTCATCCTCTTTGCGGCGGGCTACTTTGCAAGGGACCCCGCGCGGCTACGCACCTTCAAGGGGATGCTGCCCGTGCTCGCGGCGGGCATCTCCGTCTGCATCCTCATCATGCTCGAGCCGAATATGTCCGTCACGTTGTGTGTGGGCGCGGTCATGGTGGGCATGCTCTTCCTCGGCGGCATAAAGAAATCTTCCCTTGCGATCATCTGCATCCCCGTCCTCTTTCTCATCCCCGCTTTGATCCTTGCGGAACCGTACCGCCTTCGCCGCCTCTCCGCCTGCATGGACCCGTGGGCGTCGCCGCAGGAGGAGGGGTATCAGCTCATCCAGTCGCTCTATGCCTTGGGGAATGGAAATTTTTTCGGGACGGGCCTCTTCCGCTCCCGCCAGAAGTATCGCTTTCTGCCCTTCTCGGAGAGCGACTTCATCCTCTCCGTTATCGCGGAGGAGACGGGCTTTTTCGGGGTGATGCTTCTCTTTCTTCTCATCGGATTCATCGTCTACAGGGGATTTAAGATCGCCAATGCCTGCGAAAATTTCTACGGCTATATGCTCTCCGCGGGCATCACGCTCGCCTTTGCGGTGCAGTCCTGCCTCAACGCCCTCGTCGTGAGCGGCTGCATCCCGCCCACGGGACTTCCTCTTCCGCTCATCTCGGCGGGGAACACTTCGCTCATCGTGACGATGGCGGGGATGGGGCTCGTGTATGCCGTCTCAAGGCACAACGCCCGCAAAAAATTCATAGGATATACTACCAAATAAAGAATACGGACGCCCGGGTCTCGGGTTTTTCCGTATTTTCCGAAACACGAGGTCAGACTATGGATAAATTTGTGATAGACGGCGGCAGGAGGCTCTTCGGGGGACTTCGCGCGCAATCGGCGAAGAATTCCGTCTTGCCCCTTCTCGCCGCTTCTATTTTGACGGAAGAGCGGGTGACAATCTTCGACGTGCCCACGATCTCCGACGTCGCCTGCATGGCGCAGATCTTGCGCGAGCTCGGCGCGGAGGTCGTCTTCCGTGGGGGAAATGTGTTTATCGACAGCGCGGATGCGACCGAACACCGCATCCCGTCTGCGCTTACGAAGGAACTCCGTTCCTCCGTCTTCATGCTCGGCGCCCTTCTTTCCCGCTTCCGACGTGCCGCATGCGCCTACCCCGGGGGATGCGACATCGGGCTTCGGCCCATCGACTTGCATCTCAACGCCTTGAAGCGGATGGACGCACACATCGAGGAGCGGGACGGCTACATCCTCTGCGCCTGCGACCGCCTCAAGGGGGCAGACATCGTGCTCGACTTCCCCAGCGTGGGGGCGACGGAGAACATCCTGCTCGCGGCCGCCCTTGCGGAGGGGAGGACGGTCATCGAGGGCGCGGCAAAGGAACCCGAGATCGTCGATCTGCAGAACTTTTTGAACGCCATGGGCGCGAAGATTTGCGGAGCGGGAACGGATACCGTCGAAGTGGAGGGGGTGAAAAAGCTCCACGGCGTCGAATATCATCCCATCAAAGACCGCATCGAGGCGGGGACTTACCTTATCGCATGCGCCGTCTGCGGCGGAGAGGTGGAGATCGAGGGCGTCCGTGCCGATTGCCTTGGATTACTTTTACATAAATTACGCGAAAACGGTTGCAAGATCCATACAAAAAATGATAAAATAAAGCTGACGAGCAGCGGCAGCCTCAAGTGCAACAGAAGGATCGAGACGATGCCCTTCCCGGGATTCCCGACCGACCTTCAGGCGCAGATGACGGCGCTCAACGCAACGAGCGAGGGCTGCGCGCTCATCGTGGAGAATCTCTTCGAGACGCGCTATAAATACGTGCCCGAACTCAAGCGCATGGGCGCGGACATCGAAGTGGACGGAAGAAACGCCTTTGTGCGCGGTGTTCCCCGTCTGCACGGGGCGACGGTCAGCTGCGGAGATCTGCGCGGCGGGGCCGCCCTCGTCATCGCGGCGCTCGGAGCGGAGGGGGTGAGCGACGTTTTGGACCTTGCCCACCTCGACAGGGGCTACTGCGACCTGTGCGCAAATCTCAAAAAACTCGGTGCAAAGATCAAGCGTGTGCGCGTCTGATCTTGAAAGGAGTACGAATGAAGACGAGAACGAAGGTGATCTTATCGACACTTTTAGCACTTTTGCTCCTCGCGGCGACGATCGCGGCGGGGCTCAACGCCGTGTTCACGGTGACCTATATCCGCACCGACTTTGCGACCTTTTCCGCGGAGGGGAACCGCGATGCGGCTCAGCTCTCGGAGGAGCTCGATAAATTCGTCGGCAAGAGCACGACCTTTTTAGACCTCGATAAAGTGCGGGAGACGGTGGAAAAATACCCCCATTTCGTCATTGAGCACATCGGCAAGAAGTTTCCCTCGACGGTGGAGCTCTCCCTCTCGGAGCGCAGGGAGGAATATGCCTTCGAAAAGGACGGAAAGTACGCCTTTCTCGATGCGGAAGGGAAGTTTCTGACGGAGGGCAATCCCGACCTTACGAACCGCGCGGGCGGGCAGAATATTTTGCTCACGGGGTTTTCTCTCTCCATCCTTCCCGGGGGCGAAGTGGAGGGGAGATACTTCCCCGAACTTCTCACCGTGATGGAGACCTTCAAAAGATCCCTCCCCGGGATCCGTGCGAATGTGCTCTCAGTAGAGCTCGACCTCGGCACGACCGATCTCAAAAATGTCATCTTCCGCATCAGGATGAAGGAGGGGGTGATGATCGTGATCCACGCGCCCTCCCGCTTCCCCGCCGAAAAGGCCGCGATGGCGATCTCCGACTACCTTGCCCTCAAAGACGAGGAACGGCTCTTCGGCCTCATCACGGCGTATGAGACGGTGGACGGGGAACTTCGTTCCGCCTATTCCAGACAGGATCTCTCCAATTGAATTTTTGATGAAAAGTTGCCCGCCGGGAAATCCCGACGGGTTATTTTTTGCCTTGGCGTTTCCAAGCGGCAGAGCGCTGTTTTTTTCACGTATATGTGAAATAATTCATGCTACGGTCTTGACATGGTATCGTTTGTTTGTTATAATAGTATAAACATGCGCGCGCATGGCGCGCGCAAAGAGGAAACGAAATGAGTCGCAAAAGCGTAGCGGTGTTGGACGTCCGTTCCTCCGAGGTCTCCGTCGTCGTCGGGGAGAGGGGGGTCAACAACACCTTTGTCTTCAAAGGAAGCAAAACCGAACCCTACGACGGCTATGAGGATGGAGCGTTTTACGACGTGCCCAAGCTCAAGGACGCGATCTTGCGCGCGCTGACCGCCGTCGAGAAGGCGACGAGCGAACGCATCCGCACGCTCTATGTCGGCGTTCCCGGGGAATTTTCCGCCGTTCTCCCGCGCGAAGTGGAGACGGGGTTCTCCAAAAAACGCAGGATCGGCGAGCGCGAAGTGGGCGCAGTGTTCGAGAAGGGGAAGTCGGAGCTTGCGGGCTACCGTCTCATCCGCGCCACGAGCATGATCTATGTGACGGCAGACAACCGCCGCGTCGTCGATCCCATCGGCCTTTCCTCAACTTCCCTCGACGGAGTCATCTCCTACTTCTATTGCAGCGACTACTTTGCGGAGACGATGGAACGGCTCTTCCGCGATATGCGGATAAGCCTGAAGTTTCTTCCCACATCCCTTGCGATGTCCACCTATCTCATCCCCGGGGAGACGCGTGACGAATACGCCATCTTCCTCGACGCGGGCTACCTCTCTTCCACGATCTCCGTCGTGCTCGGCGGGGGCGTGCTCGCCCAGCGCACCTATTGGGTGGGCAAGGGGCAGATCGCAGTTCTCCTCATGGAGAAGTTCTCCCTCTCCTACGAGGCCGCATGCGCCCTCCTTGCGAAGGCCAATCTCTTTGCGAGGGGCGGAGAGGGCAAGATGGAATTTGCCTTCCGCGGCAGGACGTATGATATCGATATAAACGAACTCAATGAGACGGTGAAGGAGGGGCTCGACAAGATCTGCGAGGCGATCGGGGGATTCCTCGAAGAGTGCTCCGGAAGGGAGCTCGACTACAAACCGCTTTTTGTATCGGGCGAGGGGCTCTACGAGATCCGCGGGGCGCTGGAACATATCTCCAAGCGCATCGACCGTGTGACCGAGATGCTCTTCCCCGATCTTCCCTACTACAACAGACCCACGATGAGTTCGCGCATCGCACTCATCGACATGGCATATGAGGACAATTGCAACGGCGGTGTGCTCTCCCGCCTATTCAACACATTCGGAGGTTAATTGATGTATAATGAAAATATTCCCTTCCTCGAAGAAGACGGGGCGACCCGCCGCGAGGAACGTGAGCCGCAGGAGCAGTATCAAGGGATCGTCTCGAGCGGCATACCCAAAATCAGAGTGATCGGCGTCGGCGGCGCGGGCAACAACGCCGTCAACCGCATGATCGAGGCAAATATCAGGAGCGCGGAGTATATCGCCGTCAATACCGATGCGCAGATCCTTCTCTGCAACAAGGCCCCCGTGAAGCTCCAGATCGGCGCAAAGCGTACCAAGGGGCTGGGCGCGGGTGCCGATCCCGAAGTGGGGCGCGAGGCTGCCGAGGAGAGTAGAGAACTGCTTGCCCGCGCCATCGACGGGACAGATCTTCTCTTCATCACCGCGGGCATGGGTGGCGGAACGGGCACGGGTGCCGCTCCCGTCATCGCGAAGATCGCACGCGATAAGCAGATCCTCACCGTTGCCGTCGTCACCGAACCCTTCAACTTTGAGGGGAGAAGGAAGATGGACAACGCCCTGAAGGGCATCGACAATCTCAAAAAATATGTCGACACCCTCGTCATCATTCCCAACGAAAAGATCCTCACGGTCGTCGATAAGAGCGCGACCATCAACGAGGCATTCGCCGTCGCCGATGATGTGCTTCGCCAGGGCATCCGCGGCATCGCAGACCTCATCGTGACGCCCGGGCTCATCAACTGCGACTTTGCAGATGTGCGCACCATTTTGAAGGACAGGGGGCTCGCACACATGGGCGTCGGCGTCGCAAAGGGGGAGAACCGCATCACCGAGGCGGTGAAACTTGCCGTCAACAGCCCGCTTCTCGAGACGACCATCGAGGGCGCGACCGCCATCATCGTCAACGTCGTCGGCGGAAAGGACCTCACCCTCGCCGAAGTTTCCAAGGCGATGGACCTCATCCACGGCGTCGTCGATTACAACGCCATGATCATCCCGGGCGCATGCACCGACCCCGCCATTCAGGACGAGGTGGAGGTGACCGTCATCGCGACGGGCTTCCCTTCCGCAGAGGAGGGGAACACGCAAGAGGCAGCCCGCATGCAGGCCGCCCCCCAATATGACCCCGCCTTCAGATACGAACAGCCGCGGTATACTTCCGCCGCCCCCGAGGCCTATCCGCAAGCTCCCGCGGACCCCTATATGCAGACGCCGTCGAGCCCGTATCCGCAAGCTCCCGTGAGCCCGTATCCGCAAGCTCCCGCGGATCCCTATGCCGCACGGCAGCCTTATGAGACGCCCGCCGCACCGCTTGCGGACATGCCTTCTCCCGACCGGCAGAGCACCGAGAGCAGTGTTCCCGTGGACGATGACGACGGACAGGACAGCCGTCTTCCGCCCTTTGTCCGCCGCCTGCTCGGCAAGAAGGGATAATACTCCAAACGGGCCGAACCTGTGCATCATTTCGCACGGGTCCGGCTTTTTGTGCGATGATGGGGGATGACCAATGAAAAAGAAAAAAAGGAACTATCTCGATATCGGTGGGATCCACGCTGTGCTTCTCGATATACTCTCCGAGTTTGACCGTGTGTGCAGGGAGAACGGTCTTCGCTATTCCCTTGCATACGGCACACAGCTTGGAGCCATCCGCCACAAGGGTTTTATCCCTTGGGATGACGATGTGGATGTTGCCATGCCGCGCCCCGACTATGAAAAGTTCCACGAGCTTGTAACTTCGGGGAAAGTCCTGCGGGAACACTTCCTTCTTTCGGAAGATCGGGGAAAGAGAGCGGAATACCCTTTCATGAAAATCATGGACGACAGGTATCGCATCAAGAGCAGTACGCATTGCGAGGTAAAGCATCCCTTCGTCGATATCTTCCCCCTGGACGGTTTTTCCGAAAAGGACGGCAAGCGGCAACACCGCAAGTGCATGGTACTCGATTTCTGCGTGGATATGACGCGCTGGTATATCCTCGATAAATGGTGGATGTATCCCATTCGGGTGCTCTGTTTTTGGTGGTATCTTCCCTTTATCATCTGGGGCAGGCACCGCATCATTGCGAAGATCAATAAACTCGCCAAGAAATACCCCTATGAGGAGCATGCGCTCGCAGATTGCACCGTATGGGGAGCGCTGTCAAATCCGCTCCCGCGCGAGTACTACGATAGCTATTGCGATATACCCTTTGAGGATCGCGTCTTCCGCAGCATAAATGCGTGGGACGAATGGCTCACTTCGGTCTACGGCGACTATATGACCCCGCCGCCCGAAGGAAAGAGGGGACATCATAATTTGAAAATTTATCGGGTCCAACCCGAAACCAATGAGGTAAGCAAATGAACATAGGCGTGATATTCGCAGGCGGCATCGGAACGAGGATGCACAGCAAGGAAAAACCCAAGCAGTTTCTCGAACTTCACGGAAAACCCATCATCATCTATACGTTGGAGCATTTTGAAAAAAATCCCGAGATCGATGCGGTCGTTATTGCATGTCTCGAGGAATGGATCCCTTACTTAAACCAGCTCATCTATCGCTACCGCATCGAGAAGGTGAAGAAGGTCGTCCCCGGCGGGAGTACGGGGCAGCTTTCCATCTACAACGGCCTCTGCGCCGCAGAGGAAGTCGCGGGGAAGGAACGCTCGATCGTTCTCATTCACGACGGTGTGCGCCCTTTGATAACGCCGCAGCTGCTCTCCGATAACATCCGTTGTGTGAAGGAACATGGGTCTGCGATCACGGCGGGGATCGTAAAGGAAACGATCGTCGTCGTCGATGAAAAAGGCTGTGTGGAACATGTTCCTTCCCGCGATAAGTCGCGCGTGGCAAAGGCACCGCAGAGTTTTTGGCTCGAGGATATCCTCGGTGTGCACCGCCGCGCCTTAAAGGACGGGGTGACTTCCGCCATCGATTCGTGCACACTCATGAAGCAATATGGCTATACGCTCTTCATGGTAGACGGTCCTTACGAGAACATCAAAATCACCACGCCGGACGATTACTATACGATGCGTGCACTAATCGACGCGAAAGAGAATGCGCAATTATATGGAGAGTAAAATGGATTTCAGTTGTCTGAACGGGAAAAAGGTGCTCGTTACGGGCGCAAGTGGGCTCATTGGGCGAGCCGTCGTTTCGCTCCTTGTCAAAAACGGAGCATATGTTGTCGCAAATGTCAGGAACGAGGCGCGCGCAAGGCAGGCATTTGCCGCTCTTCCACAGGATAAGATCGCGTATCTCATTTGTGATGTAAGCGCACTTCCCACCGACGATATCGGCGTGGATTATGTCGTGCACGGAGCGAACAAGACGGCGAGCAAGCAGTATGTTGAGGAACCCGTCGAAGTCATTTTAGAGGCCGTGCGCGGGACAGAACGCACGCTGGAATTCGCAAAGAACAACAATATAAAGGGATATGCCTATCTTTCCACAATGGAGATCTATGGCGGTTCCGAGCGGGAGGAGAAGCTCACGGAAACTTCTCCCTGCAATCTCGATACGATGCGTGCCCGCTCGAGTTACCCCGAGAGCAAGCGGCTTTGCGAAAGTTTATGCGCGGCATACGCTTCAGAGTACGATGTGCCCGCAAAGGCCGTACGCCTCACGCAGACGTTCGGGCCGGGTGTTTCACCTATCGATAAGCGCGTCTTCGCTGAATTTGCGCGCTGTGCCATCGAGAAGCGGGATATCGTGCTCAAAACGAAGGGGGAGACGAAGCATAATTATTTATATACGGAAGATGCGGCGTCTGCGATCCTGACTGTTCTTTTATACGGCAAGGCGGGTGAAGCCTATAATGCCGCAAATGAGGATACTTACTGTTCAATCTATGAGATGGCGCGGCTCGTCTCGGATACATTCGGGAATGGCGTCGTACGGATCGAGGAGGGGGACGCGGAAAAACTCGGCTATGCCCCGATTGCGAAAATGAACCTCTCGGCGGCAAAACTTCGTGCTCTCGGCTGGGAACCGCAAACAGATCTGAAAACGATGTTTTCCGCACTCATTGCGGATATCAAAAATGAAATGTTCGGCAAATGAGCTCCCAATAAATCTTTCAATTGTTAGAAAAAAGCGGCGCCTATGGGCGCCGCTTGAAGTTATATTGAAAGAAATTTGAGAAACTGTTTCCAAATCACTTGCCATAGGCGGAATTCATTTCCGCCGTGGGCGTCCCAATTTGCCGCGCCACCGCACGCTTATGTCTTTGAGAACAGTAAGGTCGGCGGCCGACGCGGCTGAGAGATGTTAAAATCTAACTCCTCGCAAATTTCTTTGCCCGCATTATCGGAAAAGCGGCGCCCAATGGGCGCCGCTTGCATTTCTATAAAAGAAATTTGCGAAATAATTTAGTACATTCCGTCCATGCCGCCTGCGGGCGCTGCGGGGGCAGCGGGAGGGGTAGGGATGTCGGTGACGACGGATTCCGTGGTGAGAAGGGTGGAGGCAACGGAGGCCGCATTCTGAAGGACGGAACGGGTGACCTTCGTGGGGTCGATGATGCCGCTCTCCACCATGTCGGTGTAGACGTTCTTCAAAGCGTCGAAGCCGTAGTTCGTCTGCTTCTTCGAAAGGATCTTGTCGACGACGACGGAGCCGTCCACGCCCGCATTCTTTGCGATCTGGCGCACGGGTTCCTCGCATGCCTTCAAAATGATGGCCGCACCCGTCTGTTCGTCGCCCGAAAGCGAAGAGACAAGTTTCTTAAGGACGGGGACGCAGGAGAGGAGCGCGCTTCCGCCGCCGGGGACATAGCCCTCTTCGACGGCCGCACGGGTGGCTGCCAAAGCGTCGTCGATGCGGAGTTTCTTCTCCTTCATCTCGACTTCGGTCGCCGCGCCGACGTTGATGACGGCCACGCCGCCCGCAAGTTTTGCGAGGCGTTCCTGGAGCTTTTCTCTGTCATAATCGGAGGTCGTGACCTCGATCTGCGCCTTGATAGAGGCGACGCGCGCCTTGATGGCTTCCTTGTCGCCTGCGCCGTCGATGATGGTCGTGTTGTCCTTGTCCACTTTGACCTGATTGGCACGCCCGAGCATGTCGAGGGTGGCGTCTTTGAGTTCATAGCCGAGGTCGGAGGTGATGACGGTGCCGCCCGTGAGGGTCGCAATGTCTTCGAGCATCGCCTTTCTCCTGTCGCCGAAGCCGGGGGCCTTGACCGCAACGCAGTTGAACACGCCCTTGAGCTTGTTGACGATGAGAGCCGCGAGTGCGTCGCCCTCGATGTCCTCTGCGATGATGAGGAGGCGTTGACCCTGCTGGGCAAGGGGTTCGACGATGGGAAGGATCTCCTGAAGGTTGGAGACCTTCTTATCCGTGATGAGGATGTAGGGGGAATCGAGGACGGCTTC
>CANRIO010000039.1 GCA_947630605.1 uncultured Clostridia bacterium
GAGGAGGCGGAGGCGGAGCTCGATCTTTTCGTGCATAGCGGAGAACGCTTTGACGCCCTCACGATCCAACTTTCCGCCCTCGATAAGACGGTATATGCCGCTTGCAACGACTTGACCGAGGAGAGAAAACGCGCCGCGTCCTCCTTCACAAAACGGGTCATTGCGGAGCTTTCCACCCTCAACATCCCGTCCGCCCGCTTCGAGGTGGAATTCGGCAACTACACCTTCGAGGATGTCGGGAAGGCGACTTCGGAGGGCCTCGGGAGCGTCCGCTTCCTCTTCTCCGCAAATGCGGGCGAACCTTTGAAGGAGCTCGGCAAGATCATCTCGGGCGGGGAGATGAGCCGCTTCATGCTCGCCGTCAAGGCACAGCTTTCCTCCATGGCGGGCATCGGGACGTACATCTTCGACGAGATCGATGCGGGGATCGGCGGCAAGACGGCACAGGTCGTCGCCGAAAAATTCGCCAAGATCGCCTCGAAGGTCCAGCTCATCGCCGTCACGCACCTTGCACGCATCGCGGCGTTTGCGGACAGCGAGTTCCTCATCGAAAAGCATGAGGAGGGGGATGCGACCTACACCTGCATCCGCGAAGTGAAGGGGGAGGCGCGCAGGGCGGAACTTGCCCGTCTCATCGGCGGAAGCGCTCAGAGCGCGCATGTGCTCGCCCATGCGGACGAGCTCCTCGCCGAGGCGGAAACATACAAAAAGTCCCTGTAATACCTTTTTTGCAAACAGAATAGATTTTGTCGGCTTACGCAAAATAACTTCCGTACATGGAGGAGTTCATGCGTAAGCTGAAATTTTTTATTGCCGCTTTGCTCGTCGGAATGACCTTTTCTTTGGGATTTTGGCCGAATAAAGTTGAGGCGCGGGCGGAGACGGCAAAGTATTATATTGGAGGAATGACGGCGGGATTTATGCTCTCGGCGGGGGGAACGGAGATCATCGGGCTCTCGGAAGTATTCGCCGAGGACGGAGTGCACCGTCCCGCCGAGGAGGCGGGCATCCGCGTGGGCGATACCATCGTCGCGGTGGACGGCATCCGCATCAAGACGATCTCCGACCTCAATAGTGCCTTGGAGCGTTGCGGCGGGAAGGAGGTCCTCGTCTCTCTTCGGAGAAAGGGGGAGACGGCCGAGGTCCCGCTCGTCCCCGTCAAAGATAAGAAGAGCGGGAAATTTAAGATCGGTGTGCTCATCCGCGACACTCTCGCGGGCATCGGCACGGTCACCTATATCGAACAAGGCACAGGCCGTTTCGGCGCACTCGGGCATGCCGTTTGCGATGAAAACCGCAATGCGCTCGAGGTCTCCGATCCGAAAGTCTACCTTTGCAGCGTCATCGGCGTCGCAAAGGGTGCACGCGGAAAGGCGGGGGAACTGAGAGGGCTCTTCGTCAATGAGACCGTCCTTGCCAAGGCGGAATGCGTGAAGGACACGGGGCTCTATGGGACCTTTGAAAAGGGGTACGACTTTTCCCGCTTAGAGCTCGTGGAGGCCGCACCCATTTCCGAGGCGACTATCGGAAAGGCGGTCATCTATTCGACGGTGGACGGCGTCTGCCCGCAAAAGTACGAGATCAACATCGTCAAGGTGGACGCGGGCAACAAGGAGAACAAGAACTTCGTCATCAAGGTGACGGACGAGAGACTTCTCGACGAGACGGGGGGCATCGTGCAGGGCATGAGCGGCAGTCCCATTTTGCAGAACGGTAAATTGATCGGCGGGATAACGCACGTTTTCCTTAATGATCCTACCCGCGGCTACGGCATCGGCATCGAGCATATGATAGGAAATTGAATTTTATAACGATTGCAAAGAAGATCCTCCCCGAGGGTCTTTTTTGCACAAAAAACCATGTCGGCAGTTGAAATTTTCTGTTATACATGCTATAATACTACTGCAAGGCTTCGGGTTGGCAAGGAGGCGCCAAATGACATTTGAACTCAAACAATACGACACCGATCTTTTGAGGTTCCGTATGGACAGAACAAGTTTGGGTGAGATCGTTTATCAGATCGACTGGGTAAACGATGAGTTGAAACACTTATTGCCGATTGGCTTGACCCTAAGCTCCGATGGTCTCGCGAAGTGGTTGTCATCTCGGGTGATACCCAAAAACAGAGAGTTCGTCGATCAGATCCTCTCGAAGAGCGGTCTTTCCACGAACGATACGCTTGGGATAATTCGACTGTGCAAGGGCCTTTCTCTTAACGACAGCTATTGGATCGTCGAGGAGGGATTTCGCGGAAAATTTGCGAACTACAATCTTTATGAAAACAGTTTTGCCCGCACACTGGCCCTGATAGCATATACCGGCTACGGCAGCAATACCCGCAAAGGATTTACTTCTTCGCCGGAATATACGACGAACGGTATGCTGAGAAAGTGCTGGCGCAGGATCCACAAAAAAATTTATCTTTATAAAGGCGGCACTTCAGGTGCGGCCAATACGGGGAAGGAGCCGTATTCGGAATTCTATGCGGCGCAAATCGCCGAAAGGATGGGGATCAAACACGTTGCCTATGGCCTATCCAAATGGAAAGGGCAGATGTGTTCTACGTGCGAGTTGTTTACGGACATCGATACATCGTATGTTCCGCTCCATAGATTTCTAGCAAATTGCACGTTAACGAAGGCAGTGGAGTATTTGAAATCGCTCGGCGGCAGTTATTATGACGAGTTCGCCGAGATGATGATATTCGATGCTCTGATCTGCAATACCGACAGGCACTTCGGAAATTTCGGTTTGCTGGTGGACAACGCAACCAATAAGCCGATAGCATTGGCTCCGATCTTCGATAATGGTATGTCGCTCTTCAACTTTGCGATGGAAGACGACCTGAAGGAGATCGACAAGTATGCGAGGACCCGGACGCCGGCATTCGAAGGAGTTTCCTATAACGCATTGGTCAAAGAGTTTTTATCTGACAGACAGAGGGAACAGCTGCGCAAGCTGATCAACTTCAAGTTTGAAAAACATCCCAAGTACAATCTGCCGGCTGCCCGTCTGAAAACCATTGAGGCATTCATTCAAACGCGCGTACAAGAAATGTTGGATACGACGAAATAAGATGCCTTACCAATCGATATCATAGCCGAAAGGCAACAAATCGCTCAAGGAACGGTATATCGGAAGATCCCCATACCGTTATGATGGGAAATTCAGTCGAATTTTAGGAGAGGACGGTTCATATCATGAGATATGGACCTTTTCTTTTTGAAGGACGCCCTTTGCCGTGCGACACAGAAGAAACGTGTTCTTGTCGTATATGGCGTGATCTTTCTTGTGGGCATGATCCTCGGGATATGCTTTGTAAAGACGCCTGCATTCTATGAATTTCATCTCAACCAATGCGACCGCTTTTTGACGCGGGTATGCTATTCGGAGAGAAGCGTCTTTCTCATCTTTCTCGAACGGCTGGCGGGATGCGGGCTCCTGCTTCTTTTGACGCTTGTGGGCGGTGTGCACATTGCGGCGATCGCAGTACCGTCGGTCGTTCTCATCTATCGCTCCTATACCTTCGGCGGGCAGATCGCCGTTCTCTTCGGGGTCTACGGGGTCTCTGGCGCGCTCGTCGCGCTCGTGCTCTACATTCCCATCCATCTCATGGTCGACGCCCTGCTTCTTCTTGCTACCTCGCTCTCCGTATGCATGGCGCACTGCTTTAAGTTCTCGAAGAGAGACTTTTGCGAGCTTCTCTTCGACCTTCTCGCCTTTTTGCTTCTCATGGCGGCCGTCTGTCTTCTTGAAATGATCTTGCTGCTTGCCATTTTTCACCCACTCGGAAACATCTTCTGATGAGGTATATTTGCAAAGATAAAGCACAAACTGCGGGTATGAAAAAATTATTATGTACCGCATTTGCGCTCGTCGCCGCATGCACGGCGGCCGCGCCGATAAACAGCGTTTCGGCCCGTGCGGAGGAGCTCGCTCCAAACTGCAAGGCTGCCTATCTTTGCGACTTTGCGACAGGGACGAAGGTCTATTCCAAGGAGGAAGAAAAGCGCCTTCCCATTGCAAGCATGTGTAAGATCATGACGCTCATCCTCTCCTTTGAGGCGGTGGAGAGCGGGAACCTTTCCTTCGGTGAAAAGCTCACCGTGAGCGAAAACGCCGCGGGCATGGGCGGTTCGCAGGTCTTCCTCGACACGGGACTTTCCTACACCGCGGAGGAGCTCATGAAGACGGTCGCCGTCTGTTCGGCAAACGATTCCTGCGTCGCGCTCGCGGAGCGCATCGCGGGGAGCGAGGAGGGTTTTGTTGCAAAGATGAATGCGCGGGCGAGGGAGCTCGGTGCGGAAAATACGCTCTTTGCCAACTGCACGGGGCTTCCAAAGGAGCCCCAATATTCCTGCGCAAAGGACGTTGCCATCATGCTCCGCGCCCTTCTTACCCATCAAAAATATTTTGAATTTTCCACCGTCTGGCTGGAGGATTTTGCCCATCCCGACGGCAGAACGACGACCATTACCAATACGAACAAGCTCATCCGCCAATATCAGGGTTGTGACGGCGGCAAGACTGGCTTTACGAACGAGGCGGGCTTCTGCCTTGCCGCGACGGCAAAGAGGGGGGAAACGCGCCTTATATCCGTCGTCATCGGGGGACAGGACTCGAAGTCGCGCTTTTCGGCCGTGAAGGGGATGTTCGACATGTGCTTTGCGGCATATGAGACGCGGACGATGCTCGAAGCGGGCGTGCCGCTCGAGG
Organism: uncultured Clostridia bacterium; assembly: GCA_947630605.1. Classification (GTDB taxonomy): domain Bacteria; phylum Bacillota; class Clostridia; order Christensenellales; family Borkfalkiaceae; genus Gallimonas. The sequence continues at coordinate 4,717 of CANRIO010000039.1, forward strand.
GAGAAGTGGCCATCAAGGGGAGCAAAAAGAGCGAGATCGCAGTCATGGCGAAGGAAAATTTGCAGACCTTTGAAAGGCGGGGAGAGGAAGAGAAGTGCGAACTCGCCTTAGAATTCGAGGAGCAACTGTGTGCGCCCATCGAAAAGGGTGACAGGGTCGGAAGAGCGGTCCTGTACCGTAACGGCGTGGAGATCGCCGCGACAGATCTTCTCGCCGCAGAGGACGCTCCGCGCCTTCGGTGGTGGGACGCCCTCCGCGAAACGGCGCACGATTGGCAATAATAGAAAATTTGCAAAGTACTATGCGTGACATAATAGGCGAGATTTGCCGCGATGTCACGCTTTTTTATTGACGGAAAAAGGGCGTTATGTTATAATTGTTTTATTATGAATACGAGAGAAACACTCAATATCAACGAAAGGGGGCATCTCGAGATCGGCGGGGCAGACGCATGCGAGCTTGCGCAGCGGTTTGGTACCCCGCTCTACGTCTTTGACGAGAAGCATATCCGCGATATGATGGGCATCTACCGCGACACCCTCGAGGAGGAATACGGCGGGCGCGGGCTGATCTTGTATGCCTCCAAGGCCTTTTCCTGCGAGGCGATGTATGCGATCGCAAAGAGCGAGCGCATCGGGGTGGACGTCGTCTCGGGCGGGGAACTGTATACCGCGCTCAAGGCGGGTTTCCCTGCGGAAAAGATCTGCATGCACGGGAACAACAAGCTCCTCTATGAGATCGTGGAGGCGCTCGACGCCCATGTCGGCCGCATCGTCATCGACGCCTTTTCGGAGGCGGATATCCTCGATGAGGAGGCGGAAAGGCGCGGCCTTATCCAAGACGTTCTCATCCGCATCAACCCCGGGGTGGAGGCGCACACGCACGCCTATGTGCAGACCGCCACGCCCGATTCCAAGTTCGGTTTCTCCGTTGCGAACGGTGCGGCGGAGGAGATCGTGCGGTATGTACTTGCAAAAAAGCACCTGCGTCTTCGCGGATTTCACTGCCACATCGGCTCGCAGATCTTCGAGGAGCAGTCCTTTGTCCTCGCCGCAAAAAAGTGCATGAGGTTCATGTCGGAGATGAAGAGAGGGCTCTCCTTCGAGGCAGAGGAGCTCGACCTTGGGGGCGGATTTGGCATCTGGTACACCGATGAGGACCCCAAAATTCCCGCAAGCGGCTACCGCAAATATCTCTCCGCACTCATCGCTGCGGTCAAAGCGGGGTGCAAAGAATACGGCCTCAAGAAGCCCTTCCTATACTTGGAGCCCGGGCGTTCCATTGTGGGGGAGGCGGGCATCACGCTCTACACCGTCGGGGCGATCAAGGAGATCCCCGGCATCCGCAAATATCTCGCCATAGACGGGGGGATGTTCGACAATCCCCGCTTCTGTCTCTATGGTTCCAAATACACCGCCGTCCTTGCCAATCGGGCCAATGAAAAGCCTCGGGAGGTGGTCGCCGTTGCGGGCAAGTGCTGTGAGAGCGGGGACCTCATCGGGACGGATTTCAACCTTCCCAAGGCAGAGACGGGGGATATCCTTGCAATTTTGTCCACGGGGGCGTATAACTATTCGATGGCGTCCAACTACAACCGCAACCTCATCCCGCCCGCGGTTCTCGTAAAGGACGGGGAGGCGGACTACATTGTGCGGCCGCAGACGTATGAAGACCTCGTCCGAGGGGACGTTATTCCGGAACGTATCAAGTAATATGTCAGACATAGCTTTCGTCTGAACGCTATTAAATGCACGAAGAAGGGGATTTTTTGCGAAATATCCGCTTTTAGCTTGCTTTTTTTTGGGTATCGTATTATAATTGTCATAATGGGAAATATCGGGGGACAACTCATCCAATTGCTTGCGAGCCTCATTGCGGTGACCGTCGTTCTGACGCTCCATGAGGTGGCGCATGCGTTCGTCGCCTACAAGTGCGGGGACCCCACGCCCAAGCTCTGTGGGCGGCTCTCCTTGAATCCGCTCCGCCACTTCGACCCCATAGGGCTCGCCTGTTTCGCGCTCGTGGGGTTCGGCTGGGCGAAGCCCGTTCCCATCGATCCTTCCAATTTCAAAAAGTACCGTCTGGGGTTGGGACTCACGGCGAGTGCGGGGATCGTCCTCAACTATGTGCTGGCATTTCTCATCTATCCGCTCGCCCTTGTCGTCATCAACTTCATGCCGCGCATCGTCTTTCTCTACGATTTCCTGCACTACCTCACCCTGCTTCTCTATTACTATAATCTCTCGTTCTGCGTCTTTAATCTCTTGCCGCTCTATCCCTTGGACGGCTTCCGCATCGTCGACGCTTTGAATAAGAGGCGGGGGAAGGTCTATAGGTTCCTGAGAAACAACGGGCAGTGGATCCTTCTCGGGCTCATTGCCGAGAGCTTTTTGTGCAATCTCTTTGTGCGCTTTGGGATCTGGCAGATGGACTATGCCAACATCCTCGGCTGGATCATGAAATTTGCGACGAAATATCTCGGTTTCCCGATTCTGGCGATCTGGGAGAGAGCCTTCGGAATGCCGCTTCACGAAGTTTGGGGTTTGTTATTATGGTAGAGGAAATGATAAAAGAGGAAGAGAGCGAAGAGGAAGAAATCTTCGAGCTCCTCGACGATGAAGTCGAAGTGGAAAGCGGTGAGCTTGCAAACATGGGCGAGCCTGCCTCTTTTTCCGCATCCTCCGAACCGGAGGGCGATTTGGCCCCCGAGGAGACGAAGGCGGAGCGGGAGGACCCCTATAAGGCCATCCGCTCGAAGTTCGAGTCCAACGTCGACTATACCACCGTTCTCTCCAACTTCGAGGGGCCGCTCGACCTTCTTCTATACCTCATCAACCGTGAGGAGATCGAAATAAAGGACATCTTCGTCTCGGAGGTCACCGAGCAATTCCTCGACTACATGAAGGGGCTTCCCTATCTCGATGTGGACAAGGTGACCGACTATCTCAACATCGCGGCCTCCATCATCAAGATCAAGGCACAAGCGCTCGTGCCCAACCTCGAAGACGACCCCGAGATCGCACAGGAGATCGAGGACGACAAGGCGGAACTCATCCGCGCCCTCGAGGAATACCGCCTCATCAAAGAGGAGATGACAAAGCTCAAAGAGCTCGAGACGGTGGGCTACTATTTCAAGGAGCCCGACAAGGACGTGGGGGAGACGCGCACGGTGTTCACCCTCGAGGGGCTCGACCTCGACGGGCTCGTCAAGGCATTTTCGGCGGTCCTCATAAGACGGGAACAGGAGATGGACGACGAGGAGTTCCGCGAGATCCCGCGGGACGAGTACACCGTATCGCAGAAGATCACCTTCATTTTAGAGGTCTTTGAGGAACAAAGGGAAGTGCGGTTCGAGGAGCTCTTCACGAAGGACTTCACGCGGAGCGAGATCGTGACCACCTTCCAGGCCCTTCTGGAACTTTTGAAACATCAATTCCTGCATGTGAGGCAGGACGCTGCGTTCGGGCAGATCTTCATCACCTATAACCCCGAAGCGAAGGAGGCGGAACTTGGACAAATTGACGAATACAATTGAGGCGATCCTCTTTGCCTCGGGAAGGAGCGTTCCCGTCGCGGACATCGCGGAAAAGCTGAACGTGACGGACGGGGAGATGAAGAAGGCACTGAAGGAACTCAGAGAGAAATTCAGCGGAGATTCGGGCATCCTTCTTCTCGAATTCAACAAGAAGGTCCAGCTCGCCTCCAATCCCGACTATAAAGAGGGGGTGGCCTCCGTTCTCAATCCCATCCGCGAGAAGGAACTCACACGCACCATTTTAGAGTGCGCGGCGATCGTCGCCTACAAACAGCCCATCACCCGTACCGAGATCGAAGTGCTCCGCGGCGTGAATAGCGACTACGGCGTGAACGCCCTCCTCGAGCTCAAACTCATCTATCCCTGCGGGCGGAAGGACGCCATCGGCCATCCCGTGCTCTTTGCGACGACGGATGAATTTTTGAAGCGTTTTAAGCTCAATTCCCTCGAAGATCTTCCCGATTACGAGGAGCTCATGAAGGCCATCGCCCGTCCCGACGAGGACCGCGATGCCTATCTCTATGGCCGCGAGGAATGGGACAAGATCGACGCGGAGACGGGCAGCACGCTCGGCGGAGGGGAAGCCGAGGCAAAGCCTCAGCAGAGGAAACAGCAGCAAAAAGAGGAGGTCGTCGAGGGCGGCTATGAGATCCCCGACTTTTTGAAGGGCCTCGACGATACGGACATCGTCAAAATTTCCTGACGCATTTTTCCAATTACATAAAAAAAAGTCATTCGTCCATATTAGGTGTATGGACGAATTTTTTGTATGGGGAAGTTTCCTTGGTGCCATATTCTTCTTTTTCCCCATCTTCGTCTATGTGGATCTCTTTGCGGACGTAGGTGCGAATAAGGCATATTTTGCGCTCAACCTCTTCTTTCTTCGCATCTTCGGAGGGTATGGAGAACTTCGGCGGGAGGGGGTCGCGGTGCATCTTACAAAGAAGTTCGCGCTCCTTATCCCTTACGCGAAGATCTTCGATCCGCACAGAAAGCGGGTGATGGCGAAGTCGCTCCGCCTCATGAGTTTTCGCGGCGTGATCGAGATCGGGGGAGCGGACAGGATACAGGCCGTGCTCCTCGGGGCGGCCTTGGATATCCCCATCGGCGGGACATATGCCTATCTTCGCTCGCGCTATCCCTATATTCACTTTCACAGCAGCGTTCTCTTTTCCAGGGAGAACTGTCTCAAAGTGACTTGCAGGACGGGCATCGTGACCAATCTCTTTTCGGTCACAATTTCCCTTACAAAAAAATTGATGGAGGCATTGATAAATTGGATAAGAACAAAAAGATCGACGGCATCATGGAAAAGACCGCAGAGAAGCTGACCGCTCTCGTAGATGTGAACACCGTCATCGGGAAGCCCGTCTTCTCGGCGAGCGGGGCGCAGATCATTCCCTTCACGAAGGTGACGATGGGGTACCTTTCCGGCGGGGGAGAATACGGCGAGGTGAAGGCGGTCAAAGAGGACGAATGCTTTCCCTTTGCGGGCGGAGCGGGGACGGTGGTGAACATCAAGCCTGCCGGCTTTCTCATCGACGACGGGAAGGAGTGCCGCATCGTCAAGCTGACGGACGACCCGCTGGACGGTCTCATCGAGAAGGCGGGCGAACTCGTGGAGAGGATCGCAAGAAGGCATGAAACGGAGTAAAATTCTTTTCGCGTGCGCTTTTTGCTTTCTTCTATGCCTCTTCTCCCTCCCTCAGCCCAAGCACGCGTATGCGGCGACCGAGGCAAAGGGGGAGTGCGTCGTCGAGGTGACCTCCCGCCGCATTCTCCATGAAAGAAATGCGGAAGTTCCTCTTCCCATGGCGAGCACCACCAAGGTGCTCACGGCGATCATCATTATCGAGGACTGCGACCTCGAAGAGATGGTCGTCATCCCGAAGGAGGCCGAGAGGGAGGAGGGGTCGAGCGTCTATCTTCGCTCTGGGGAGGCGTATAGCGTGCGCGATCTTCTGTACGGGCTCATGCTTCGCTCGGGGAACGACTGCGCGGTAACTCTCGCCATCCACCACAGCGGGAGCGTGGAGCGGTTCGCCGAGGTCATGACGCAGCGTGCCGCCATGATGGGGGCGGAGGACAGCTTCTTCAAAAATCCCCACGGCCTTCCCGATGGGGAGCACCACACAACGGCGCGCGATCTCGCCCTGATTTCCGCTCACGCGATGGAAAATGGGATTTTCCGAGAGATCGTCTCCTGTAAATTCTACGCGCCGCGCGGCTGGAAAAACAAGAACAAGATGCTCTGGGAGTACGAGGGCGCGACGGGCGTCAAGACGGGGTTCACCGTGGCTGCGGGAAGGTGCCTCGTGACGAGCGCCGAGCGGGAGGGCATGCAACTTGTTTGCGTCGTCCTCGGCTGTCCCGAGATGTATGAAAGGACGGCGGAGCTTCTCGACGAGGCGTATACGGAGTACAACATGGTCCCGCTCTGCGACGCCTCCGCGTCGTGGGAAGGGTTCGAAGTAAAGTACGGATTTTGCTATCCCTTAAAGAAGACAGAGCTTCGCGCCCTTCGCTTTGCGGTTGACCTTCTGTCCCCGCTTCCCGAAAAAAGGGGGAGCGTTGCGGGGCAAATGAAGATTTACCTCGAAAACAGCTTGCTTTTTTCACAGAATTTGTATATCATGTAACCGTATACAGAAGGAGTGCGGGAGCGTTCCCGCAACAACTATGCGGATCAACAAATTTCTTGCAGAGCAGGGCGTCGCCTCACGGCGGGGCGCAGATGAGATCATTGCCGAGGGGCGGGTGCTTCTCAACGGGAAGACGGCCAAGGCGGGGGACAGCGTCGAGGCGGGGGACATCGTCACCCTTGACGGAAAGATCCTCTCCCACAAGGTCAAATACGAATACTATCTTCTCAATAAGCCGAAGGGCTGCGTCTGCACCGCCCATGACGAAAAGACGGAGCGTCCCCGCAAGACGGTGATGGACCTTCTTCCCGAGGGCGCGGGCAGGGTCTTCCCCGTCGGAAGGCTCGACTATGACACCGAGGGCATGCTCATCCTCACAAACGACGGCGACCTTTCCTACCGCCTCACCGCGCCGCAGAGCGAGATCCCCAAGACCTACCTCGTGCGGATCGAGGGGAGCATCTCGGCAGCCGAGCTTTCCCGCCTTCGTGCGGGCGTGGAGATCGAAAAGGGCGTCGTCACAAAAAAATGCAGGATAAACGTCGTCGAGACGGATAAAAAGTTCACGAAGTTGCACGTCGTTCTCACCGAGGGGAAGAACAGAGAGATTCGAAAGATGTTCAAAACTGTCGGAAAACGGGTGGAATTTTTGAAGCGCATCAAGATCGGGGAGCTGACCCTCTCCGGCCTCGACCGCGGGGAGGTACGGAAGCTCACCGAAGAGGAAGTTTTCTATCTCAAAAATCTGTAAATATCCAAAGCAAATATTCCGAAGGCCTGCCTGTCTGTTCCGACCGGCGGGCCTTTTCACATGCCGAAAACCTATCTGATATGTGCGTAAATCTTTTGTGATTTGCTTCTGTAGGATGCGGGGTCCGAGGGGGAACGCCGTCAGTTTTTTTATTCGCCGAAAATGGTATATATTCATGTTCGTATAAATCAAAATGAAAATATTTTTCAAACTTTATCCAAAAAGGCGGTCAAAAGATTTGACAAAATTATTAAAAATATTGTAACATATAGATATAATTGCTATAAATGTATAATTCACATGTGAATTTTGCATTTTATGCAAGAAGTTGTAGAAAGGAGAATGGTTATGAACAAGCTCAAGAAATTGTTTCTCACGGTTCTTGGCGCAGTCCTGTTTGTCTGCATGGGCGTAGCGATCGCCGCATGCGGAATTCAGAAATTACAAACATATACCGTTAGTACGGTATATGATGCCAACCAGGGCAGCGTAGAGCTTTCTCCCGAGGCAGAGGGTAATAAGTATCTGGAGGGGAAAGAAGTCACCGTTACGGTCACCCCCAAGACAGACTATGATGTCGATACCTTCACCGTCTCCACGGATGAAAATGCCAAGCTCAGCGAGGGCAAATATTCCTTTAAGGTCAGTGCGGACACGACGATCACAGTGACCTTCAAGTCGAAGTCCGAGGAGCCTCCCGCCACGGAGAAGTACTCTGTCAGTGTTCCCCAAAATGTCGAACACGGCGAAATCGAGGTGAAGCCCGCGGCCGGCACGGATGGCAAGTACGACAAGAACACCGCAATCAC
>CANRIO010000040.1 GCA_947630605.1 uncultured Clostridia bacterium
CTCCTCGAGAAGGCGCTTTTCGGTGATCTTGTCCACCGTCTCCTGCATGACGGCGACGTCTTTGAGCTCCTCGACGACCTCCGCGCGGATCTTCTGCCGGCTGATGTCGACAAAGGGTGCAAGATGGGTAAGAGAGATGGACTGCCCGCCGTATTGGTTGGAGGCGACCTGTGCAATGATCTGCGTGGCGATGTTGCACGCCGTAGAAAAGGAGTGCGGTTTCTCGATGAATGTGCCCGAGATGACGGTGCCGTTCTGCAACATATCCTCGAGGTTGACGAGGTCGCAGTTGTGCATGTGCTGGGCAAAATAGTCCATGTCATGGAAATGGATGAGACCCTGGTCGTGCGCTTCAACGATGTCGCGGGGAAGGAGCACGCGGCGGGTGAGATCTTTGGAGACTTCCCCCGCCATATAGTCGCGCTGGACGGAGTTGACGGTGGGATTCTTGTTGGAATTCTCCTGCTTCACTTCCTCGTTGTTGCATTCGATGAGGGTGAGGATCTGATCGTCGATGGTATTCTTCTTGCGGGCAAGGGCGCGCGAATAGCGATAAGTGATGTACTTCCTCGCGACGGCAAACGCCTTCTGATCCATGATCTGATTCTCGACATAATCCTGGATCTCCTCGACGGAAACAGCCCTGTTGAGGTCGCCTGCGAGCCCCGCGACGCGGTCTGCGATGAGCCCGATCTGCTCCTCGGAAAGGCGGTTGCCCTCGCTCACTTCGTCGTTTGCCTTGCGCACTGCGTTGATTATTTTCTGAAGGTCGAAGGCGACTTCCGCCCCGTTCCTCTTGATGATCTTCATGGTTTCGCTCCTTGGTGGATATTTCCCCCTTTCCCCGCCCCAAACCGTTTGGGGTGAGAAAAAGCGCCCCCTGAAAAGGGAACGTTCTTATTATACATCGCCATATTTTTCTTGTCAAGGAAATTCCACTATATTTTGGGAAAAAATTTTCCGCCGACCACTATATCTTGTGGTCATGCGGAATTTTAGCGATTTTTGCGGTGTGAAACGAAAGGCGCAAAAGTTACACGGCGGATCGTTCACTTAAGGCTCAAAATTTTGTCACGGTGAGGCGGCTGAAAAGCTCGTCGTATTTCTCCCGCGTGAAGGAGATTTTCTGCGTCGTGACGGCCGCGGTCCCTGCCGCAACGCCCGCGCGGAGCACTTCGGGAAGGGGTGCCCCCTCCTGCATCTTGACGGCGGCTGCGGCGACCATGCCGTCCCCCGCGCCCACGCTCGAGGCGACTTCGATGTTCTCGCTCTTGCAATAGTAGCGTTCCTCTCCGGAAATGAGGACGGCGCCCTCCCGCCCGAGGGAGAGAAGGACGGCCCTTGCCCCGCGGCGCTCGAGTTCTTCGCAGGCCTCGATGAGGTCCTCCCGCGTTTTGAGTTCGCGCTGAAGAGAGCGTTCGAGCTCTTCGCGGTTGGGCTTTACGAGGTCCACGCCCGCCTCGAGGGCGGAAAACAGTCTCCCTCCTTCGGTATCCGCGATGCGGAGCGACCGCTTGTCCACCGCATTCATGATCTCGCGGTAGAAGGAGACGTCCACGCCGCGGGGAAGTCCGCCCGAGACGACGGTGACATCCGCCATTTTCGAGAGGGAGCGCACCTTATCGACGAGATGCACGAGGTTCTCCGTCTTTACCGCTTCGCCCACGTCGTTCAGCTCGGTGAGCATGGAGCGGGAGAGGTCGATGACTTTATAATTCTCGCGGACGTGGCCCTCGCACTTGATGAATTCGCACGTCACCCCTTCGCCGAGCAGTTCCCTTTCGAACGCGGCGCCGTTTTCACGATATAAAAATCCCGTGATCGTGGCGTCGCGAGCGAGGCGGCGGACGCCGATCGCGACGTTGATCGCCTTTCCCGTATAGGTGCGCGTCTTCTTTTGGACGACATTCAGTTTGCCGACAAGGAGCGGATCCACTTCCAAAGTGATATCGACGCTCGGGCTCATGCAGACTGTTAAGATCATAGCATCCTCACATCGTGATCATTTGCAAAGTATTGTATAGTGCGCTGTCGAAGGTCTTTTGCAGGGAGACGGCTTCGATGATGTCCATATCGACGACCGCGTTCTTGCGGATGCCGATGACGCGGTTGCCGACGCCGCTTCCGAGCAGTTCCACGGCACGGACGCCGAGGCGGGCGCCGAGGATGCGGTCGGCCATCGTGGGCGTTCCGCCGCGCTGGATGTGTCCGATGCAGTTGAAGCGGATATCGTACGGGAGAAGTCCTTTGAGCTGCTTTGCACATTCCTCCCCCGTGATAGCGCCCTCTGCGACGATGACGGTGTTGACGAGTTTCCCCATCTTTCTGGTCTCTTCGATATGGGCGGCGACCTTCTTCATGTCGAAGGGTTCTTCGGGAAGGAGAACGGCGTCCGCCCCCGTTGCGATGCCCGCATACAGGGCGATGTCGCCGCAGCGGCGTCCCATCACCTCGACGACGCAGACGCGCTCATGCGACAGCATGGTGTCCTGCAGATTGCCGATGGCATTGATGCAGGTGTTGACCGCGGAATCGAAGCCGAGCGTAAAGTCGGTATATTCGAGGTCGTTGTCGATGGTGCCGGGGATGCCGACTGTGAGGATGCCGAACTCCTCCGTGAGGCACTTCGCCCCGTGGAAGGAGCCGTCGCCGCCGATGACGACGAGCCCCTCGATGCCATATTTCTTGAGCGTTGCGACCGCCCTTTCCCTGCCCTCTTTTTCGAGCATCTCAAGGCAGCGGGCTGTGCGAAGGATGGTGCCTCCGCGGGCGGAGATCCCCGAGACGCTCATCTTGTCCATGGGAATGACGTCATCTTCGATGAGGCCCGCATAGCCGCGGCGGATGCCGAAGACCTCCATGCCGGAATTGATCGCCGATCTCACGACGGCGCGGATCGCCGCATTCATGCCGGGCGCGTCTCCGCCGCTCGTCAAAAGTCCGATACGCTTCATATGTTTCCTCCGTATGTACTCTCTCGGAATGTTGCCGATTTAAGATTATAGCAGATTTGCCAAAAATTTCAAGAGATTTTTACCCTTTTCGTCCACTTTGCAAAATTTTATACAAATTTTATACTGCGCTCGGGCAGGTTCATGCGGAGCTCCGCCAAGAGCCCCCGGCTTCCGTCCACATCGAATTCATACCGCTTGCCTCCATGGAGGAGCTTTGCCCTCACCTTCCCGGGATAGTCGGTGATCGTCTCGACGATCTCGGAAAAGACGGTCTCGCTCACCTCTCTCGCATCCAGCCAGAGCACTCTGTCATGACCGGAAGAGGGAAGGGGCACGCTCTCCGCCTCGCCCGTGTATTCGGTGATGCTGTCGACGACGATGACGGGAAGTTTTTCGGGCGGGATGTCGATCTTCCCCGAGATGCGCACGACGGCGTCCTGCCGAAGGAAGGGCCGCGCCTTTTCGTAGACGCGCGGGAAGGCAACGCATTCGATGCTGCCGTAGAGGTCCTCCACGGTGATGAAGGCCATGAAGGCTCCCCCCTTGGTGGCGACCTTCTTGACGCTCGCAACGAGCCCGCCCATCGAGACGGCGTCGTCCACCTTGATCTGATGATAGGTCCTGTCCCCCGTCTCCTCGTCCTCCTCGAAGTCGGCGAGGAAGCCGGAGTTGAAGTTGCAATCCTTGAAGGCGTGCGCAAAGGCCGCGAAGGGATGACCGCTGACATACACGCCGAGGACGGTCTTTTCCTTGGAGAGAAGGTCCGCGGTGTCCCACTCGGGCACATCCGGGTATTCCGCCTTGGGCGCCTCCTCCGAGATGATGTCGCCGAAGAGGGAGATCTGCGCACTGCTCTTTTGCTTGTCCATGCCCGCGATACGGCGCATGAGGTCTTCATACACGGCATGATATTGGGAGCGGTGATGTCCCATGCTGTCGAAGGCGCCGCCGAAGATGAGGCTCTCCACCATGCGCTTGTTGATGAATTTGGTGCACCGCATGAGAAAGTCGGAGAAATCCTTGAACTTACCGCCCCTCTCCCGCTCCTCTATAACGCTCTCCATGGCGGCAAGGCCGACGCCGCGGAGGGCGCACAGGCCGAAGCGAATGCCGTTCCCCTGTACCGAAAAGTACGCCTTGGATGCGTTGACATCGGGCGGATAGACGGCGATGTTCTTCTCCTTCATATAGACGACGTACTTTGCGATCTCCTCGATCTTGCCGATGCGGTTGTTGAGGACGCCCGCCAAAAATTCTTTGGGGTAATATTTCTTGAGGTACGCCGTCTGGTAGGTGACGACGGCGTAGGCCGCCGCATGCGATTTGTTGAAGGCATAGGAGGCAAAGCTCTCCATCTGCGCGAAGAGCTCCTTTGCGACCTCCTCGGGGATGCCCTTTGCGGCACAGCCCGTGATATTTCCCCCCTTGTCGATGTCGCCGTAGATGAACTTATCCTTCTGCGCCATCAGTTCGGAGAGGTGCTTCTTCGCCATTGCCCTTCGCACGAGGTCTGCCTGCCCGAGGGAGTAACCCGCGAGATTCTGGAAGATCTGCATGACCTGTTCCTGATAGATGATGACGCCGTACGTCTTCTCGAGGATGGGCCGAAGAAGGGGCGTGAGATATTTGATGTGCTTGGGGTCTTCCCTGTTTTTGAGATAGGCCGGGATGAAATCCATCGGCCCCGGGCGGTAGAGGGAGATGCCTGCGATGAGGTCCTCGAGGCAGGTGGGCTGGAGCTGTTTCATGAACCGCTTCATCCCCCCTTGTTCAAGCTGGAACACGGCGTCGGTATCCCCCTCCGCGATGAGCTCGTATGCCTTGGGGTCGTCGCAGTCCTGTCCGAACTCGATGCGCCGCCCTGTATCTTCATAGATATAGTCGCACGCCTTCTTGATATCGGTGAGCGTCGCAAGGGCGAGAAAGTCCATCTTGAGCATGCCGATGGACTCGACTTCCTTCATGTCGAACTGTGTGGTAATGTCCTCGCCGTTTCTCGAGAGCGGGACGTTGTCGGCGATCTTCTTTCTGCAGATGACGACGCCCGCGGCGTGCATGGAGGTGTTGCGCGGCATGCCCTCGAGCTTGAGGCCCATGTCGATGACCTGATGCAACAGGTCGTCGGAATTGTAGATCTCGATGAACTCGGAGTTGCGCTTTGCCTCCGTCTCGTTGAGCTTCTTTATTGCCTCGTCGTATTTGCCTTTAAGGTCGGCGATGCGCGCCTCGTCGTCGGGCGTCTCGCTTGTGGCATCTGTAGCCGCCTTCTTGGCCTTCTCCGCCTTGGAGCGCAGTTCCTCGAGGTCGAGGCCCAAAAGCTCGCGGATGGAGGATTTCCCGTCCATGACCTTGGTCACACGGTTGACCTCGGAATATGGAACACGCATGACGCGGCCGACATCTTTTATGACTGCGCGCGATTTGAGGGTACCGAAGGTGACGATCTGCGCCACGTTCTCGGGATGATAGCGTTTGCGCACATATTCGATGGTCTCCACCCTCCTCTCGGTACAGAAGTCGACGTCGAAGTCGGGCATGGAGACGCGGTCGGGATTTAAGAACCGTTCGAAGAGAAGGTCGTAGCGGAGCGGGTCCACGCTCGTGATGCCGATGGCGTAGGCGACGATGCTCCCCACGCCCGAGCCTCTTCCCGGGCCCACGGGAATGTCGTGCAGACGCGACCAGTTGATGTAGTCCCAGACGATGAGGAAGTAGTCGGCAAAGCCCATCTTGATGATGATGTCGAGCTCGTATTCCGCACGCTTTCTGATCTCGTCCGTGATGACATCGTACCGCTTGGGAAGCCCTTCCCAGGTGAGGCGGGTGAGATATTCGGGCGAGGGCGTTCCGTCGTCTGCGGTATACAGCGGGATGAGGGACTTATCGTAGACGGGATTTCCGTCCTCCTTGAGATTGAAGGGCGTGTCGGTGTCCGAGACTTTGTTGGCGATGACCCGCGTGTTGGAGATGGCCTCTGGATAATCTTTGAAGATTGCCGCCATCTCGTCCCCCGACTTCATGTAGAACTCATGCGTCTGCATCTTCATGCGGGTGGGATCGTCGAGGGTGCGCTTCGTCTGGATGCAGAGAAGGATGTCCTGCATCTCCCAATCCTCTTTGTTGAGATAGTGCACGTCGTTCGTGGCGACGATCTGCGCGCCGATCTCGCGGGCGAGGCGGACAAGGTCGGGAAGGATCTGCCGCTGTTCGGGGATGCCGTGGTCCTGGACTTCGATGTAGAAATCTTCCCCGAAGAGGCTCTGAAGGTAGAGGGCGAACTCCTTCGCCTTCTCATATTCCCCCGCCATGAGATAGCGCGGGATGCGCCCCGCGAGGCAGGCGGAGAGGCAGATGACCCCCTCGGTGTGCTCCTTCAGGACGGTGTAGTCGATGCGCGGGCGGTAGTAATAGCCGTCCACGAAGGCGAGGCTGTCGAGCTGGACGAGGTTGATATACCCCGCCTTGTTTTTTGCAAGGAGGATGAGGTGGTCGGCGTGCTGGTCGATGTGCTTTTTGTAGTCGTCGACGACGTAGAATTCGCACCCGATGATCGCCTTGATCTTATTCTTCTTGCACTTCTCGGCAAACTTTAAGGAGGAATACATGTTCCCGTGGTCGGTGACGGCGACGGTGTCGATGCCGTTTTTTACGCAATGGCGCACGAGATCGTCCACCTTGACCGCACCGTCGAGGAGGCTGTATTCGGTATGGAGATGTAAATGCACAAAATCTGTCATAGTGTTTCCGTATGGAGTTTCATGAGTTTGCGGATGCGGTGGTTGAGACAGCTCTTCGTGACGCAGAGCTTTTCCGCAAGTTCCGCAAGGGAGAGGGTGGGATATTCAAGCCGCGCCTCCAAAGTGTCGACAAGCGTCTTGTCGAGCGCGGGAAGGAGCCCCCTTTCCTTGAGATGGGTGAAGGCGACGAATTGTTTTGCACTTGCCGTGGCGGCGCGGTCCGCATTGCCCGCAAGGCAGTTGAGGACGCGGTTCTCCTGGTTGCTCTCCTCCCGTTCGGCGGAGACGCTCTCGAGCGTCCCGAGCGCCCCCTCCGCCCCGATGACGGAGAGAAGATCTGCGATCGCCTCCCGCGATTTGAAGTAGACGACGAACTTTTCCCCGCGCATGAGGATGCTTCCGATGAGCTGGAGCCCGGAGAGGATCTCGCACATCCCCTCTGCGTCTTCCCTGCGTTTCAAGAGAAATTCGAGGTGATAGCCCGTCTTCTTCCCCTCACCCGGAAGGGTGCAGCTCCCGCTCCCCAAATACGCGCCCCGCACATAGTGGGCATTGCAATCATCGCACCTTTTTACCGAGGCGAGCTCTTTCGCAAACGCAGCGGCCTGCTCCCCGCGGTAGAGGAAGGTGAGCTTGTCCCGCCCGTGCTTGGGATCGCGCACCGCCCCCGCGACCGTCATGGGGACGGCAAAGAGCCGCTCCACGATGCCGAGCACGTATTTTGCGATGCGCTCGTTCTCGCTCGTAAAGGAAAAGCCAGATCTCTCCTCTTTGCCTAAAGAAATGTTGCCGCTCGTATCCAAAAATCCCTTCAGGAGGGAGAGCATACAGCACCTCTTTTGGGGGACTTTCTTTACGATCTCCCGCTTGATCTCGCCCGAAAAGTTCACTTTCTCCCTCCGCTCACATGTGCTTTTTATACTCCGCAAAGCGGAAGGTGGGATAGCGGCCGTCGATGTTGTCGATCAGGCCGAGAGGAATGCCCACGCGGGAGAGCTGTTCCTCCACGCGGAGGGTGTCCCCCACGCGGTCGACGGTATGGGCGTCCGAGTCGATGACAAAGCGCACCCCCGTCGCGGCGACGGCGGCAAGCTCCTCATCCGAGAGGTGCTCTTTTTTGGAGTTGAGTTCAAAGTAGGTCCCCCTGTCGCGGCAGCATTTGGCGACCTCTACGGGATCGGCAAAACACTGATAGCCGACATGGGTGAGGATGTCGATGGGGTTTTTCTCGACGGCGTTGATGTATGCCTTCGTCGTCTCCCGGATGAGAGAGGCGGAAGGCTTCATATGAAATTTCCTCCTCGCCCAGCTCCCCCATCCGATCTTCCTGTCCGAGAAGTGTTCGTAACGGACGACGATGTGGATGCCGGCAAGATAGAGGTCGAAATGCTCGAAGTCCTTCTCGGTGAGATCGCACAGCCCCGAAATGCCGCGGATATTGCTCTCGATGCCGACGAGGACGTTTACCCCCGTCTGCTCCTTTGCCTCGGCGCAGTCACGGATGAGGGCGGGAACTTCCTTCCGTTTCAAGGGAAAGAGCTTATGCGAAAAGCCGTGGTCGGTGATGCCGAGGGAAACAAGCCCGAGCTCCTTCGCGCGGACGGCATTTTCGAGCACGGTGCCCTTGCCGTGCGAATAGGGCGTATGGGTGTGGAAATCTGCGGTGAGTTTCATGGCTTTCTACGGAATGTATCTGATCTCCTCGCGAAGGAGGATGCCCGTTCTTTCGAAAACGGTCGTCTTTACAAGTCGGATGAGGGCGGCGATCTCTCGGGAGGTCGCGCCGCCGTTTATGATGAAGTTCGCGTGCTCTGTTGAGACGAAGGCTTTTCCGACGGAAAGACCCTTACAGCCGCACTCCTCGATGAGCTTCCCGGCAAAGTGCCCCTCGGGATTGACGAACACACAGCCCATGCTCCGCCCCTTGGGAAGATGGGCGCGCTTTGCCCGATATACATTTTCCCGCTCTTCGATCTCGGAAGGAAGGACGGGGTGCCCCTTGAGGCGAACGCCCACGACGGTCATGCCGCTTTGAAAGATGGAGGTCTTTTCCGAAAAGCCGCAGTCCTTCGCGGGAAATTCATATATGCGGTCCCCTTCGACCGCAAGGACGGAAAGGACGACGTCCGAAAGGTGTTTCCCCTTCACGCCCGCATTCATGACGGCCGCGCCGCCGAGGGAGGCAGGGATGCCCGCCAGAAATTCCAATCCGCCGATCCCCCTCTTTTTTGCAAAGCTGAGGAGGCTCCCCGCCGTCACGCCCGCGCCGCAGAAAATTTCCGTCCCCTCCGCTTCAAGCGTTCTGAGGCGGTCTGTCCTTATCACGGCGCCCTCGAAGTAGCCGTCGGCGGGCAGGACGTTTGCCCCGACGCCGAGGTGGCAATAGGGAATTTTTTGCCCTTTCAACGTTTTTACGAGGGCGACGGTCTCCTCAGAAGAAGCGGGAGAGAGGGCGAGTGCGGCGGTGCCGCCCGTGCCGATCGTCGTGTGCCTTGCAAAGGGAAAATCGCTCTCCGCATGGAGGGCGGCAAGTTTTCCCTCAAAATACTTTTTGATGTCCAAACGGGTGCACCTCTCATTCTACCATATTTGAAGGGATAATTCAAATGGTTTTCAGAAATTTATCGGGAATTTTTGCGCCCTCGCTCTTACAAACCTCCCTTAAGCGCGAGAGCGCATCTCTATCCGAAAAGACGCACGGGGTGCGCGTTCCCGTGTCCCTTTTTACGGGGAAAAAACCGATTTCGGAAAGTCTTTGCTGCGTCCCCTCGGAGAGCAGTTTTTCAACATATGCGAGGGCGTCCTCGCGATGCTCCTCCTTTGTCAGAGAGATGTATTGGAAGAGGTCGTTGTATTTTTCGAGCGGACGGGAATAGACCGTCTTCCCCCTTGAGGCAAAGCGGCAGATATCCCGCTGGGTGCCGAGAAGATAGCGGTACTTCCCATCCAAAAAGCCCACATAGGCGGCCTGCGCCTCGATCTCCTCCCCCGGAATGCCCTCGAGATGGGCGGAGAGGATGGCAAGATTGCTCCCGCCGTCGGAAATGGCGCAATTTCCCGCCTTCTCGAAATCGTCTGTGAGCGAAAAGAGAAAATAGCCTCCCATGCACCATGGGACGGCGCGGCACTTCCCTGAAAGCTCTCCCCCCGCAAAAGTGTAGGGAAGCGCAAGACTGCATTCCGCCCCGTCGGAAAGCCCTAACCCGAAGGACAGAAGGTCGGGCCTTTCCCCCTTGGCGAATGCGGCCGAGGCCCCCTCCAAAGTATAGCTTGAGACGAGGAAAAATACCCCATCCCGCTCTTTTTCGACGGTGCGGGCAACGCTCCGCAAAAAGGTGGTACGCGACCCCTTCCCGCCCTCGAAGGTATCCACGTTCCAGACGGTGACGACGCGCTTCTCCCCTTTTTCCTCCGCGTTCCCTTTCGGAATCAGGAGAAGGCACAAAAGGGCGGCGATGATGATAGAGGCGGGAAGAAGGAAAAAGAAGATCTTCTTGGCTTTCTGCGCTTTCATATCCATATAGATATGCGGGACGGAAATTTCCCATGCCATGCAAGAGAGGACGCTTTAAGAACAAGCGTCCTCTCCGCGTTTTTGCCCCACATATAGAGAGGCAAAAACTATATCTGAAAGCGGGCTGGCCCGCTGCGCTATAAAATTTGTGCAAAGGATATGACATTTATACGAAAGAAGGAGAGCAGACGCTCTCCCCCTTCTCATCTCTTCTGAAAGCTGTCACAGCAGGTACAATGCTCGCAGTCGCAGGTGTTGCCCACATGGATCTTGTCGAGCTTGCAGCGCATGCCGTCGCAGTTGAACGCGCAGTCCACGACGCCGCAGGTGACACCAAGGTTCATATTGTCCTTCATAGGAGACCTCCTTTCGATCGTAGTATGGGCAAAAGTTGAAAAAAATATCTTGACAACGCTATGGAAATTTTGTAAAATAAGACAAGACAAAAATCCTTTCCTTCAAGGAGGCGGTGCAATGAAAGTGATCTTGAAAGCTGACGTGAAAGGCACGGGGAAAAAGGGCGAAGTCGTGGAAGTTTCCGACGGGTTTGCCAAGAATTTTCTTTTGAAACGCTCACTCGCCGAACTTGCGACGGCGAGCGGCATCAACGAGGCCGAGCAGCGGCGCACGGCGGACGCCTACCACAGAGCTGAGAATATCAAAGCGTTGAAGGAACAGGCCGCAAAGCTCAACGGGAGCGAGGTCAAAGTGCCCATCAGAACGGGAAAGAATGGGAAGGTGTTCGGCTCTGTCACATCGGACAAGATCGCCGCTGCCCTCTCGGAGCTTGGATTCGACGTGGACAAGAAGCGCGTCACCACGAAGGAGACCTTGAAGATGGTGGGAACGTACGACGCGGAGGTGCGCTTCATGGAGGGCGTCATCGCGAAAATAAAGGTGCACGTCGTCCCGCTCGAGTAAACTTCATAAAACACATAAGCGCCCTCGAAAGGGCGCTTATATTATGCTTTATTTTTCATATTATGTCACGCATAGTACTTTGCAAACGCGCATGAATTGGGGATCCCCCTTTATTTTTTGTCTCTCCCGTAGTAGGCATTCAGGTACATCTCTTTGATCTCGGAGATGAGCGGATACCGGGGATTTGCGCCCGTGCACTGATCGTCGAAGGCGGCCTCCGACATCTCGTCGAGCTTTGCGAGGAATTCCTCTTCCGTGAATTTACCCTCGAGCTCTTCGCGGATGGTCGCATGGATGCCGATCGCCGCGCGAAGATCTTTGACCTTTGCAATGAGAGCCTCTACAAGCTCGTCGTCCGTCTCCCCTTTGAGGCCGACATAGCGGGCGAGATCCGCATAACGCTCTTTGCACTGCGGGTAGGCGTACTGCGGGAAGGTCCCCATCTTCGTGGGCGCGTCCGCGCTGTTGAAGCGGATGACCTCCTCGAGCATGAGGGCGTTCGCGACGCCGTGCGCGATGTGGAAGTATGCCCCGAGTTTGTGCGCCATCGAGTGGCTGACACCGAGGAAGGCGTTTGCAAAGGCTATGCCCGCAATGGTCGCGGCGTTTGCCATGCGCTCGCGCGCCTCCGCGTCCTCCGCGCCCTTTTCATATGCGCGGGGCAAGAATTCGAAGATGATCTTTGCGGCCTCCTTCGCCATGCCGTTCGTAAAATCCGTCGCCATGACGGAGGCGATCGCCTCGAGGGCGTGGCTCAGAGCGTCGATGCCCGATGCCGCCGTGAGGCTCCTCGGGATATTCATCATGAGGTCGGCGTCGACAATGGCCATGTCGGGCATGAGTTCGTAATCGGCGAGCGGGTATTTGCCGCCCGTCTTTTCGTCCGTGATGACGGCAAAGGGCGTCACTTCGCTCCCCGTGCCCGCAGTCGTGGGAATGGCGACAAACAGGGCTTTATCCCCCATATGCGGGAACTTGTAGACGCGCTTTCTGATATCCGAGAAACGCATCGCCATGTCCTCGAAGTCCACCTCGGGATGTTCATACATCACCCACATGATCTTTGCGGCGT
>CANRIO010000041.1 GCA_947630605.1 uncultured Clostridia bacterium
GCGCTACATCATGCACTTCCCCGAGGACGACACCATCATCTCGGTGAATTCCGCCTACGGCGGGAACGTCCTTCTCGGCAAGAAGTGCTTCGCCCTCCGCATCGCTTCCTACCTCGGCAAGAACGAGGGCTGGATGGCAGAGCACATGCTGATCCTCGGCGTCACCTTCCCCGACGGCACGAAGAAATACCTCGCGGCGGCCTTCCCTTCCGCCTGCGGCAAGACCAACCTCGCCATGCTCATTCCCCCCAAGCACTATCTCGAAAAGGGCTATAAAGTGGAATGCGTGGGCGACGATATCGCGTGGATCCGCGTGGGCGAAGACGGAAGGCTGTGGGCGGTCAATCCCGAGAACGGCTTCTTCGGCGTTGCGCCCGGCACCAACCAGAAGAGCAACCCCAACGCCCTTGCGGCGACAAAGAGGGGGACCATCTTCACAAATGTTGCCATCGACCCCGCCGACAACACCGTCTGGTGGGAGGGCCTCACCAAACCCGCGCCCGATCATCTCATCGACTGGCTCGGAAACGATTGGACCCCCGAGATGGGAACAAAGGCCGCGCACCCCAACTCCCGCTTCACTGCGCCCGCAGAGAACTGCCCCTGCCTTTCGGAGAAATTCAACTCCAAAGAGGGCGTGCCGCTCGACGCCATCATCTTCGGCGGCAGAAGGGCGACGACCACCCCGCTCGTCTACCAGTCCCGCGATTGGGACCACGGCGTGTTCGTGGGCGCGATCATGAGCTCGGAGACGACGGCGGCCGCAACGGGCGCAGTCGGCGTTCTCCGTCACGACCCCATGGCGATGAAGCCCTTCTGCGGCTATCACATGGCGGATTACTTCGGGCATTGGATCGAGATGGGCAAAAAGGTCACCCATCCCCCGAAGATCTTCAACGTCAACTGGTTCCGCCAGGACGAGAACGGCGAATTTTTGTGGCCGGGCTTCGGCGACAATATGCGCGTCATCGAGTGGATCCTGAAGCGCTGCGACGGCAAAGTGGACGCGCAGGAGACCGCCATCGGCTATGTCCCCTATGCGAAGGACATCGACCTCGAAGGGCTCAACTATTCCACCGAGACGCTCGAGAGCATCCTCTATGTCAACAAGGCGCGCTGGCGTGCCGAGGCCGACGAGATCGAGGGCTACTTCAAACAGTTCGGCGACCGTCTCCCCAAGGAGCTTCGCGAGAGCCTCGAAACTTTGAAGGCAAACTGCGAAAAATAAAGCGTAAAAAAAGAAAGACCCGCCGCATTTGCGGCGGGTTTTCGTATGCCTCTTTCTCGGACATGGGTGCCACGTTTTTCGTCTGAACGTGGATTTTTCCTATGAACGGCTCTCCCGCTTTGCCCGCTTCTTCAAGGGCCGCATCCAAAAAAGCCAAAGAAGCCACATCACGGCGAGGAACAGCCCGCTCACCCATGCGGTAGTTGGTGGGGGCGCCCACCTTCTCGCCCGTGACTGCGATGCACACGAGCGCCTCCGTCGAAAATTTGCCGCCGAGCACCCCCCTCACGGCGTTTAAGCTGTCGGTAATGGCACTTCTGATCTCCTCTTCGTCGATGTATCGGAAGGAATCCGCACCCACCTGTTTTTCCAGCGCATCCACATATTTATCGATGATCTCCTCCTCATTTACATCCTCCCTTTCGAGTTCGAAGAGGATATCGCGGAGCGCACGAAAGTCGATTTTCCCCATCGCCTCGTCGCCGAGAAGGGCGGTGCTTATGACGGAACCCGAGACAATGGAGCCGAGAAAGAAGTTCTCGATGGGGCCGCCCTTATAGAGCAAAAATTGTGTGAGGAAGGCCGCTTTCGCATTCTTTGCCGTCGCGACTTTTCCGAGTTTTACGGCGGTGACCGCAATGTCGGCGTCGAGCACGGACGTGAGGATGTCCAGACCTCCCCCGCCTTCCTCTCCGCCCTCGGAAGAGACATCCTCTTCGGGAATGCCGAAGTACTCCTCGCCGAACTTCGGATCCTCGAGGATGTTGTTTGCCATCTTGCTCAAATTCAGCGAGAGAAGGGGGGCAAAGAGCAGCGACAAAAACCCGCCGACGGCAAGCAGCAAAAAGGCGATGTTACAGACCCATAACTTTTTCATAAATTACCTTTACGCTTTTGTAGTTCCATTATACCATATCCCGCCCAAAAATCAAGGGGCTTCTTCGGAGAGGTGCTTTCGCGGACTCGAAATGGGGTCTTGCCCCCTCCGTGGGAGGGGGTAGGGCGACCCGCGTCATGCTGAGGCGAAACGGCCATACCATGTCCGAGAGAGACAATTCCCGAAGCATCCCGAGGATGAAAACAGTGACATTGATAAACAGCATGCCATTCTAAAATTCGTCATGCTGCCCCGCCCGCACGTTCTGATTGTCGTCGAAGGGCGGCACGAGTGCCGACTTTCGGCACGAAGTAGCCTGTCGAAGCATCGCCTTATTATACTTATTATAAATGTTATAATTGGACTTCGTAATTCGGGATTCTTCGGAGAGGGGCTTTCGCGGAAAGTCTTATAAACCCCGTCGCCTCAGAATGACGCTCGTCTCCTCCTCATCGCGACGTTGAGGCTTTGCCCCCTCCGTGGGAGGGGGTAGGGGGTGGGGCGTCACATTATAAAAATAATGTCGTGGAAAAAATTTTCCAAAACATGACGAAAAATAGACAACTTTTTCAAAACGTGATATAATACATTCACAAAAGATTTTTGCAAGGAGCAAAGTATGGATCTCAATCTACTCATCATCATCGTGATGTTTGCGGTCGTACTCGGGCTCGGATATGCGGCGCTCAACTTTTTCCTCACGAAAAAGCTCAAAGAGGGGAACGAGCGCATGCAGCATATCGCGGCCAAGATCCGTGAAGGGGCGAATGCCTTCATCTTCTATGAGTATAAGATCGTCGCAATCATCGGCTCGATTGTCGCCGTCGTTTTGGGCCTTTTCATCGCGTGGGAGGCGGGCGTTGCCTTCCTCATCGGCGCGGTGATGTCGGCGACTGCCGGCTTCATCGGCATGAAGATCGCGACCTACGCCAATGTGCGCGTCACCAATGCCGCCAACGAGACGAGGAATGTTGGCAAGACCCTGAAGGTCGCCTTCCGCGGCGGCTCCGTCATGGGGCTTTGCGTGGCGGGCTTCGCCCTCCTCGGCGCGGTCATCGTCTACTGCTGCTTCGGCTGGGCGGGCGGCATGATCAATGTGAAGGGGACGGAGCTTGCAGACATCGTCGTCGAGCATATCAACCCCATCACGAAGCAGGGATATAACCTCTCCATCATCCTCTCGGGGTATGCCCTCGGCTGTTCCATCATCGCCCTCTTCAACCGTGTGGGCGGCGGCATCTACACGAAGGCCGCGGACATGGGTGCCGACCTCGTCGGCAAGACGGAGGCGCACATCCCCGAAGACGACCCACGCAACCCCGCCACGATCGCCGATAACGTGGGCGACAATGTGGGCGACGTCGCGGGCCTCGGCGCAGACCTTCTCGAGAGCTACATCGGCGCTATCATGGCGACCGTCATCCTCGCGATCGAGCTCTTCACCCACTCCACGGGGCTTACCTCTTCGCTTCTTCAAAAGATGGCGCTCTTCCCGTTGATCTTCGCGGGGATCGGCCTCATCGGATGCGTCATCGGCATCTCCTATCCGCTCATCAAGCGGAAACTTTCGGATAATCCCCATTTAGAACTCAACCTCTCCACATGGATCTCGGCGGGCGTGACGCTCGTCGGCGGGCTGCTGCTCTCCATCTTCCTCTTCAAGGGGGAAAGCGCCGCGGTGCTCAAACTCGCCAAATTTAAGGCGGGAATGGTCACCCCTTGGGTGTGTGCGGCCGTCGGCATCGTCGCGGGCATCGTCATCGGCATCATCTCCGAATACTACACGAGTGACGCCCACAAACCCACCAGGAACATCGCACAGGCGAGCAAGGAGGGCGCGGCCCTCACCGTCACGCAGGGCATGGCCACGGGCATGATCTCGTGCATGCTCCCCGTCGTTGTCCTCGGCGTCGCCATCTTCGCGAGCTTTGCCCTCGGCGGCATGTTCGGCGTCGGCTGCGGCGCAATGGGGATGCTCTCCTTCGTCGCGGCGACCGTCTCCGTCGACACCTACGGTCCCATTTCCGACAACGCGGGCGGCATCGCCGAGATGAGCATGCTCGACGAGGAAGTGCGGGATATCACCGATAAACTGGACGCCGTCGGCAACACGACCGCGGCCATCGGTAAGGGCTTTGCCATCGGCTCCGCCGCACTTGCGACCCTCTCCATGATGTCGAGCTACCTCTATGCCGCGGGCGAGGGCTTCATGCAGGACGGTGCAAACCTTCTTCTCAACATCATCCGCGGCGACGTCATCGTCGGCGCCATCCTCGGTGCGGCCATTCCCTTCCTCTTCTCGGGAATGCTCATCAACGCCGTCGCCAAGGCGGCGAGAAAGATGGTGGATGAAGTCCGCCGTCAGTTCCATGACAATCCAAAGATCCTGACGGGCGAAGAGGACCCCGACTCCACCAAGTGCGTCGAGATCTCCTCGAAGGGCGCCATCCGCCAGATGATCGTTCCCTCCGTCGTCGCCATCGCCATCCCCGTCGCATGCGGCTTCATCTTCGGCGCGGGCTTCGTAGGCGGCATCCTCATTGGCGCAACGCTCGCCGCCATCATGCTCGCCATCTACACGGGCAACGCGGGCGGCGCATGGGACAATGCCAAGAAGTATATCGAAAAAGGCGGCGTCGAGGGCGTGAAGAAGGGCGAAGAGGGCTACGACGCCGTGCATGATGCCGCCGTCGTCGGCGACACCGTGGGCGACCCCCTGAAGGACACCGTCGGCCCCTCCCTCGATATCCTCATCAAGATCATGTCCACCGTCTCTCTCGTCTGCGTCGTTGTATTCCAGAACTACAATCTGATGAAGGCCATCCCCGGGCTTGCGGGCATCTTCGGCGCATAAGCGGCATTTTCCGGTTGCAATGAAAAGGGCTGAAACTGCCATAACCACAAATATAAAAGGGGCGTCCTGAGGCGTCCCTTTTCATGAGAAAATCTACAGAGGAAATCCAATGAGTTTTGTCGACGTGCTTCTTGTCATCTTCTTTCTCTTCTTTGTCGGCTCCGTGCTCGGCTGGTGCATCGAGGTCGTCTTCCGAAGGCTGTTCACGGCGAAGAAATGGATCAACCCCGGCTTTCTGACGGGCCCCTATCTTCCCCTGTACGGGTTCGGCGTCGTGGGGCTGTTCGGCATCTCCCGTATTCCCCTGAACACGGGCATGGTATGGCTGGACGCCCTCCTCATCATCCTCATCATGGGGGTGACGATGACCCTCATCGAGTATATCGCGGGGCTCATCTTTATCAAGGGGATGAAGATCAAGCTCTGGGACTACTCCAACCGTTGGGGGAATATCCAGGGCATCATCTGCCCGCTCTTTTCCCTCTTCTGGTTGCTCGTCGGCGCGGCCTTCTACTTCGTCTTCGACGGGCCCGTCGTGGACGCGGTCGTATGGTTCGTGCATCATATCGAATTTGCCTTCGTCGTCGGCATCTTTTTTGGCGTCTTCCTCGTGGACCTCGGGCACTCTCTGCACCTCGCGACGCGCATCAAGAAGTTTGCCGAGGAACACGGCATCGTCGTCCACTACGAAAAACTCAAAGAGGAGGTCGGCACCCGCAAGAAGGAGATCAAGGAGAAGGCGAGCTTCATGTTCCCCTTCAGATCGCTTTCGGAGCTCAAGGAGTCCCTCACGGAGCGTCTGAAGAAGTTCTCCACCGCGCGCAAGGAGAAGAAAAACGGGGCCGAGACGAAAGACGCGGCACCCATGTCCGAGGCGCTCCCCGCCGAAACGCAGTCCGAAGTCGCCATGACCGAGGACAAAGACAAAGAATGACCCGCGTCATTCTGATGAGGGGGCGGTAAGCGTCATTCTGAGGCGAAAAAAATACGGCTGTCCGTAAGAGCCTCTCTCCGAAGAATCCCCTCATACGAAGTCCGATGGTTGTACCGCGTCATACCTCTTTTCCCTCATCTCGACGACACGATAGTGGCGCACGAGCCGAAGGCGAAGTACGCATCTATCGCGGCGGAGGAGACCCCTACAAACCCACCCAAGCGTATCGAGAGGGGATTCCCTCGCCGCCTTCGGCGGCTCGGAATGAGGGCGGCCACCCGCCCCGAAGTAATTTGCACAGCATTCCTCATAAACTCCCACAAAAAAAACAGCCCCGCGGGGCTGTTTTTGCATGATAATAATATTATAGCGTTACATGACGACGATGTTCCTGTTCGTGAATTTCTCCTTGAGGTCGGCGGGGAAATTGTCGTCGGTGATGAGCACGTCGATGTCCTCGAGCCGTGCGAAGGTGTAGGGCATGATCTTGCCGATCTTGGAGCTGTCGAGCATCATATACATCGCCTTGGCCTTCCTTCTCGTGAGTTTGAGAAGGTCCGCCTCGATCTGCGACGCGCAGGAAAAACCGTTCTCGGGGGTAAATGCCGCGGCGGAGATGATCGCGAGTTCGAAGTTGGTATTGTCGAAATAGGACCGCGCGACGGGCGAGGCGGTGGAGAGGTTGTCCTTCAGGACCTGTCCGCCCAAAATGGTGAGGTGGATGTTCTTTTTCTGCGCAAGTTCGATGGCGACGGCAAGCCCGTTTGTGAAGACATGCACGTTGATATCGGGCATCTCCTTCGCAAGATACATGGCCGTGGTGCCGCCGTCGATGAAGAGGGAAGTATTCTCGTCGATAAGGTGTGCGGCCTTCTGTGCGATGCGGATCTTCGCATCCATCTGGATGGCGGTCTTCTTGGTGTAAGGTTCGCCCGAGACCTTTTGCACCTCTTTGACGGACATTGCGCCGCCGCGGACGCGGATGATGCGGCCCTCCTGTTCGAGTTGGAAGAGGTCGCGCCGAAGCGTCATCTGTGAGACATGGGGGAAGTAGTCGTCAAGTTGTTCAAGGGTGAGTTTGCCGCGTTTGTCCAAAAGGTCGGCGATCTCTTCGATACGGTCGCGCTTCATGAATTTTCCTCCAAAATTATTATTCCGTGTAAGATTTTAACACACTTTTGTAAATTATGCAAGTGTTTCGGCAAAATAATACGAAAAATTTTTTCGTGTTGCACTTCGATGAACGAAATGAACGATACTTTCTAACATTTTTGCCCGTTTTCCCTCAAACCCACCTTTCTACTCCCTTTCTTTCACCTTCTTGACCGTGTTCAGGCCGCTTCCGCCCCACCCATGTCCACGGGTGAACCGCGTCATCCCTTTCCTCATCTCGACGCCGAATATTATTTTTCCTCATCTCGACGCCGCGCCGCCATTTTGGCGGCGCGGCGGAGGAGACCCCTACAGACCCGACGTGGTGCATCAAGAGGGGATTCCCTCACTTCGTTCGGAATGAGGACAGGGTAATCCGCGTCATGCTGAGCCGACCAAGATTATACGCAGTCCATGCGAGAAATTCCCCGAAGCATCCCGAGGATGAAAACACGGACTTCGATAAACAGTGTACCATTCTAAAATCTCGTCATGTTGAGCTTGTCGAAACATCGCCTTATTATAAATGGACTCCGTACTTCGGGATTCTTCGGAGAGGAGCCCCGTCGGAAAGCCTTATAAACCCCATCGGCTCAGAATGGCGCGTATCCCCCAAAATTTTCAAAAAATTCGACAAATTGTTCAACCTATTTATATATTTTTCATAAAAATCCTTGACAAAATCAAATAGCGGGGGGTATAATGAGGAAAATCATACCACCCTTGGAAGCGGGCGATATGAAATAAAATAAGGAGATATGTAACTATGTATTGCAAACATTGCGGTGCACAAAACGTTGACGGCTCGACCTTCTGCGCCAACTGCGGTCAGTCTTTGACCGACGAAGTCGTCGAACAGAAACCCGCACAGCCGGCAGTCGAACAGACCGCCGCACCCGTCGAGGAGGGTCCCACCGGTCTCAAGAAGATCTTTTATCTGATCGGCTCGATCTGCTCCTTCGTGGCACTTGTCCTTCTCTTCGGCCTCTTCTTCGGTAGCGGCTATGTTTTGAAGGGCTTCGATTTGGGTGGAATGGGCGAACTTGGCGAACTTGGCGGAGGCCTTACGACACTCGACGTTTTCAAAGCCGATGGGATCTGGAAGATCATCATCAATGGATTGAAGGGCGGCAAGGATGCGATCGCCAACGTCATCGGGGATTTGTTCACCATGATCATGATCCTCGTCGGCATCGTCGTCCTCGTCGTGTACCTCATCATCGGCATCATCAAATTCGTCAAAGCCATGAAGGGCGAGGACTATCGCGGAGTCACCAGGACCGCTATCAAGGCGTATGGCACATTCGCGACCATCGAACTTGTCAGCTTGTCCCTCCATGCAGCCGATGGAATTGCCCTCAATGATGTCGCGCTCGCAGCCCTTTGCCTCTGCGCGATCCTCATCGGTGCGAACTTCGCTCTGCACTATGTCGCGAACCTTAAACAGAACCTTGGTCTCAAGAAGCTTCTCACCCTTGTGTTCACCGTTGCTCTCGTTGTGGTCGGCGTCATCGTCGCCGCGCTTGCAGCAGGTCCCGTCATCAACTACAACGGCACAAAGAGCAACTTCTTCCAGCGGTTCATCCACGAGGTGCTCTCGTCCGCTGCCGGGGACGCTACCCTCAAGAGACAGCTCTTCTCGGTCATCGGTTGGGTCTCCTCCTTTGCTCTCGTTGTTCTCGGCGTCGGCCTCATCCAGAAGATGTTCCTCAAGATCGCGGACCTTGTCGATGGCAAAGAAAACAAGAAGAGCGGGTTCTTTGGCCTCATCGTCATGTTCATCCTCGGGCTTGCTCTCGTCGTTGCGACCTATCTCTATGCCAAGGAATTCAACGTAACAAAGGTCGACGGTGCGCTTCCCATCGTCATCATGGTGTTCTCGTTTGTCGGCGCTGTAGTTTCGCTGCTCAACAAGAAACTGTTTGAGAAATAATCAAACCAAGCAAAAAAGTATCCGTCCTTCGGGGCGGATATTTTTTGTGCCGAAAAACGCCCTGCCGTGGATTACGGCCGCTCCCCATTATCCGGAATGAGGAAAAGGTGCATTCCCCATCCGAAATCGGTTGCTTTTTCGAAAATCAAACGGTATAATGATTGCAAAGAGCGCGTGCGCATAATAAGGTCGCGCGCACATAGAATATCCTATGTTTTTCAAAAAGCTCAAAAAAGACATCGCCGCCGCAAAGCGCAACGATCCCGCCGCAAGAAACGCCTTCGAGATCTGGCTCACCTATTCGGGGGTGCGTGCCCTCATCTGGCACCGCCGCGCCGCCGTGCTTTGGAAGATGCACCTCAAATTCCTCGCACGGTGGGCACAGCAGTGGGCCAAATTCCGCACGGGCATCGAGATCCATCCCGCGGCAAAGATCGCCCCGGGCGTCTTTATCGACCATGGCGCAGGCGTCGTCATCGGCGAGACTGCGGAGGTGGAAGAGGGCGTCGTCATCTACCAGGGGGTGACGCTCGGCGGCACGGGAAAGGAGAAGGGCAAACGCCACCCGACGGTGAAGAGAAACGCCGTCATCTCCTGCGGGGCAAAGGTGCTCGGCGGGTTTACCGTGGGCGAGGGCGCCCGCATCGGCGCGGGAGCGGTGGTCTTGAAGGAAGTCCCGCCCTATGCGACCGTCGTCGGCGTGCCCGGCCGCGTCGTGAGGATCGGCGGGGAGCGAACGCAGGACCTTCTTCCCGAGAAGGAGGACCCCGTCCAAAAGGAGCTCTGCGCCCTCCGCGAGCGCGTCTTTGCCCTCGAAGAGGAAGTACATTCTCTTCGTCATCCCGACGAAAAATGACCCACTGCGTCCTCATCTCGATAGCGCACATCACTACGTCCTCACCCCCCCAGACAGCGCACATCACTACGTCCTCATCTCGACGACACGATAGTGGCGCACGAGCCGAAGGCGAAGTACGACTCTATTGCGGCGGAGGAGACCCCTACAGACCCTACAGGGTACATTAAGAGGGGGATTCCCTCGCCGCCTTCGGCGGCTCGGAATGAGGGCCCATACGATACACGATCCCTCACAAAGAAAGGAAACAGTGAATATGAAGATCTATAATTCGCTCACAAGAAGAAAGGAAGAATTTATCCCCCTCGAGGAGGGGAAGGTGAAGATGTATGCCTGCGGGATCACCGTCTCGGGAGAGGCGCACATCGGGCACGGCTTCCAGGCCCTCGTCTATGATGTGTTCCGCAAATATCTCGAGAAGCTCGGCTATGAGGTCACCTACGCCCGCAACTATACGGACGTGGACGACAAGATCATCGCAAAATCGCATGAGACGGGCATCCCCGCCGACAGATACGCCGCGATGATGATCGAGAAGATCGACGCCGTCATGGCCAAGGCGCACATCGACGAACCCACCCTCTGGCTCAAGGCGACGGAGAACATCCAGAACATCATTTCCTTCATCCAAGACCTCATCCGAGGGGGGCATGCCTACGAAGGGGGCAACGGAGATGTGTATTTCGACGTGGACAGCTTCCCCGCCTACGGGCAGCTTTCGGGCAGGAGCAAGGAGGACATGCTCGACGGCGTGCGCGTGGAAAACGACGCATGCAAGAAGAACGCCTACGACTTTGCCCTGTGGAAGGCGGCGAAGGAGGGGGAGATCTTCTGGGATTCCCCTTGGGGAAAGGGCAGGCCGGGCTGGCACATCGAGTGCTCCGCCATGAACAGGGCGGCCTTCGGCGACCGCATCGACATCCACGGCGGCGGAAGGGATCTCATTTTCCCCCATCATGAGAACGAGATCGCGCAGTCCGAGGCCCTCACGGGCAAGAAATTTGCCAACTATTGGATGCACAACGGCCTCATCAAGGTGAACGGCCAGAAGATGTCCAAGTCGGTCGGAAACGTCCTCCTCATGGAGGACATCCTTGCGAAGTATTCGGATGAAGCACTCAAGTTCGCGTTGCTCTCTTCCAACTACCGCGCCGACCTCAACATCACGGACGATCTCTTCCCCGACGCCGAGGCGCACCTCGTGCGCTTCTATACCCTCATCGACAAGATCGAGACCGCCTTCACGGCGGAGGAGGGGGGCATGCCCGAGATCGACGAGAAATTCAACGCCGCCATGTCGGACGACTTCAACACCGCCCTCGCCCTTTCGGACCTCTTCGGCTACTTCAAAGAAGCGGGAAAACTTCTCGCCGAAAACGACCCGAAGGCGAAGAGGATGGTAAACCAAATTCGTAAGACCTACGGCCTTTTGGGCCTCTTCAAAAGGGACGCGAAGGAGTACCTTGCGGCCTATGCCCCCAAGGGGGAGGATGTGCCCGAGGAGGTGCTGGCCGTCGCCGAGGAGCGGAAGGCCGCCCGCGCCGCCAAGGACTGGGCCCGTTCCGACGAACTCCGCGCCCGCCTTCAGTCCATGGGCTACGCCGTCAAGGACACCAAAGACGGCTACGAATTGACGAAGATTTGAAAAAACGGTCGGCGCGCGAAGTACGAAGTCCGCGTTGTGGTAGGCGCGTCATTCTGAGCCGATGAGGACAATAAGACTTTCCACGGGAGCGACTCTCCGAAGAATCCCGAAGTACGGAGTCCGAGTTTTCATCCTCGGGATCCTTCGAGGATGGGCCCATGCGGACTGCGTAGGAGCCGTTCTGGCTCAGGATGACGCAGGTCAGTCCGCGTTGTGGTAGGCGCGTCATTCTGAGCCGATGAGGACAATAAGACTTTCCACGGGAGCGACTCTCCGAAGAATCCCGAAGTACGGAGTCCGAGTTTTCATCCTCGGGATCCTTCGAGGATGGGCCCATGCGGACTGCGTAAGAGCCGTAACGGCTACTTCGGGGCTTTGCCCCTCGTGCCGCCCTTCGATGGCGATCAGAACGTGCGGGCGGGGCAGGATGACGCGGTCACCATACTTCCGCTTAGGGCAGGATGACGCAGGTCAGTCCGCGTTGTGGTAGGCGCGTCATTCTGAGCCGAAGATGCCAATAAGACTTTCCACGGGAGTAACTCTCCGAAGAATCCCGAAGTACGAAGTCCGAGTTTTCATCCTCGGGATCCTTCGAGGATGGGCCCATGCGGACTGCGTAAGAGCCGTAACGGCTACTT
>CANRIO010000042.1 GCA_947630605.1 uncultured Clostridia bacterium
CCCGACGAAGTATTGCGCAGCAGATATGCGATTCGCTTATTCCTCCGAACCGGCCACTTCGTCGACGGGGGCACCCTTTGCGGCAAGCCTTATCTTTTCCACCATCTCCGCCATGAGTTCGGGGTTGTCCTTGAGGAACTGCCGCATCTTGTCGCGGCCGTTGGCGAGCTTGTTGTCGTTATAGCTAAACCAGGCGCCGCTCTTTTTGATGATGTCGTACTGCACGCCGAGGTCGATGACGCAGCCCTCCTGCGAGACGCCTTCGCCGTACATGATGTCGAACTCCGCCTGACGGAAGGGCGGTGCGAGCTTGTTCTTGACGACCTTCGCACGCGTGCGGTTGCCCGCCGCCCCCTCGGTGTCCTTGAGAATATCCGTCTTGCGGATGTCGATGCGGATGGAGGCATAGAACTTGAGGGCCTTGCCGCCGGGAGTGACTTCGGGATTGCCGAACATGACGCCCACCTTCTCGCGCAGCTGGTTGATGAAGATGACGCACGTCTTGGACTTGTTGACGATGGCGGTGAGCTTGCGCAGAGCCTGGCTCATGAGGCGGGCCTGAAGGCCGACATGGTTGTCCCCCATGTCCCCTTCGATCTCCGCCTTGGGCGTGAGCGCGGCCACGGAGTCGATGACGATGATGTCCACCGCCGAGGAGCGGACGAGGGCGTCCACGATGTCGAGGGCCTGTTCGCCCGTGTCCGGCTGGGAGACATACAGCTCGTTGAGGTTCACGCCGAGTTTCTTGGCGTAGACGGGGTCGAGGGCGTGTTCCGCATCCACGAATGCCGCGATGCCGCCCATCTTCTGCGCTTCGGCGACGGCGTGCAGGGCGACCGTCGTCTTACCCGACGATTCGGGGCCGTAGATCTCGATCATCCTGCCGCGGGGGAAGCCGCCGATGCCGAGGGCGAGGTCGAGGGAGAGGCACCCCGAGGGGATGACTTCGATGTCGGTGTTGCCCGCATTCTCGCCGAGCTTCATGATGGAGCCCTTGCCGTATTGCTTCTCGATCTGGGCGAGGACGGCGTCTAACGCCTTGAGTTTGTCTTCGTTCATATGGTTTGCTCCTTTGATTTTTTCCTGTGATTATTGTTGATAAACGGCCCCTATTTGACCTCGCGATAGGCGAGATAGAGGGCATAATTGATGGCAGTTTCGGTGATGGTCTCGCGGTTCCCCTTGAGGAGGTAGCGGTAGACGTTGACCCGCTCGCGGGTACCGACCGCGATGTAGCAGAGGCCGACGGGATTGCCCTTTTCGTCGGGATCGGGGCCGGCAACGCCCGTGGTCGCGACGGCGAGGTCACAATTGCCCGTTGCAAGCAGGCCCGCCGCCATCTCGTAGGCGGTCTCGTCGGAGACGGTGCCCTTCGTGCCGATCACCCCCTCCGAGACGCCCAAACGCTGCATTTTGGACTTCGCGTTGTAGGTGTTCAGCCCCTCGAAGTAGACCGCGCTCGCCCCGTGGCAGCGCACGATCGCACGGGCAATGCCTCCGCCCGTGAAGCTCTCGGCGACGGAGATGGTCATGCGGCGAAGCTTCAAAACCTCGATGAGGCGCTCCGCGATGGAGACGTCCTCCACCGCATAGGTGTAGTCGGAGAGCTCGGTCGCGAGGATGCGGGTCGCCTCGTCCGCCGTCATCTTGGGCGTATTTCTATCATAGATGAGTTCCACCGTCGCCGCGCCGAACTTCTCGCTCGCATGGATGGTGAGTTGGTCCTTTGCAACTTCGCGGGCCGCCGTGATCGCCGCACGGAGTTTTTCCTGCGGGGCGGAGATGGTGCAAATGACCACCCTCTGATAGCTGTTCTTCCTTCGCGCATCGATGCGGGGAACGACTTCGAGCCGAACTTCCTCCCCTCCGCGCTCCCCCGTGGGGAGGACGGCAAAGAGGCATCTGTCCGTCTCGACGATGTATTCCTCCTCGAAAGTTTTCTCCGCGACCGTCTCGACCGCCCTGCGTGCAGATGCGAGGAGAGGCGGGTCGCAGACGAGAAAGAGGGCATCCATGTCCAAGGAGAGGCGTGTGAGAGCCGTCCCTACCTCGGAGGGCGCATCGTAGGGAAGGACGGTCACTTCGTCCAAAAATACCCCGCCCGCAAGAAGGGCGTCCGTCACGGGGATAAAGTCCACCGCGCGGAGGGAATTGGAGCGATTGTATAAAGCGACTGCCGCGTATTTCACTGCACTTCCTCTTTCTTGTCCGAGAGGACCTGTCTGTTTTTCACGATGTAGTTGACCCCCGAGATGACGGTCATCACGGCCGCCGCAAAGAGCAGGATGACGCCGATGGCGGCGACGATCTGCCCGCCCTTTTTCGCGAGGAAGGGCATACTCGCCAAAATGACGGCGAGGGATGCGTCCTGCAAAACCGTCTTGATCTTGCCGAGTTTATCGGCGGCGAGGATGAGCTTTTTGCCCGCGGCGATCATGCGGAACCCGCTCACGATGAGCTCGCGTGCCAAGATGAGCGCGACGCAGATGCCCCCCGCGATGAGCCCCCAGCCCGAAAGAAAGGAAACTTCAAATGCCATGGGGCGGGTGAGGAGCAGGATGAGCGCGGTCGAGACGAGCACTTTATCCGCGATGGGGTCTAAAAATTTCCCCATATCCGTGACGAGGTTGCGGCTGCGCGCGATGTGCCCGTCCAGGGCGTCGGTGGAGGCCGCGACCACGAAGATGATCGCCGCGATGAGGAAGTTGTACCCCTTGAGCGCGGAGACCTCGAGATAGAAAAAGAGGATAAAGAGCGGGATCATGCAGATCCTTGCAAGTGTGATCTTATTGGGTAAATTCATAGCTTTCTCCCTGAAGTGTCGATTCTCTTACATCTTCTTCGGGCATACCATGTCCGAAGAGGTCGTATTCTGTCGTGCGGTCGATGCGGACATGGTACCTCTTCCCCTCTTCCGCCTTCGGAGCCGTGAAATACACCGAGCCGTCTATCTCATAGGCTTGAAAATACGCCCTTCCCACAAAACAGCCCTTCTCGTAGTCGATGCCGTCGCAGACGACATCCAAGGTGCTTCCCAAATAGTTTGCAAGTTTTCTTGCGGAAATTTTCGCCTGTGCCTCATAGAGTTCGCGCACCCGCCGCTTTTTCGTGGAGGGGTGGACTTGGCCCTTGAGCTTGTAGGCGGGGGTGTCCTCCTCCCGCGAATAGGCGAAGAAGCCGCAGTTTTCGAACTGCATCTCTTCGAGGAAGGCAAGGAGCGATCTGTGCTCCTCCTCCGTCTCGGTGGGAAAGCCCGCGATGAAGGTCGTCCTCAGGGCGATGGCGGGGATCCCGCGGCGAAGTTTTTGTATCAGCGTCCGGATCTCCTCCTTCCGGCTCCGCCTTCCCATGAGCTTTAGGATGCGGTCCTCGGAGTGCTGGAGGGGGATATCGAGGTACTTGATGACCTTGGGGTTCTCCTTCACCTCGCGGATGAGGGCGTCCGAGATGACTTCCGGATAACAGTATAGCAGACGAATATGACATATGTTGTCAAGTTCGGAAAGTTTTTTGATGAGTTCGACAAATTTATTTTCGCCGACATCCTCGCCGTAGCGGGTCGTGTCCTGCGCGACGAGGACGAGTTCGTCCGTCTCGCCGAGCGATTTTGCCTCTTCGAGAAGTTCCTCCATGGGGTAGGAGACGTACTTCCCCCTGATCTTCGGGATGAGGCAATAGGTGCACCGGTTGAAACAGCCGTCGGCAATTTTGAGATATTTGAGGTGGGGCATGGTCGAGACGAGCCGCTCCGGCCGCCTGCCGTCCCCCCTTCCGACGGCGTTCACCCTCCCCTCTCTATAGGAGCGTTCGAGGGCGGGAAAGAGTTCGGAGACATCCTTGACGCCCAAAAAGACGTCCCCCTCCGTGAGGGCGGGGAAGAGCTCCCCGATGAACTTTTCGGGAAGACAGCCCGTGACGACGATCTTCTCGAGAACGCCTTTTTCCCGAAGGCTGTTCGCCTCTAAAACTGCCGCGATGGATTCCTCCCGCGCGGCGGAAAGGAACGCACAGGTGTTGACGATGAGGACCTGCGCCCTTTGGATATCATCCGTGATGCGGCAGCCGTGCCGTTTGATCTCGCCGAGGAGGCGTTCGCCGTCCACGCGGTTCTTGTCGCACCCGAGCGAGATCATGCCGAAGACCTTCTCCATCAATCGATGCTCCCGTACTTCGCTTCGAATTCTTCCTTGGTGAGGAGCACCGTGCGCGCCTTCGCCCCCTCAAATGCGGAGATGTAGCCCATCGCCTCCATCCATTCGATGATCTTGCCCGCATGGTTGTAGCCGACGCCGCACTTCCTCTGGATGAGGGAAATGGAGGCCTGTCCCACCTTGATGACGGTGGCAAGGGCACGGATGTACTGTTCGCTGATGTTCGCGCCGTCGCCGTCGAAGGAGCCCTGTCCGCCGCCCCCGCCTTCGCCGTCCTTGTCGATGTATTCGGCGACGCTGTCGTCGAAGTATGCCTCGTTGTTCTCCTTGACGAAGTTGACGACGCGCTGTCTCTCGGCGGGGCTCAAAAAGGCACCCTGCGCACGGCGGGCCTTGCCGCTCATCTTGATGAGCATGTCGCCGTTGCCGAGGAGGTTCTCCGCGCCGCCCTCGTCGAGCATGATGCGGGAGTTGAGTTCGGAGTCCACGCTAAGAGAGATACGCGTGGGAAGGTTGGATTTGATGACGCCCGTGATGACGGTGGCGTCGGGACGCTGGGTGGCGAGGACGAGGTGGATGCCCGCCGCACGCGCCTTTTGGGCGAGGCGCTGGATGCGCTCTTCGATCTCCTTCTTTGCAACGAGCATGAGGTCGCCGAACTCGTCGACGACGATGACGATCTTGGGAAGCCTCTCCTCATCCCCCACGAGGTTGGCGTTGTACTCGTCGAGCTTACTCACGGCGATCCCCGAACGGGTCTTTTCGTTGAAGAGGGTGTAGCGGCGCTCCATCTCTTTGATCGCCCAATTGAGGGCGGTGACCGCCCGCTGGGGCTGGGTGATGATCTCGTTGATCATGAGGTGGGGAAGCCCTTCGTAGATGGTGAACTCCGTCTGCTTGGGGTCGATGAGGATGAGGCGAAGCTCCTCGGGGGAATATTTATAGAGCATGCTGATGAGCATGGCGTGCATGGTGACCGACTTGCCCGATCCCGTCATTCCCGCGACGAGGATGTGCGTCATCTCGGTGATGTTGCCGCACACGCTGCGGCCCTCGATGTCCTTCCCGAGGGCAAAGGTGAGGGCGTCGGGCTTGGAGCGGTTGAACTCCTCCGACTGGATGATGGACTTGAGCCCCACCGTCGCGCGCCTGTCCTTGGGGACGGGCACCTCGATGGAGATGCCGCGCACCTCGGGGTTGGGATACATATTGACCCCCGAGACTTCGAGGTAGAGGGCGATCTCGTCCGCATAGCGCGTCATCATGCTGATCGTGCCGCTCTGCGGCATGGCGAGGTCGTACCGTGTGACGGACGGTCCTGCCTTGACGCCGATGATCTGTGTATCGATCTTATAGTTGCGAAGGGTGTCGAGGATGATGCCCGAAGTCTTGCCGATGATCTCGTTGGAGAGTTCCACCCTGTCGTCGTAGGAATTGAGAAGGTCGATGTCCGGCCGCTTGTACTTCTTGTAGACGTGCTTCTTCTTGGGTGCGGGGGGCGCGGGTTTTTCCTCGAGGGCGCGCGTTGCCCGCGTGGGAAGTTCGGGCTCCTTGGGCTCTTCGGGCGGCGTCTCGGGAAGATCGTCGTCAAAGAGGTCGGCCGCAGACCGTGTGCGCTCTTCGCCGAAGTCTCTTCCGCGGGAAGTAAAATCTTCATTCGGGACATCTCTGCCCCTCGAAAGGTCTTCGCCGAAATCTCTTCCGCGGGAAGTGAAGTCGTCATTCGCAACATCTCTGCCCCTCGAAAGGTCCTCGCCGAAGTCCCTTCCGCGGGAGGCGCCGAAGACGTCCTCCCCCCCATCAACCATGCCGTCATCGCGGCGGGGGAAGGTCGGCTCCCCGGACATGGGTGCCTCTCTGCGGGCGAAGGGATCGACGGTGGGACGGGGATCGACGGTGGGACGGGGATCGACGGTGGGACGGGGTTCTTCGGGCGGGCGGAAATCGGGTGCGCGGAAAGAGGGACGGACGGGCTCCTGCTCTTCGGGAAGCGCGGGCTCCTGTTCGTCGAAGACGTTGGGCGCGGAAGAGAATTCCGTCTCGACGTCGTGGGAATAGTAGTCATGCGGGGCAGAGGGCCTCTCGGAGGGGGCGCGGAAGGAGGGCGCGGCGGGATAGTTGAAATCATCCCCTTCGTCCTCCGGCTCCACGACGCGGCGGGGCATGGAGGGACGGGCCTCCTCGGCCGCATGCGAGAAGGAACCCGTATAGCTCTCGTTCTCCTTCGGCGGGGCGGGCTGCTCCCGGGAAAGTGCGGGGGAGCGGTCGCGGTTGAAGGAGGAATTTTTATCGTAGATGAGATTGTTGCGATAGTTGGCGGCGGGATCGTCGCCGAAGAGGATCTCGCGGCTCGTCTGGCGGGCGCTATGCGCGGGCGCAGGCGCGGGCGTGTCCACAGGCGCAAAGGGTTGTTCGAGGGGCCGCTCTTCGGACATGGTGGCGCGGGAAGGCGTCTCGAGGTCCTCGAAGGCAAGCCCGCTCCCCCCGCTTTCCTCGGGGGCGGGGGCAGTTCTTCCGGGAGCGGAAGCGCGCTTGATCTTTTTTGACAGCGGCGTGAGCATGAGAAGATAGAACGCCGAAAGGAGGGTCAGAAGGGAGAAGAGGATGTACTCCCCCGCGAGGGAGAGAAGGTGCCGCACGGGGAAGGCGATGAGACCGAAGACGGCGCCGCCGCCCGTTCCCTTTGCGATGCCCTCGGAGGCCGCCGACCAGCAGCCCGAAAGGTAGGCTCCGTATGCACCGCCATAGAACTTTTCCGCCGTCGCCGCATGCACGATGAAAAAGACGGCGGCGAGAAGAAGATAGGTGCGGACGACGATCCGCGCCGGGATGAGCTTTTTCCCCGTCACAAGGCGGAGGGATATGTAGAACAAAAGCACGAGGAGCGGATAGACGAAGAAGCCGAAGATCCCCACCAGAAAGGCGGAGATGGAAAGGCCGATCTCCCCGAAGATGTACTTCCCCGTCACGGCAATGAAAAATAAGATCGCGCTGAAGAGCATGAGCGTCATGCCGACCGTCTCTTTGGTGAAGAAGCCCCCATCTTTTGTCTTTTTGTCGCCTCGTCCGAAACCGTTCACGTTAGACCTCCGTTCCCCGCGATGGGGATGATGCACATATCATGTCATTTTACAGTATAACATTTTTTCGGGGGAATTTCAACACGATAGAGGGATATTTTTTGGGGAAATTATAAACTATTTTTGTTAAATAGATACACACCGTTGTTGCGCGTGCGCGAGGAAGACTTCGGCGGAGAGAAAAATACCCCGCCCGCAGAAGATGCGGACGGGGAAAAGAGTTTTTTTTCAGTCCATCGGGGAAAATTCGGAGGGGATGCTCCCGTCGGGGGAGCGGAAAGCGAGTTCGAAGGGACGCCCTGCCGCCACGGAGAGGAAGAAATTTTTCTCCCCCGAGAGGAGCGCGGAGCTCACGGGCAGGGCGTCGCTCTCGATGTTTTCGGGACGGAACACCTTTCCGCCCATGCACTTGAAGATCGCCTCCTTCTTTGTCCAAAGCACGCACTTTTTCAGGGCACTCTCCCCTTCGCCGCGCCTTTTCTCCCTTTCCGTCAGAATTTTTTCGGCAAAGAGGCGGGAGAAACGCTCCGCGTCGAGGACCTCGACGTCTACGCCGACGGAAATGCGGGCGAGGGCGACGGCGACGACGCCGTCGGAGTGCGCGAGGGAAAATTCCACCCCCTCTGCCCGCCATTTGCCGCTTGCATCCCGCGTAAAAGCAAGGTCCTCCATTTCGAGGCCGTATGTCTCGCGAAGAGCCTCCTCGAGCAGTTTCCAGACGTAATACTTCTCCGCGCGGACGTGCTCGTTTTGCGTGGAAAAAATCTCCTCCTCACGCGATGCGGGGAAGATCCTCTTCTCCTTCACTTCGAAGGGGCAGCGCGCCGCCCAGACATAGATCTTTTCAGGCATGATCTTCCTCCTTGACGAGTTTCAGGCCACCCATGTCCGCGTCGAGCGTGATCGTCTCGCCCGCCTTGGGGTCCTTTTCGAGAATGTAACGCGCGATGAGATTTTCCGCATGCGCCCGTATGAAACGCTTTAAGGGACGCGCGCCGAACACGGGATCGAAGCCATTGTCGGAGATGTACGCCCGCGCGCGGGGCGTGACGGAAAGTTTCAGGGGAAGCAGACGCTCGGTGAGGCCTTCGAGGAGCAGTTCGACGATGCGGTCGATCTCCTCGTGGGTGAGCGGTTTGAAGAGGACGATCT
This sequence comes from uncultured Clostridia bacterium, assembly GCA_947630605.1. Taxonomy (GTDB): domain Bacteria; phylum Bacillota; class Clostridia; order Christensenellales; family Borkfalkiaceae; genus Gallimonas. The sequence continues at coordinate 8,384 of CANRIO010000042.1, forward strand.
CGTCGAGCCTGTTCAAAAATTCGGGACGGAAGGCACGGCGGAGGACCGCCTTTACCCCCTCTACCGTCTCCTCGCGAAGCTGTCCGTCCTCGATGCCCTCCTGTATGAGCTCTGCGCCCAAATTGGAGGTGAGGATGATGACGGTGTTCTTGAAGTCCACCGTCCGCCCCTGCGAGTCGGTGATGCGGCCGTCGTCGAGGATCTGCAAGAGGATGTTGAAGACGTCGGGGTGCGCCTTCTCCACTTCATCGAAGAGGAGGATGGAATAGGGATGCCGGCGGACGGCCTCGGTGAGGGTGCCGCCCTCCTCATAGCCGACGTACCCGGGAGGCGCGCCGATGAGGCGGGAGACAGAGAATTTCTCCATATATTCGCTCATATCGATGCGGATGAGGTTCTTCTCATCGTCAAAGAGGCAGGCGGCGAGCGTCTTTGCAAGCTCCGTCTTGCCCACGCCCGTGGGCCCCAAAAAGAGGAAGGAGCCGATGGGACGGTCGGGGTCGGCAATGCCTGCGCGGGCACGCTGGATGGCCTCGGAGACCTTCTTTACGGCCTCGTCCTGCCCCACCACGCGGCGGTGAAGGGCCTCCTCGAGGCGGAGAAGTTTGGCCCTCTCCCCCTCCTTGAGGCGGGAAACGGGGATGCCCGTGCGGTCAGAGACGATGCGCTCGATCTCCTCCTCGGTGACCTCGTTCTGGAGAAGGGCGTTCTCGCGGCCCTGTACGCTTTGTTTGGCCTCTTCGAGCTGTTTCTGAAGTTCGGGCAGCTCGCCGTAGCGGAGGCGGGAGGCCTTCTCGAGTTCGCCGCGCATCATTGCGGAATCGATCTCGGCACCCATCGCGTCGATCTTCTCTTTGAGCTCCTTCTCGGCGCGGATGGAACGCTTCTCCTCCTCCCACTTCGCCTTCATCGCGGTGAAACTGCCCTTGCACTCCGCGAGCTCCTTTTTGAGCGTTTCGAGGCGGGCGGTCGAGAGATTGTCCTGCTCCTTTGAGAGGGCCTTCTCCTCCACCTCGAGCTGTAAAATTTTGCGGTGCAGGGTATCCATGTCCGCGGGCATGGAGTCGATCTCGGTGCGGATCATGGCCGCCGCCTCGTCCACAAGGTCGATGGCCTTGTCGGGGAGAAATCGGTCGGTGATGTAGCGGGCGGAGAGCGTTGCGGCGGCGACGAGGGCGTCGTCGTGGATGCGGACGCCGTGGAAAATTTCGAAGCGTTCCTTGAGGCCGCGCAGGATGGAGATCGTGTCCTCCACCGTGGGCTCGCCGACGAGGACGGGCTGGAAACGGCGTTCGAGCGCGGCGTCCTTTTCGATATATTTGCGGTATTCGTCGAGGGTGGTCGCGCCGATGCAGTGCAGCTCCCCGCGTGCGAGGAGGGGCTTTAAGAGGTTGCCCGCATCCATCGCGCCCTCACTCTTGCCAGCGCCCACGACGGTGTGCAGTTCGTCGATGAAGAGCAGGATCCCGCCCTCGGAATCGGCGACCTCTTTCAGGACGGCTTTGAGCCGTTCTTCGAACTCGCCGCGGTACTTCGCGCCCGCAATGAGGGCACCCATGTCCAAGGAGAAGAGCGTTTTTCCCTTCAATCCCTCGGGCACGTCGCCGCGGGAGATGCGCTGGGCGAGGCCCTCCGCGATGGCCGTCTTGCCCACGCCGGGCTCGCCGATGAGGACGGGGTTGTTCTTCGTCTTGCGGGAGAGGATGCGGATGACGCTCCGGATCTCCTCGTCCCGTCCGATGACGGGCTCCAATTTGTGCTCGCGGGCACGCTTCGTGAGGTCGGTGCCGTATTTTTCGAGGGCCTCGTAGGTGGCCTCGGGGTCGTCGCTTGTCACATTCTGGTTGCCGCGGACCTCTTTGAGCCCCTTCAAAAAGCCCTCCTTCGTCACACCGAAGCGTTTGAAGAGCTTGTCGAGCCCCGCCTCCGTGTTGTCGAAGAGGCACAAAAAGAGGTGCTCGACGGAGATGTATTCGTCCTTCATGCCGCTCGCGAGCTTTTCCGCCTCGGTGAGGGTGCGGCTGAAAGCGGCCGTGGGGTAGAGATTGCCTGCGGACACGTTGGAGACGCGGGGAAAGCGGTCGATCTCTTCCGAAGCGGCACGGGAGAGCCCCTCCCCGTCCACGCCCGCACGGCGGAGAATGCGGAGGCAGAGCCCGTCGCCTCCAAGGAGCGCGGCGGCAAGATGCAGGGCGGTGAGCTCGGCGTTTGCATGTTCGAGGGCGATACTCTGCGCGTCCTGCAATGCCTGTAAGGATTTTTGCGTAAATTTCTGCATATCCATTGCATGTTCCTCCCGATCTTTTTTCATTCAATATTATACCATGAACGGGGGAAAGCTAAACAAATGGATGACAAAAAATCCGCCCTGCGAGGAGCGGAGAAATGCCGGGGATGAAAATGCGGACTTCGTATCAGGGGATGCTTCGAAGATGGGCTCGCGGTTTTCATCCCTCTTGGTCGGCTCAGCATGACACGGTTCCACATTGGAAGACCAACCCCCACCACCGCCTAAAGGCGGAGCCTCCCCCTTGAAAAGGGGTAGGCCCTTTCCTCATTCCGAACGAAGTGAGGGAATCCCTACGTAAGCGATAAGGCTTCATGGGTTTGTAGGGGTCTCCTCCGCCGCGATAGAGTCGTACTTCGCCTTCGGCTCGTGCGCCGCTATCGCG
>CANRIO010000043.1 GCA_947630605.1 uncultured Clostridia bacterium
GCCCGCCGCATCGACGATCTTGGCCGCCTTGGTGGCGATGAGCGTCTGGTGGTTGACGAAGGTCAGGATGGCGGTCTCGACGAGCTGGGCCTCTACCATGGGTGCCTTCACGGTGAGGATGGGCTCATAGGGAAAGACGATCTCCCCCTCCTCGACGGAGAGGACGTCGCCGTGGAAACGAAGACGCGAAAGATAGGCGAGGTATTCCTCCGAAAAGATGCCGAGGGAACGAAGATAGGCAATGTCGTCCTCGGTGAAATGCAGGTTTTCAAGATACTCCGCGACCTGCTCCATGCCGGCGGCGACGGAGTAGGTGATGAGCTTGTTGGGACGGAAGAAGACGTCGAATGCGGCGAGTTTTTCGTGCCGCCCTTCGTTGAAATAGCCCTGTCCCATGGTGATCTCATAGAGATCGGTGAGGAGCGTCAGATTTCTCATTTCTTCTCCTCTCTGTCATGATCTTTGATATCCAAGGAAGCGGGGCGCGGGCGTTCCATGCTCTCGTCTTTCTCCCCCTCGGACGGCGGATCTTGCACTTCGTCCTCGGACATGCCCCCCTTCTTTTTCTTCTTGGGGGTCACGGGGCGGGGCGGATAGTTCGCGCCGAGCATGTTGATTTTCGAAAAGTAAGGCTGCACCTTCTTGCTGTAGGAGAGGAACTTCGTGATGCCGCAGGGATCCCCCTTTCTGCTCCCGATGAAGGCGTCCTCCCGCTTATAGTTGACAAGAAGCAGGACGAGGATGGCGATGACACCGAACCCCGAGAGCATGATGGCGAAGAGCTCCGACCACATCACGCCGCCCGCATTGAGGATAAAGCTCGGATCGCGGAGGGGCTCCATGATGGCGCGCACCGTGCCGTACCAGACGAAGTAGAGGCAGGTGGAGATGCCGTTCGGCTTCTTCTTTCTGAACCATGTGAAGGTGAAGAGGATCGCCCAGCCGATGAGGTTGATGACCATTTCGTAGAAGAAGAAGGCGTGGTGCCATTCCCCCGATTCCTCGATATACACCGCCCACGGGAACCACTGCTGCGCGGGGTCGGTGACGAGCCTGCCGTACACTTCGCGGTTGAAGTAATTCCCCCAGCGGCCAATGGCCTGTGCGAAGAGGATGTTGATGACGACGCAGTCGGCCGCACGCAGGAAGTTCACCTTACAGCACATGCAGACGATGAATCCCGAGAGCACGCCGCCGATGACCCCGCCCGTGATCGAGAGACCCGCCCACGGGAAGTCGAAGAACGCCTTGATGCCGAGGCCGGGGTCGGTGAGACAGGAAAAGAGACGGGCGCCGATGATCGCCGACGGGATACACACCACGAAGAGGATGTAGATGAACCCGTTGTCCATGTTCCTCCGCTTCATGAGAAGGGCGGAAAAGATAGCCGCGAGGATCATCCCCGTCACGATGAAGATCGCATAGAATTGGATGGGGAGGGTAAAGAAGTAGATCCCCTTTCCGTCGGGATTGAGCCCGAAGAGCGGATTTTTATCCAGCAAAAGCGATTGCATACCTTGCTCCTAATTTTTTCAGATACTGTGTCTATTATATACCGCGTGCGCGAAAAAGTCAACACATAGTATGGGGAAATTTCTATTTGATATCAAGTTTCAAGGGCCTTATCGCACGCAGGATGGGAAGGACGATAAAGAGCAGGGCGTAGTTTATAAGGCTGTTCCAGATCTGCCCGAGGATGAAAAAGCGGATGAGAAGATAGGTCCCAAAATTAAGCTCCCCCCCAAAGCGGGACGCCGCAGCCTCGAGGACGTTCTTCGGCATATAGATCTCAAGGCCGATGTAGTACATGCCGAGGCTGTTCACCCCCGCCGAGCAGACAAGAAGGGTGAGCACACAGATGATGGCGATCTTTACATACAAGCTCCCGCGGAACCTTAAGGGGAGCTTCATGACAAGGCCCGCGATCGCCGCCATGAGGGCGCAGGAGAGCGCGACCCACCAATAGTAGGGATAGCCCGCGCTGTTCACAAGATACCCCAGCCCGTCCCCCAAAAAGACGGCGGCAAAGCCGAAGACGGGCCCGATGAGGACGCCCGAAAGGACGGAGGCAAAGAGAGTGAAGGAGAACTGCACGGTCGCAAATTTTATCTCGAACATGTTGACGGCGATGCAAAGCGCGGCCAAAACGCCGATGTAGGCGACGCGCACCCCCTTCGACTTCCCCACGAGAAGGTCGGAAAAAAGAATGCGCTCCCACAGCTTTCCATTCTTGCTTTTTGAGGGCTGCTTTTCGGACATGGTGCCCTCGTTTTTTGTCTCGGACATGAAAAAACCTCCTTTTGAGGAGGTCCGTTTTTTCGCCGCTTTTCCTACGTGGAAACGTAAAGAAATTCGATCGCCCCACCTTTGTTTCTCGCAAAAAAGATTTCCGCGAAAGCTTTTTTGCGAAGAGGAGGAGCTGCCTCCAAATACAGCTTTTCGAAAGAAAAGCGCGAAAAGGAGGCGTGCGACGACGAGCGGACGCGCCAAAGGCACCGCAGGGCATTTGCCCTTTCGTCTGCGAACAACGTCCCGTTTCGCAGCACTTGACGCGCCTTGGCTACTCTTCGCGAAAATGATAGCACAAGGCGGGAAAAAGCGCAAATAAATTTTACATATTTTCCGCGACTTTCACAAAAAATGCAGATATATGGTACTCGTCATCATCCGCACCGCGATCATCTTCATCGTCCTTCTTGTCATCATGCGGCTCATGGGAAAGCGGCAGATCGGCGAGATGCAGCCCTTCGAGCTCGTCATCACCCTCCTCATCGCCGAGCTCGCCTGCATCCCGATGTCCGACGCCTCCATCCCCCTCCTCTACGGCCTCGTCTCCGTCGTCGCCATCTATGTTTTGCACGAGGTGGTCACCCTGCTCGATCTCAAGGTAAAACCCTTAAAATCCCTCATCAGCGGCAAGCCCTCCCTCGTGATCAACAAGGACGGCATCGACGACTATCAGCTCAAGAAAAATAATCTCGACGTCTCCGACCTCATCGAGAGCCTCCGGAACGCCGGTTACTTTTCCCTCGATTGCATCGACTACGCCCTCTACGAGTCCAACGGGCAGTTCTCCGCCCTTCCCAAAAAGGACTATGAGGATATGACGACCTCCCTCCCCCTCGTCATCATCGACAACGGAAAGTTCGACAGGAAAAATCTTCAGCTCGTCGGCCTCGGCGAGGAGTTCTTCAAAAATATTTTGCAAAAGGAGAAGGTAAAAAAGCTCAAAAACGTCCTCGTCCTCACCGCCGACGGCACGGGCAAAATTTATCTCCAGGTGAAAAAGCAAAAGTACAAGACCCTCCGCGTCGACTACCCCGATGGGAAGACGTGGTGAGCCCCCTTACATACCCCTACATATGGTAAAGTCACTCACGGCCATCGCCGTCGCCCTTTCTCTTCTCGTGGGGCTGGGCATCGGGGAATGGCTCTCGGTCAAAAACGAGTTCTCGAGCTTTCAGAAAGAGCTTCAGACGCTCTACGACAAGACGGAAAAAGAGGAGGCGAACGGGGAGGACGCAAGGGCGGTGCAGGCCTCCTGGGAGAAAAAGAAGGAGACCCTGCACGTCTGGATCCCGCACAGCGACATCACGCGCATCGACGACTATATGTCCGAGACCGTCCGCCTCGTCGCCGAAAAGGAGTACGCGCTCGCCCTCCCGAAGATCGAGATCCTTCTGCACCTCGCAGTCTGCCTTCCCGCGACCTACAGCCCCGCGATCGAGAATATCTTTTGAGAAAATTTCTTATTTCGAATTTTATCGAAATAAATGTTTTTTTTGATTTTTCCGCAAAAAATCGCAATTTTTCTTTGATTTTAAGAAAGATGCCCACCTGAAAGAGGGCGTGAGAAAGGCCGCGAAAAACATCGCGGCCTTCCCCGATTTATAGGCACTATTCTCTCATCCGACGCAGACGCTTCGCAAAAAGGTGTAAGGGCGTATTCTCGAGTTTGCCCCGATCTTTTCCGCCGCCGGCGTCTTCTGTTCCTCCCTCGGACAGTCCGCCGAAGAACAGGAACGATTCGATTATAGCAACCGAAGTGCTAAAAAAGTGCTTGAATTCGGGGGTTTTGAAAAAATTTCTTATAAAATTTTTTTCTTTGATTGACAAGGGCGGTTTTCCTTCCCTATAATATTGAATATGAAGGCCGAAGGCAACAAAAAACGCGTCCGCGTCTTTTCGGGCATCGCAGACGCCCTGCTCCTTCTTGCGGGGTGCATCGTCGCCGCCGCTCTGTATGCGGCGGGGTTCGACTTCGGGCAGTTCTATCTCCAATCGGTGGAAGTGCTCGCCATCATCGGGCTGTGCTTCTTTGCCCTCTTTGTCGTCATCGAGGTCGTCTCCGCGATCGCCATCTCGGATTCCACCTGGCACACCGTGCTCGTCGCCGTCGCCCTTCTCGGGTTCCATATGACGGGGAGGGACTTCCTCGCCGTCATGTTCGGCCGCGGGGGCGGGCTGCCCTTTGCGATCGGCGACATTTTGCATTTCTTTTTCTTTGAAGGGGCCGCCTTCGCCATCTTCCTCTTCTGGAACTACACCTTCTCCGTCGGCATCCCCCGCCGCGTTCTTTTTGTGTCGGGAGGATGGTCTCTCGTCTGCATCGCCCTCTACGCCTCCCTCTACTTCTTCTCTCTTCCCATCATCGGCTCCGCGCGCTTCTTCTTGGGGATCGCCGCCGCGGTAACTTATACCTACCGCCGCATGCCGCTTGAAAAGCAGACGGACAAGACCTTCATCGCCACCGAGGCCCTCTTCTATGCGGTCGTCGGCTCCGCCCTCACCTTCGAAGTGTGCCTCCTGCAGGGAAGCTCCGCCGCGGGGGTATCCGCCTTCCACGCCATCCCCGTCATCCTCGTCTTTTTGTCCATCTATGCGGCCTTTGCCATGCGCACCGACCGCGCCGCGCTCAAGGCGAGCGAATACAAACTGCAATACGAACGCATCAAGGCAAGGGCCCTCAAGGAGCAGATCAAGCCGCACTTCATCTTCAACGTGCTCGCCGCCGTCCAGTCGCTCTACCGTAGCAGTGTGGACGAAGGGGACCGCGCAGTCACCCTCCTCGCCCGGCACCTTCGCACCAACATCGAGGCGACGGACGTGGACTTCATCCCCTTCGAGAAGGAACTCGACAACGTGCAGGTGCTCGTCGACCTCGAGAACATGCGCCTCGGCAAGGCCTTCCACATCATCTACGACATCGACTGCACCGACTTTTCCCTCCCCATCCTCTCCCTCCAGCCCTATATCGAAAACGCCATCAAGTACTCCCGGGTGAACGAAAAGGAGGACGGGTTCATCCTCATCTCCACCCGGAAAGAGGAGGAGGGCATCCTCCTTGTCGTCGCCGACAATGGCGTCGGCTTCGACCCCGCGGCGGTAAAGCCGACCTCCTGCGGGATCAGAAATTCCTCCGAACGCTTCTCCATGCTCATGGGCGTCACCCCCGAGATCCAAAGCGCTCCCGGCCATGGGACGACCGTCCGCATCTTTATCAAAAATAACACCCCCCCCGTCAGTTCTCAACCTATTGAGTGAGGAACGGCCATGAAGATCATCATCGTAGACGACGAGATCACCGCCCATCATACATTTCTTTCCGACGTCATCGGCAAGACGGACGCCGAATACCGCTTTTTCAAGGATGACGAGCAGGAGATCCTCGACTATATCCAGAAGAACAAGGTCGCGGCGGCCTTCCTCGACATCAGCATGCCGCATATCAACGGGTTTGACCTCGCAAAAAAAATTATTGCCGCCTCCGAGGAGACGCGCATCGTCTTTGTCACGGGACAGAGCGTGAAGGAGGCCGACCTCGACAGAGATGTGCGTGCCCGCACGGTGGGCTTTTTGTATAAGCCGTATGACGCGGACGAGCTGCACGCCATCCTCTCCCTCCTCGAGAAGGGCGCGCCCAAGCTCACGGTGCACATGTTCGGCTCCTTCGAGGTGTTCATGGGCGATAGTATCGTCCGCTTTTCCTCCAACAAGTCCAAGGAACTCTTCGCGCTCCTCATCGCCTACAACGGGCGGTCGCTCTCCATGGCGGACGCCATCTCCCAGCTCTGGCCCGACCTCGACGTCGACAAGAGCAAAATTTTGTACCGCGACGCCGTCTGGCGGCTTCGGAAGACGCTGCAGCAGATCGATTTCAACTGCGTGGACTTCGCGCGGGCCTGCCTCTTTTTGAACAAGGAGGGCATCCGCTGTGACTATTGGGACCTCCTGGACGGGCTTCCGACGGACTTTATGGGCGAGTTCTGCAAGTCATACGATTGGGGCATCGAATACCTTGCCACCATCGAAAAGGCTAACAACAATTAACTTCTATCCAACGAAAACCCCCGTACCATGTCCGCGGTATGGGGGTCGTTTTTACAATTTAAGCATTCTCGCGCGCGTTGGCGAGCATGAGTTTTATCCTGTTCTCCTGATTGACTTTCGTCGCCGAGGGGTCGTAGTCGACGGGCACGATGTTGGCGTCGGGGCAGAGCGTCTTCACCCTTCTCGCCGCGCCCTTGCCCGCGATGTGGTTGGGCAGGCACCCGAAGGGCTGTGCGCAGACGATGTTCTTCGTCCCGCTCTTTGCAAGGGCGGCCATTTCGGCGGGGATGAGCCACCCTTCGCCCATCTTCACCCCCTGGTCGATGACCTCGTCGGCAAAGGTGCGGAGATGCTCGAAGTCGTGCAGCGGCTCGAATCTTCCCTGCTTTTTCATGCGGGAGATCGCCTTCTTCTGCTTGCCCAGCACCCATTTGTAGGCGATGCGGAAGGCAAGCGTCGCAATGCTCCTTTTCCCATAATACTTCGCGTCGTTGAGGTTGTTGACGATGCAATAGAGGATGAAATCCATGAGCGCGGGCACGACGGGCTCGCACCCCTCCGAGAGGAGAAACTGCTCTAAGTGCGAGTTCCCGAGGGGGGAATATTTCACATAGATCTCCCCGACGATGCCCACTTTGATCTTATTCTCTCCCGTCACGGGGACGGCCGCAAAGGCGGAGAGAATGGCGTCGATGTTCCTCTTGAACCGCTTATACCCCCTCCCGTCGAAGGAGTTTCTAAGGCTTGCAAAGAGTTCCTCCCGCACCTTTGCGCACGCTCCCTCCTCTTTTTCGTAGGGCTTTGTCTGGTTGAAACAGGACATGATGAGGTCGCCGTAGAAGATGGCATAGCCGAACTTTTTGATGAGGGGGAAGGTCATCTTCAGCCCGCTCCCCTTCTCGAGGCCCGAGAAGTTGAGGGAAAGGACGGGCACCTGCGGAAATTCCGCCCTGAGGGCCTTCCTTATGAGGGGAAGATAGTTGCTCGCACGGCAGCCCCCGCCCGTCTGGGTGATGAGGACGGCCGTCTTGTCTGCATCATATTTCCCGCTCTTGAGGGCGTCGAGATACTGCCCGATGACGCAGAGCGCGGGGAAGCAGGTGTCGTTGTGCACATGCTTCAGCCCCTCGTCGATGACCTGCCTTCCCTCATTGTGCAAGACCTCGACATGGTACCCCTCTTTCTGCAAAATATAGGTGAGAAGGTCGAAGTGCCACGGGAGCATGTCGGGCACAAGGATGGTGTAGTCCCTCTTCATTTCATCCGTAAAACGGGGATATTCGTCGCAAAAACTTACGCGCTCTCGTATGTCCTTTTTCATAGAGCCTCCCTCCCCGCCTGCTCCGAAATGGCGGCGAGCATCGACCGAAGGCGGATCTTCACGACGCCCAAATTGTTGATCTCGTCGATCTTGATCTGCGTGTAGAGCTTGCCGCTTTTTTCGAGGATGGCGCGCACTTCGTCCGTCGTAATGGCGTCGATGCCGCACCCGAAGGAGACGAGCTGGACGAGGTTGACGTTTTTCTTTTTCGCACAGAACTGCGCCGCGCGGTAGAGGCGGGCGTGATAGGTCCACTGGTTGAGAACGTTCACCTCGACGATGGGCGCGTCCTCGAAGACGGCGTCCTCCGAAAGGACGGCAAAGCCCAGCGAGGAGAGCAATTTGTTGATGCCGTGGTTGATCTCGGGATCGGCGTGGTACGGCCTTCCCGCAAGCACGACGACCTGTTTTTCCAGCCTCTCCGCCTCCGCCAAAACGCGCTTTCCTTCCGTCCTGACCGCGACATGGTATGCCGATAACTTGTCAAGGCCCGCCTCATAGGCCCGCCGTATGAGGGCGCGGGAGAGACCGAATCTTGCGAGGGCGCGGTGCAGCGCATGCACCGTCGCATGCACGCTGTTGGGGTCGAGATAGGGCGTGATGAAATTGTCCTTCGTGAGTCGTTCGTTGTTCGCCTTCAGAAGTTCGGGATAGTAGGCGACGACGGGACAGTTGTAGTGGTTGACGCTGTCGTGTTCGTCGAAATTATAGCTCTCGCAGGGGTAAAAGATGAAGTCCACGCCCTTGTCGAGGAGGGATTCGATGTGCCCGTGCATGAGTTTTGCGGGGTAACAGACGGTGTCGCTCGCCACCGTGTGCTGCCCGCGGAAATAGAGTTCGCGCGAACTTCTCTCCGAGAGGACGACTTCGAATCCGCATGCCTCAAAGAAGCCCACCCAAAGCGGGAGCTGTTCGAACATGACGAGCTGCATGGGAAGCCCCACCCTCGCCCGCGGACGGTCCGCAGGGGTGGGAAGGGAGAGAAGATAGTTGTATTTGTAGGCGTAAAGGTCGAGTGGCTTTGTGGGAACTTTGAGGCCCGCGCCGCGCTCGCACTTGTTCCCCGAGATGAATCTTCTGCCGTCGGAGAAGGTGAGGATGTTGATACTGCAGCGCGAAGTGCAGCCCTTGCACGTCGTCGACCGACTGTCGTAGGAGAACTTCTCGAGCTCGGAGAGGGATACCATGTCCGAGACAAGCGTTTCGTTTTTACTATTTTCCTTCGCATACAGGGCCGCGCCGAACGCCCCCATGAGCCCCGCGATCGCAGGGCGGACGACTTCCTTTCCCGTCTCGATCTCGAAGGAGCGCAGGACGGCGTCGTTCAAAAAGGTCCCCCCTTGCACGACGATGTGACTGCCGAGCTCCTCGGGAGAGCGCGCACGGATGACCTTGTAGATCGCGTTCTTCACGATGGAGGAAGAGAGCCCCGCGGAGATGTCCTCCACGCTCGCCCCCTCTTTTTGCGCCTGTTTTACGGAGCTGTTCATGAACACCGTGCAGCGGGAACCGAGTTCGACGGGATGCTTTGCAAAGAGGCCGAGGCGGGAGAACTCGTCGATCTCCATACCCATCGCCTTCGCAAACGTCTGGATGAAGGATCCGCAACCCGAGGAACAGGCCTCGTTGAGCATGATGGAGTCGATCGCGCAGTTCTTCACCTTGAAGCACTTGATGTCCTGACCGCCGATATCGATGATAAAGTCCACATTGGGGTTGAAGTAGAGGGCGGCCTTGAAGTGCGCCATCGTCTCGACGATGCCGAAGTCGAGCTTTAAGGCGGCCTTCATCATGTCCTCGCCGTAGCCCGTCACGCATGCGCCGCGGATGACGATCCTCTCCCCCATGAGCGCGTAAATTTCCTTGAGGCGGGAGGTGACGATCTCGAGCGGCTGGCCGTTGTTGCTCTGATAGTGCGAATAAAGAATTTTATTGTCGGGGGTGATGAGAATGAGTTTGGTCGTCGTCGAACCCGAGTCGATGCCGAGGTACGCCTCCCCCTCATAGGTCTTGATGTTCTCGAAGGCAAGGTCGCTTCTCATGTGACGGCGGATGAATGCCTCGTACTCCTCCCGCGAGGAAAAGAGTGGCCGCCCCACGGCGATGTTGCCCGAATCGGAGATGCCTTTGATGCGCGAAACAATGTCGTCGAGGGGCTCTTCCCTCTCCCCGATCGCGGACATGGCTGCCCCGATCGCCATGAAACAGGGCGCGGTCTCGGGGAAAACGGCATGCTCGTCGTCCAACCCCAAAGTCTCCTTGAAGGCCTTTCGAAGCCCCTTCAAGAAGTAGAGCGGCCCGCCGAGAAAGAGCACTTTTCCCTTGATCCGCCTCCCCTGCGCGAGACCCGAGACCGTCTGATCGACGACGGCACGGAAGATGGACGCAGCAATATCCGCCTTCTTCGCCCCCTGGTTGAGGAGGGGCTGGATGTCCGATTTTGCAAACACACCGCACCGCGACGCGATGGGATAAACGCGCTCCGCCGCAAGCGACAGGGCATCCATGTCCGAAACAGACATGTCGAGAAGGGTCGCCATCTGATCGATGAACGCCCCCGTTCCGCCCGCGCAGCTTCCGTTCATGCGCTGCTCCGTTCCGCCCGTCAAGAAGATGATCTTGGCGTCCTCGCCGCCCAGTTCCACCGCCGCATCCGCGTCGGGATAGAGTTTGCGGATGGCGGTATACGCCGCCTGCACTTCCTGCACGAAGCCGATGTGCGCCCGCTCGGCAAGCCCCAATCCCGCGGAACCGGTGACGCTGACGCGGAATTTTTCCCCGAATTCACGCACCTTCCCGAGTTCGGAGAGGACGCATTCCTTCACGCGTGAAAAATGCCGTACGTAGCTCGAATATGCAATTTTTCCGTCTTCGTCAAGCAGACACAGCTTGACCGTGGTCGACCCGACGTCGATCCCAAGCAGCTTTCCCATATGCTACCCTGTATTGCCTTCGTTTTGCCTCTGTGTTTTTGTTTATTGTATCACAATCTCAAATTTTTTACAAGCGTTTGACGCCCCTCTTCTGAATGCTTCCGCCCCTAAAAGAAAATGCTTTTCCCCGACTGTAAAAATTCTCCCGCGAATTGCTTGCATTTTCCCCGAAAATGATGTAAGATAAAATCAAGCCTTAACCTGCTTCCGTAGTTAAATGGATATAATAAGCCGCACCTTCGGGCTAGTTATGGGTTCGCCCGACGCGGAGCGGCGCACGAGCGTTCCGCTTATGCCGCACTAAGGCGTCATGCTCATAACGCGATTCCCGTCGGGGACGGGAATCGAACACAAAAATAAATCTTGCTTCCGTAGTTAAATGGATATAATAAGCCCCTCCTAAGGGCTAGTTATGGGTTCGATTCCCGTCGGGAGTACCAAATGATAATAATCCGAACCTTGTAGTG
>CANRIO010000044.1 GCA_947630605.1 uncultured Clostridia bacterium
CGCCGCCAAGCTCATCGACGATGGCGTTGACGCGCGCGCCCTTGTTACCGACGCATGCGCCCACGGGATCCACGCGGGGATCCATGGTGGCGATCGCCATCTTGGTGCGGTGGCCCGGTTCACGGGAGACGGACTTGATGACCACCGTCCCCGCCTTTATCTCGGGAACTTCCTCTTCGAAGAGGCGTTTGACGAGGCCGGGGGCCGCACGGGAGACGAGCACCTGCGCGTTCTTTCCGCCGCTCTTCACCTTCTTGACGAACACTTTGAGCTTCTCGCCCGTCACATAGCGTTCGCCGCGGACCTTGTCCTGCGGGAGCATGACGCCCTCGACCTGCCCCTTGCCGAGCTCGATGTAGACGTTGGCGGCCTCCACCTTGCGGATAAGGCCCGTCATGAGCTCGCCCTCTTTGTCCGAGAACTCGGAGAGGGTGTTGTCGCGCTCCGTCTCGTGGATCTTCTGCAAAATGACCTGCTTTGCGGTCTGGGCGGCGATGCGCGAGAAGTCCTTGGGGACAAATTCCTCCGAGAGGACATCCCCCACCTTGGCCGTCTTCTTGATCGCGAGGGCGTCCTCGAGCATGATCTCGCCGTCGGCGAGCTCCTCGTCGGTATCCTCGACGACGGTGCGCACGAGGAAGAAACGGATCGTACTCTTCTCGGGGTTCAACCGCACTTCGACATTGGCCGTTTCGCCGAACATCTGCTTCTTGTAGGCGGAAGCGAGGGCGCTCGAGAGGGCGCTGATAAACACCTCCTCGCCGATCCCGCGCTCTTGCTCCAAATCGGCAAGAGCCGCAAAGAAATCCTTGTTGACCATAACCTTTCTCCCAAATGTTTTGTAATGTTATTGCATGGGCCTGCCCCTTTGCGATGGAAAGGCGGCGGGCCGAAACTTTTTCTTTTTATACTTCGATGAGAAGACAGACCTTCGAGCACTTATCGAAGGGAATGGAGACCGTCCCCTCCTCCGTCTTCAAAAGAACGTTGCCCTCTTCGAAGGCGGAAAGTTCCCCTTCGAAATACTTCTTCCCCTCGAAGGGGGCATAGAGGTGCACTTCCACCTTCTCGCCGGTGTGGCGGGCAAAGTCCCGCTCTGTCTTGAAGGGACGGTCCAGCCCCGGGGAGGAACAGTTGAGCGTATAGGCCGCCCCGAATGTGGGATCGAGCTCGTCGAGGGGGCCGTCCACGGCATGGTGGAAGGCCTCGCAGGTCAAAAGATCCACGCCGCCCTCCCTGTCGATAAAGAGGGTGAGCGTGCGGCGGCGCATATCCCACGCGGCGTCCACGATCTCCACGCCCACCTCTTTTGCGATGGGTGCAAGATAGTCTATAATCTCGGAAATGGGTTTGACTTTCACCTTATTGCTCCTTCGGATACAGGGCAGTCCCTTACAAAAGAATTGAGAGCGGCGACCCGCTCTCAATCTCTTTTCATCGATCAAGTAACCTTATTTTAACATATCTTACAATAGATTGCAAGCGTTTACACGCAATTTCGGAAAAATTTGTAAGAAATCCGATCATCTCGGGAGGCCGCCCTTTTCCCGCACAAGCTCGATGAAGATCTTCGCCGTGACGAAGGCGTCGTCGTACGCCCTGTGGTGGTTGAAAGTGAAGCCGAAGTGATCCGCGACGGTGTTGAGTTTGTAGTTGGAAAGGCGCAGCATCTGCTGGGAAAGAGCGACGGTGTCGATCTGGCGGTGGTCGAAGAGATACCCCTCCTTTTCGCCGTAGTAGCGGATGAAGCGGCAGTCGAACTGCACGTTGTGGCCCACAAGGGTGCAACCCGCCGTGAACTTAAAGAAGTCGGCGAGAACATCGGAAACTTCGGGTGCGCCGACGAGCATTTCATCCTTGATGCCCGTGAGCGAAATGATCTCCTGCGAGAGCTTGACGGGGCAGGCGACGAAGGTGGAGAATTTCTCCGTGATCGTCCCCCCCTCGATCTTGACCGCGCCCACCTCGATGATGCGGTCCATCGCGCTGCCGAGGGTATTGTTGAGGCCCGTCGTCTCGAGGTCGAACACGACGAATTTGCCCTCCGTGAGCTCTTTGGGGAGGGGCGTCGTGCCGAAGAGATCGGCCTGCACGAGGTCGGAGGCGGGGGCGGGAAAAACCGTCCTGTATCTTGCGGGGACGGGGCGGGAGGGACGCTCCTTGGGCACAAACCCTTCGGGCGGGGTGCCGAGGTCGATGGCCTTTGCCCGGAAGGAGAGGCTCCCGTTGAAGAGTTCGTTGTCCCCCGAAAGGACGACGCTCGTCCCCTGTGTGAGCTCCCGCACCTTCTCGACCATGGCCTTGCGGGGAAAGTAGCGGGCGCGGATGCTCCCCGTTGCGTCGGCGACGGTCACCGAAAAATAGGGTTTTCCGCTCTTCGACTGCCGCTCTTCGATGTAGCCGATCGTCCCGCAGACGCTGACGTTTTGCATCTCCTTCCCGAGGTCGGCGATGTAGATGGCATGCGAGACTTCCGCGCCGTCGAGCGGGGAGAAGTTGCAGATCTCGAAAAAGCGGGGCGCGGCGATGTATTCCTCGGGGGGCGGGGCCTCCCCTTCGATCTCGCCGTTCTGCTTATTGACGGGGCGAAGTTCCCCCGTCCAATAGCCGCAGAAGAATTTGTTGAGCTCGGCGGAGAGGGCGTCCACGATGCCGTCCTCCCTCCCCTTTGCCCGCTCGATCTCGCTCACGCCGATGAAGAACCTTCCCCCGCTCTTGTCCAGAGAGACGGAGATGTCTTCGGGGGAGACGAAGGCGGCGAAGGCGGGGAATTTTTCCCCGAGCATATCCGCGATCGCACGGCGGATGCCCTCCTCGTCGGGGACGGATTTGACGACGCGCGCGGTCGCGTTCAGTCCATTGCAAAAGCGGCGGGAGACCTCGCTCGCATAGCGGACGTCCTCCTGCGTATAGCTCGTATCGGTGACGAGGTGGAAGACGGCCTCGCCCCCTTCCACCACGATCTTTTTGAGGACGGCGCGGGAAAGCCCCTCCGCCTTCCTGATCTCTTCAAGATATTCGATGCTCTTCGATGACATATTCGTAAAATCAAAAGTATTTTTCATTTGAGAAGCTGTTCGAGACGGTCGAAAAAGGCAGCTTCGGCCGCATCCTTTTGCACGCGGAAGTTCTCCTTCCCCCGCTCGAAGATGACGCAGTATTCCCTTCCGCCCGCGATGCCGAGGTCGCAGTCCTTCGCCTCGCCGGGGCCGTTGACGACGCACCCCATCACGGCGACTTTGAGTTGTTTTTTGATGCCATCCACCCGCCTTTGGACGCGGGAAGAAAGGCCCATACAGTCGTATTCGCACCGCCCGCAGGTCGGGCAGGAGACCACTTCGACATAGTCTTTTTCCAACCCGCAGGCACGGAGGATGCCGTGCGCGGCCCGGACTTCCTCGACGGGATCGGCGGAGAGGGAGACGCGGATGGTGTCGCCGATGCCTTCAAGAAGGAGGGCGCCGATGCCGACGCTTCCCTTGATGAGCCCGGCCTCTCCTCCGCCCGCCTCGGTGACCCCCACGTGCAGCGGATATGAGGTCCTGCCCGCGAGCATGGTATAGGCCTTTACCGTCAGAGGGACGTCGGAAGCCTTCACCGAGAGGACGATATTCTGCACGCCGAACTTCTCGAAGAGGGCGGCCTCATGCAGGGCGCTCTCGACGAGAGCCTGTGCGCCTTTGCCGTATTTTTGCAAAAAATCGGGGGCGATGCTCCCCGTGTTTGCCCCCACGCGGACGGGGATGTGATGGGCACGGAGGGCGTCGGCGACGAGGGCAATCTCCCTCTCCCCGCCGATGTTGCCGGGGTTGATGCGAAGTTTGTCCGCCCCTGCCTCCGCGGAAAGGACGGCAAGGCGCGGGGAGAAGTGGATGTCGGCGACGAGCGGGATGTGGATGCGCTCTTTGATCTTCGTGATGGCCATGGCGTCCTCTTCGTCCAGGACGGCGACGCGCACGATGTCGCACCCCGCCTCTTCGAGACGAAGGATGGAGGAGACGCTTTTTTCTACCTCGCTCGTCTTTTCCGTCGTCATGCTCTGGACGGCGATCTTGCCCCCGCCCAGCTCCACGCCGCCGACGCGAACCTTGATTTTCGGCATCACTTGCCCTCTTTTTCCTTTTTCTCGATCATGCTCTGGAGCTCCGCCATGAAGGAGGAGATGTCCTTGAAGGAGCGGTAGACGGAGGCATAGCGGACATAGGCGACCTCGTCGAGCTGTTTGAGCCCGTCCATGACCATTTCGCCGATCTTCTTGGAGGAGATCTCCTGGTCCATGGAGTTATACACCTTCTTCGTGATCTCATCGACGAGGGCGTCGATCTTCTCGACGGGCACGGGCCGCTTTTCGCACGACTTGATGATGCCGCGGCGGATCTTCGTCATGTCGTAGGCCTGACGCGTTCCGTCGTTCTTGACGACGAGGATGGGCGCGACTTCGATGGTCTCGTAGGTCGTGAACCTTCTCCCGCAGCCGATGCATTCCCTTCTGCGCCTTATCGACCTGTCGTCGTCGGCAGAACGGGAATCGATGACCTTGCTCTCCGTGCAGTTACAATAAAGGCAGCGCATAAAATTCCCCTATCTTTTGTCTTTTGCTCTATTATACCACAATATATGCCCTTTGTAAAGGATTTTATGAAAATGTTGACACGCCCGCATTTGTATGTTAATATATTGAATGGAGGGGGATCACGATGGAAAAAGGCAGGACTGGAAAAAGGCGGGGCGCGCTCATCGCAAGGATCGTCTTTTTGACGCTCTTTATTTTAGAGTGCGTCTTTTTGTGTGTGCAGGCCCTCCTCCCCGCGAAATTTTCCTCTTCGCAGAGCGGGGCGTTCGGGGACGTCATCGACGACGTGATGACCTCGCTGGGCGGAAGCGCGCCGCGGGACATTCCCCCCGTCTCCATTACCGCCCTCTGCGGCGAAGAGGAGGAGGATGTACGCCTCTTTCTCGGGGAAAGAAAGGCGCTCGGCGTGCGGTTTGACCCCGAAGATACTTCCGTGGGATACCGCGATGTCGCATGGCATACGGAGGATGAGAATATCGCCTATATCCGCGGGGGAAAGATCTATGCGGCCGGGCTCGGGGAGACGGTCGTCTCGGCGGAGCTCAAAGAGGGCGGCCTTACAGATAGCTTCACCCTAACCGTCGAAGAGGTCATCCCGGACGAGCTGACTCTTTCCGTCGAGGGCGGGGAAACGCTCGAGGTGGGCGAGAGCGCGCTTCTCAAAGCAGAGTTCTCTTCCGAGGGAAATTTTGCCGTGGAATTTTTGAGCAGCGACCCCTCCGTCGCGACCGTCGATGAGCAGGGCGTCGTGCATGCTTTGACGGCGGGCGAGGCCACCATGTCCGCGGTCTACACCTCAGAAACGCTTGTAGAGGGCGAATTCGTCACCCTGCGGGATGAGAAAAATATCACTGTAAAACAACTGTCCGAAGAGGAGATCTTGCCCGAGAAAATCTCCCTCTCCCTTCCCGTGCGCGCGGCAAAAAATTTACTGCATGTGGGCGATGAAGGAGAAATCCTTGCCACCCTCTCCCCCACCGATTGCACCAAGCGGGCGGTGCGGTTTTTGAGTTCCTCTCCCGAAGTTCTTGCCGTCGACGCCGAAAGCGGGGAATATTCTGCATTAAAGCGGGGCAGCGCCATCATTTCCGCCTATGCGTTCGGGGGCGTCACCGCCTCCATGGAGGTGGAAGTTACGAATGCCTCCCTCGGGGCAGAGCTTCGCGCAAAGGGGCTCACGCTTTCGGATGGGGTATACGCCCTCACCGTGACGGCGGGGAAGGAATTCCCCCTCAAGGTGCTTGCGGAGCCCGAGGAATTCTTTGTGAAATTCATCTCCGACCGCCCCGACGCCGTCGTCGTGACGGATGCGGGCACCCTTCTCCCCTCCCGCGCCGCGGAGGAAGTGCACATTACCGTGACCGTCTCCGACGACCCCGATTTTTCGGAGGAGGGAGGGGCGCTGACGGAGAGCATCACCCTTCTTCTCAAGGTACAGCGGCTGCGTTACAGCGACAGTGTGAGCGGGTTCGGCCGCCTCATCCGGAAGCTCTTCGGGCACTTCGGCGCCTTTCTTCTCCTCGGCATTCTCGGAGCGGGCGTGGCGATCGCCTTCGACAGGGGAAGCTGGAAGCGGCGGCTCCTCTTTATCATCATCTTCCTTCTCGTCGGGTTTGCCTTTGCGGGGCTCACCGAGCTCTTACAGCTGCCTCTCTTCACGGCGGGAAGGGGTGCGTCCATGCACGACGTCGGCATCGATTTTTGCGGCTATGCCCCCGCCTTCCTCATCGTCTATGGCGTATATCTGCTTGTGAAATTTCTTCTTTCGCGCAAAAAAAAGAGGCCATGAAAAGGCCCCGATAAATGATGTTTCCCCGAGATGACCTCGGGGAATTTTTTAACTTTTTGCAAAGCCCTTCATGATCTCGAAGAGTTCGGGCGAGATGACATGCTCGATGCGGCAGGCGTTCTCCTCCGCGAGCTTCTCGTCCGCCCCCATCCGCATGAGGAGCTGTGTGATGACGCGGTGGCGGTCGTAGATGTCGGACGCCTTCTCTCTTCCGCGGGCGGTGAGCGCGATCTCGTCCGAGCCGTTCACGGTGATATACCCCTTCCCGAGGAGCAGTCCGACGGCACGCGAGACGCTCGACTTCGCATAGCCGAGTTCCCCCGCGATGTCGATGGCATGTACGCTGCCCCCCTTCTTTTCGAGAAGCAAAATGGTCTCGAGATACATTTCTTCCGATTCGTGCGTCCTCATTTCTTCCCCCTTCGCATGCGGATGCGCTTTATTTTTTGAAGAGCCGTGCGAAAAATCCCTTCTTCTCGTGGGGAAGGGTCTCGGCGGTGAGAACATGGTAGCCCATTTCCTCGATGGCGGCCCTGACGGCCTCGAGGCAGTCCTCTTCGGCGGAGAACGTCGTCTCCCCCTTCGCGGCGGAGGAAGTGACCTTCTTCGCATCGGGTGCGGCCTTCCTCACGGCGTCGTTGACATGCGCCTCGCACATGCCGCAGTGCATCCCTTCTACCTTTAATTTGAAATCATACATGATGCTTCTGTCTCCTTTGAGTTCGCTATCGCGAACAATTTTAGCAAAAATTTTGCCGTTTGTCAAGATGTAAGGGAAAATTTTCGCATGACGCGGTTTACCCTGCCCTCATTCCGAGGCCCCGAAGGGGCCGAGGGAATCCCCTCTCGATGTGGCAGAATGGGTTTGTAGGGGTCTCCTCCGCCGCGCCGCCAAAATGGCGGCGCGGCGTCGAGATGAGGGGAAAAGAAACGCGGCGTCGAGATGAGGGATTGGGGATTGGCGGATAGTGGGTAGCGGTCAGGGGTAAGCGCGTCATTCTGAGCCGACGGGGTGAATACGGCTGTCCGCGAAAGCGACTCTCCGAAGAATCCCGAATTACGAAGTCCAATAATAAGGTGATGCTTCGACTACGCTCAGCATGACGAATTTGGAGCGGTGGGCTGTTTATCAATGTCACTGTTTTCATCCTCGGGATGCTTCGGGGAGAGGCTCGCATGGACTGCGTATTGGCAAATCGGCTCAGCATGACGCGGGAGGGGGTGCCTTTACCCTCCTTTTCCTCTTATAAATAAAACTTCTACGATTGCAAAAACTGAAGGCGGAGAGAGTATGGGCAATCAGACGATTTGGTTTAAGAGGGCGCCGCGTATCGTGGCGACGAGCAGTGTTGCCGGGCCGAAGGAATGCCAGGGCATCGTGGGCAGGTATGTAGAGCGTGCGCTCTCGGACGACATGTTCGGAGAGAGCACCTTCGAAAAGGCGGAATGCAAGATGCTCTCCACCGTCATCGACGGGGCGATCGCAAATGCGGGGCTTCGCCGCGACGAGGTGGATATGATCGTCTCAGGGGATCTTCTCAACCAGATCATCTCCGCAAGTTTTGCCGCCCGCGACTTCTCCGTCCCCTTTCTCGGGGTGTATGGGGCCTGTTCCACGATGGCGGAATCGCTCGCCGTCGCCGCCGCGTTCATCGACGGGGGCTTTTGCAAAAACATCGTCGCGGCCACGGGAAGCCACTTTGCCTCCGCCGAGAGGCAATACCGCTACCCCTTGGAGCTGGGCTGCACCCGTCCTCCGCAGTCGCAATGGACGGTCACGGCCGCGGGGGGCGCACTCCTCTCCGCAAAGGGAGACGGGGTCAAAATTACGGCGGCGACGCTCGGGAAAGTGGTGGATTTCGGCGTGACGGACGTCAACAACATGGGCGCCGCCATGGCGCCGGCGGCGTGCGACACCATTCTCGCCCACTTCCGCGGGACGGGCGAGGAGGCGGAGGACTACGACCTCATCGTGACGGGCGACCTCGGCGCACTCGGCAGCAGGATCTTAAAGGACCTCACATGGGAAAAGGGGCTGGATATCTCCAAAAATCACGTCGACTGCGGCGAGATCGTCTACAACGTCATCGAGGATGAATTTCAGGGGGGAAGCGGTGCGGGCTGTTCGGCCGTCGTGCTCGCCTCTTATCTCTACAAAAAGCTCATGACGGGGAGCCTTCGCCGCATCCTCTTTGTTGCGACGGGCGCCCTCCTTTCCACCGTCTCATCGGGGCAGGGAGAGAGCATTCCCTGCATCGCCCATGCGGTCGTTTTGCAGCGTTAAAATTTTGCCGAAAAATCCTCTCTTGACGTAATTGCCCACACCCATGTCCGAGAATGGGTACATAGCTATGGAATATCTCGAGATCGTATTCATGTTTCTGAAGGCGTTTGCGGTCGGCGGGCTCATCTGCGCCATCGCCCAGCTCGTCATCAATTTTACCGACCTCACGGCGGGGAAGATCCTCGTCATCTTTATGCTCGCGGGGGTCGCGCTCACCGCCCTCGGGCTCTATCAGCCCATCGTCGACTTTGCGGGCGCGGGGGCGACGGTCCCCATTTCGGGGTTTGGCTACCTCCTTGCAAACGGCGGCATGAAGGGTGCGCGGGAGGGACTTTTCGAAGCGCTCACGGGTCCCCTTGCGGCGGCAAGTGCGGGGGTCTCGGCAGCCGTCGTCTTCTCCTTTTTGATGGCTCTGCTCTTCAAGTCGCATACGAAGTATAATTGATGGAGGTTATCCACGGCGGGAGGGCATAAATTGCCCTCTTTTTCCATAGAATAAGGTGGAAAAGTGTCAATAACTCCCCATTTCAGAGGGTTGAACAATATACATTCCGGTGTGTAAAATTAAAAAGATCCAAAAAGAATTCCACAATTTATCAACATTTGCCCCCGAAAATTCCACGTTTCGACAAAAAACACATGTTTGAGGCAAAAATCGCCTTTTCGTTTTCCACAATTTGAAAAAATCTGTGGATATTTATTTTTTGCCCGAAAATAAGTTGACAAAAACTTTCAAAGCGGATATAATAACAAGGTGTTTGAGGCATGGAGTGGGCCCTTTCCCCCCGCCGCAAGATATGCGCCATTAGCTCAATTGGATAGAGCGTCGGTCTACGGAACCGAAGGCTAGGGATTCGAGTTCCTTATGGCGCACCACGTCGCGACAAAGCGGCTTTTGGAAGCGATCGCCTTTTGGCGGTCGCTATCCTTTTGCCGCTTGTCGCTCCTTTTCCAAAAAAATCTCGCTTCGCAATATTTTTTTTGGAGTATCGTGGATGTGAAAATTAGAACGGACAAAGCGACATTTGTAAGAAGTTGCCCGTTGGGCAGCTTCTTTGCTTTTTGTTGGGGTCTCCTCCGCCGCGCCGCCCGATGGGCGGCGCAGCGTCGAGATGAGGACGTAAAACACGCGGCGTCGAGATGAGGAAAAGAAGGATGACGCGGAGTGGCCTTTGGAAGCCCAACCCCCATCCGTCACGCGAAGCGTGACACCTTCCCTCTTTCAAAGGGGAAAGGCTTATAATAAGGTGATGCTTCGACAAGCTCAGCATAAGCGAGGGCAAAATTATTCTCGCCTTTTGCAAATAAAAAAATGGAACGCAAGTTTCTTTCAACTCACGTTCCACCTTGGCGCGCCAAGTGGGACGTAAGTTGAACGACTTACGTCCCATTTTTCTATGCAAAAGGCGAGGACAAACGCCCTCGCCTTCCTTGTATTCCGCTATATTGAAGTTTAATAATCTAACAGTCTGCCATAGTCATTCCATTCGCCGAACATTTTACCTTGTTTGGTCTCCACGAT
>CANRIO010000045.1 GCA_947630605.1 uncultured Clostridia bacterium
TCCTTCTCTTCCAATCTCCACAGAGTTTGTTTGAACTGAATCTCAAAAACTGTTGCACTTAGTTTGACAATTCACTCATATGCGTCATCCTGAGGAGCAAAGTACCCGAAGGCTCCCCTAAAACATCAGTCCGACTACTCGCCCGCACCACTTACCCTCATTTCGAGCCATAGGCGAGTGGATCCCTCCTCCATGAGACAGGGGTGCCCCTCGGGCTGCTGACGCGTTCTCCTCATGATTCCATTGTGTTTGCACACACTGTAAAATATGAAAAAGGGGAAATTGCGGGCGGGGGCAAGGCGGGTGCAGGCCTTCTATCGCACGCTCGCAGAGCACAAATTCACGACGATCGCGGGCACGCTCGCCTTCTTTTTGGTGCTCTCCCTCGTACCCTTCCTCTTTTGGCTGACGCTTCTCTTCGGCAATTCCCTCCCCGCGGAGGACGTCCTCGAGCTCGAGCTTCTCGGCTGGGCACGCGACGTTCTCCTCTTCCTGAAGGAGAATGCGGAGGGGGCTTTGAGCGGGGTGAGCATCTTCTTTCTCGTGACGACGCTCTGGTCGAGCAGCAGCTTTTTTTACCATCTCCGCCGTAGCGGCGAGATCGTCTATGACGCAAAACGCACCAAGCATGGCTGGAAGGTACGCCTCGCGGCCATCGGGTTCACACTGCTTCTCCTTCTCTTCTTCGCGGCGGCGGCCGCCGTACTCCTTGCGGGCGTGTACGCCGTGCGTTTCCTTTCGCCATGGCTCGCCTATCCCTCCGAATACATCCTCCTCTTCCTTTTGGCCTTCTTCTCCGCGTGGATCTTAAATGCCTATGTCAGCCCCTTCGCGCTCTCCGCCTCCGAGACGGTCGCAGGGAGCCTCATCACCGCCGCTCTCTGGCTGGGGGCCTCGGCGGTCTTCTTTGTCTATCTCCGCTTCTCGGGCGGGGAAAAGCTGTACGGCGCGCTCTCCCTCGTCGTCGCCTGCCTGCTCTTCGTGTATTGGATGATGATCTGCTTCACGGTGGGCATGGTGTTCAACCGCATCCGCATCGGGAGAAGGAAGCTTTCCCCCAAACGCCTTTGAAAGGGAGCTTTTCCCCTTCCGAAGAGAAAAAGCGCCCTCCCCGACATGCTCCGCATAGAATATAAAGTGTACGCACGTGCGTGCGACATGGGTGGCGGAGGCGGGAAAAGTTGGAAATTTAAGCGGGATTTTTCCGTTCGGGGGTACCATGTTTGCGGCCGAGGGGTGTGAAACGCCCTTTTTTGCAAAAAAAATGTGCATTTTTGAGAAATTTTTTTCGTAAAAATATTTACATTTGCGCGAAGATAGTGTAAAATAGGAAATGAGATAAAATTGCTTCATGAGGAGAGGTGAGTTATGTCCGATATGAACAACAACAACGCACTCATTTTAGAGGGCATCTACAAGGGGCTTACGGCCAAGGTCGACGAGGCGAAAGAGAGCGTTCTCAAGGAATTGCAATTCAATTCCGCACAGAGCGGCTCCGCATCCGACGCGATCCTTAGCGCGATCCGCGAACAGCTTGAGCCCGTCCTTCTCGAGATCCAGTACTTAGAGCAACAGCTCAGCGCGATCAGCGAGAAGAACGCCGCGGACCTTCAAGCCGCGCAGGCCGCAGTCACCGAGACGCTCGGCAAGAAGATCGACGAACTCCGCGAGGAACTTGCGGGCGGCGTCGCACCTGCCGGGGAGCCCAGTGAGTTCGATTACGACACACTCGCCGAGAAGATCGCAGCGGTCCTTCCCGAACCCGATGCGGATGCGGTCGCAGAGAAAGTTCTCGCCGCCATCCCCGTCGCGGACGAGGCCGCCATTGCGGATAAGGTCAACGAGGGGCTCGACTATGAGCTCATCGCAAACCGCGTTGTCGAGATCCTCGAACAGCGTTGGACGATCGAAGAGGTCGAAGAACCCGTCGAGGAAGTTGCCGAAGAAGAGCCTGTCGTCGAAGAAGAGCCCGTTGAAGAGCCCGTCGTCGAGGAAGAGCCCGCCGAGGAAGTTGTCGAGGAGCCCGTCGAGGAACCCGTCGAGGAACCCGTGGAAGAGGAACCCGCCGAGACCTTCGATTATGAATTCGTCGCCAACCGCGTTGTCGACCTTCTGAAGGAACAGGGCCTGCTCGTCGCCGTTGTCGACGAGGAACCTGTCGTCGAAGAAGAGGAGCCCGTCGAGGAGGAGCCCGAGGAAGAGCCCTTCGATTACGACGGCGTTGCGACCCGCGTCGTGGATATGTTGAAACAAGAGGGCCTCGTCGTGGCGGCCGCTCCCGTCGAGGAGCCCGTTGAGGAGGTTGTC
Source organism: uncultured Clostridia bacterium (assembly GCA_947630605.1). Classification (GTDB taxonomy): domain Bacteria; phylum Bacillota; class Clostridia; order Christensenellales; family Borkfalkiaceae; genus Gallimonas. Next base: position 2,308 of record CANRIO010000045.1, read on the forward strand.
GAAGAGGTTGTTGAAGAACAGCCTGTCGAAGAGCCCGTCGAAGAGGTTGTCGAAGAACAGCCCGTTGAGGAACCCGTTGAAGAGCCCGTCGTTGAGGAACCTGTCGAGGAACCCGTCGAAGAGGTTGTCGAAGAGCAACCTGTTGAGGAGCCTGTTGAAGAGCCCGTCGAAGAAGTTGTCGAAGAACAGCCCGTCGAGGAACCTGTTGAAGAGCCCGTCGTCGAAGAACCTGTCGAAGAGCCCGTTGTTGAGGAACCTGTAGAGGAGCCTGTAGAAGAAGTTGTCGAGGAACCCGTCGAAGAGATTGTCGAAGAACAGCCCGTCGAGGAACCCGTTGAGGAGCCCGTCGTCGAAGAACCTGTCGAAGAGTCCGTCGTCGAGGAACCCGTTGAGGAACCCGTCGAAGAGCCCGTCGTTGAGGAACCCGTCGAAGAGCCCGTCGTTGAGGAACCCGTTGAGGAGCCTGTCGAAGAGCCCGTCGTCGAGGAACCCGTTGAGGAACCCGTCGAAGAGCCTGTTGAAGAGGTTGTCGAAGAGACCGTCGAGGAGCTTGCAGTTGCCGAGGCTGTCGAAGAGGTCAACGAGGAACCCGAGCCCGTCGAGGCCGTCGAAGGTTCCGAACCCGAGATGACGACCCGCTTGAAGAGGAGCTTCACCGCGAAGATCATCGAGAGCGAAGAGAACGTCAAGCAGTTCTACAGCGACCTCAAGAACGCGATCCTCTGCTATCCGCAGATGACCTCGCAGGTCAACTGGTCGAACGACCGCTTCGCCTTCAACAACGAGACGGTGGCCAAGATCGCCGTGCGCGGCAGGACGCTCTGCCTGTACCTCGCCCTCGATCCCGAAGAATTCCCCGAATCCGTCTATCACCAGAAGTTTGCGGGCAACACCAAGATGTATGAGCGCACCCCGCTCATGATGAAGGTCAAGAGCAATGTCGCGCTCAAGCGTTCCCTCCGCCTCATCGAACTCCTTGCCGAACGGCTGGGCGTCGTGAAGGAAGAGATCGAGCCCGTGGATTATGTTTCCCAATATGCGTTCAGGAGCGAGGAAGAGCTTTTGAACGAAGGCCTCATCAAGACGGGGCTCATGGAAAAGTCCGACCTCAATTTCTAACCTGTATTGATTAGAAAGTTCGGATTCAGAAAGGAATGCGGGGAGCCGACTTTCGGCTCTCCGCTTTATCATATCATAAGGAGCATCATTTGAAGGAACAAAGAAAGGGTAACAAGGCAAAAGACAGGGGCGCGATCGAAAGCGCGATCGCTGCCGGGATCGAGGCATATACCCGCGAGAACAATGCAAAAAAGAAGAGCCTCGGCGAGGAGCGCACCCGCGAGGCCATGCGGGAGGCGGGGCTGAAAGTCCGCCGTCCCTCCCGTGCAAAGGGGAAGGGCACGCGCATCGTATTGACAAAGGCCCTCCCTCCCCAAAAGGCAGAGCCCGGGAAGGTCCCGCCCGAAAAGAAGGATCCCGCCCCCGCGAAAGTTTCGGCGGCAAAGCCTTCCCAAAGACGTGTGAAGACGGCGTTTGCCGCACCCATGTCTGAGGACAAGGGGATAGTTTCCGCAAAAAAGCAGCAGGGGGGAAGGCTCGCAAAGGGAAAAAGGCCCGTCCGCATCCTCTTCTTCGGCGGCGTCGGCGAGATCGGAAAGAACATGACCGCCATCGAATACGGAAATGACATCATCGTCATCGACGCGGGCATCATCTTCCCCACGGAGGACATGCCCGGGATCGACCTCGTCTTTCCCGAGATCACCTACCTCACGAGCAATAAAAAGAAGATCCGCGGCGTCTTTCTGACGCACGGGCACGAGGACCACATCGGCGGCGTTCCCTATCTCATGAAGGAACTTTTGCCCGATACGCCCGTCTATGGGACGAAGCTCACCCTCGCCCTCGTCGACAACAAGCTGCGCGAGCACCGCTTAAATCACGTCAACCTCATTACGGTCAGACCCAAGGACCGCATCAAGGCGGGGGCGTTTTTTGTCAACTTCGTCAATGTGAACCACTCCATCGCGGGGGCGACCGCCCTCGCCGTCGAGACGCCCTACGGCATCATCTTCCACAGCGGCGATTTCAAGATCGACCTCACGCCCGTCGCGGGCAGTCCCATCGACCTTGCCGAGATCGCCGAATACGGCAAGCGCGGCGTGCTTCTATACCTCGGGGAGTCCACCAACATCGAGCGGCCGGGCTACACCATGAGCGAAAAGGTGGTGGGGACGACGCTCGAGCACCTCTTTGCCGAGCATTCCGACCGCCGCATCATCATCGCGACGTTCGCTTCCAATGTCCACCGTCTGCAACAGATCGTGGACATCGCGGCAAAGTTCCGCCGTAAGGTCGCCCTCTCCGGGCGGAGCATGCTCTCCGTCGTGGATGCGGCCGCAAAAATAGGGGAGATCACAATTCCCGAGGGCATGCTCGTCGACGTCGAGAAGATCAAAAATTACTACGACCGCGAGATCGTCATCGTCTCCACGGGCTCACAGGGGGAACCCATGTCCGCGCTCACCCGCATGGCGGCGGGCGAATTCAACAAAGTCACCATCGGGCCGAACGACACCATCATCATCTCGGCGAGCCCCATTCCGGGGAACGAGCGCATGATCTGGGGGGTCATCAACAACCTCACGCGGCTGGGGGCGAAGGTCGTCTACGAGAGCCTCGAGAAGATCCACGTCTCGGGGCACGCCTGCCAGGAGGAGCACAAGATCATCCACGCGCTCCTAAAGCCGAAGTTCTTCATCCCCATCCACGGCGAATACCGCCACCTCAAGCGGCATGCGGCACTTGCGGAAGAGCTCGGTATGCCGGGCAGCTGCATCTTCATCCCCGCGATCGGCAACAGCGTGGAGGTCACAAACGAGGTCTTAAAGCAGGGGGAGAACTTCCCCGCGGGTGCCCGCCTCATCGACGGGAGCGGGTTCGAAGACCTCTCCACGAGCGAAGTTTTGAAGGACCGCGTGCGCATGGCGGAGGAGGGCATCTTCCTCATCGGGCTGACCGTCTCGGGCGGGGCCGTCGTGGGCGACGCCGTCGTCGAGAGCCGTGGCTTCGTCTTTGTGGATGAAAAGGAGGAGCGCGAGACGGTGGCGGAACTGAAAAATGCCGCCGAGCGTGCCGTGCAGGGCGTTCCCATCAGTGCGGGCCTCTCCGAGATCGAGGGCGCTGTCCGCCGCGCCGTCAAAAATTATATCTTCAAACGCACCAAACAATCCCCGCTGATCATTCCCGTCATCAACGAGATCTGAATTTCGGATAGGAGGAAGTTATGAAAAAGAGCCTTACCGTCGTGTGCGCCCTGCTCGGCGTCTGCACGGTCACCGCGATCGTCGTAGCCGTGCTCGGATTTGTATACGGCATCCTTGCACTCGGCGTCATCGGATGCGTCGCGGCGGTCGTTTCGCTATGGTTCTTCGCGGGCATGGTATACCGCGACGTCGTCTACAACCGCGTTGTGGCATGTTTTGACGCGAAGGATTTCGCAAAGGCGCGCGACATTCTCGACGGGGCGGAGCGCAACCAATTTTTCTATCCCGTCGTCCGCGTGCTCGTCTTCCAGCTCGGCCTTCGCACCGCGATCGGCCTCGACGACACCACCGACGCCGTCCGCTACATCGAATCTCTCCGCTCTCTCGGGGGCAGCGAGGGGGGCGAATGGCATTATAAGACCGCCTACTTCCTCGTCATGATCAACCTCGATTGGGGGGATGTTTCGGCGGCGCGGGCAGAATATACGGACTTTGCGGACGCGTGCGAAAATTCCGAGAATTTCCAGGAACAGCTCGGGATCCTGCATGCCGTCTTTGCCCACATCGACGGGGAAGAAGTCGAACTTCCCGAGGCGGCGGAGCGCTCCGAATACCCCGTCGTGCACCGCGTTTTGCAAAAATATTGTTGATGAACGACCCTTTTTCCCGCCTTCAAACGCTGCGTGCGGCCGCCCTCGACGTGCGTGACCCGACCGTCTGCGACGAAGCGCTCTCCCTTCTTCTGGAGCTTGCAAAGGGGGCGGAGCGCATCCTCGAGATCGGTGCGGCGGAGTGTCTCACGTCCATCGCCCTGCACCTTGCAACGGGTGCGGAGGTGACGGCCATCGAGCGCGACCCCGTGAGGGCACAGCGTGCGCGGGAGAACATCGCCGCCTTCGGGGCGGAAAGGGGCGTCCGCCTTTTGGAGGGGGACGCGGGGGAAATTCTTCCCTGCCTCGAAGGGACCTTCGACCTCATCTTCTTAGATGGCCCGAAGGCGCAATACAGAAGGTATTTTGCGGACTGTAAGCGGCTCTTGCGAAAAAAAGGGGTGCTCGTTTCGGACGATGTGCTCTTTCTCGGACGGGAGAAAGAGAAGGTGCCCAAAAAGCGCAGGATGCTCTTTGAACACATCGGGGAGTACCTCGCACTTCTCGAGGGCGACCCCGACTTCGAGACGCAGATCATAGAGATCGGCGAAGGGCTCGCCGTGAGCAGAAAATTATCATAAAAAGGATCGCCGCCCGACGCTTCTCGGCGGGCGAAAAAGTTGAAGCCATGAGTTTGGAACTTCTCGCCCCTGCGGGCAACCTGAAAAAATTGAAGCTCGCCTTCCGCTACGGCGCGGACGCCGTCTACCTCGGCGGCAAGGATTTTTCCCTCCGCACCTTCGCCGACAATTTTACCGAAAAGGAGCTTGCAGACGGCATTGCCTATGCCCATGTCCGAGGGAAGCGGGTCTATGTCGCCGTCAACATCTTTGCAAGGAACGCAGATCTTCCCGCCATCGAGAGGCACCTCAAGTTCCTCGAAGAGGTGAAGGCGGACGGCGTGCTCGTCTCCGATTTGGGCGTTCTGCGCCTTGCAAGGAGGGCCGCGCCCACCCTTCCCATCCACATTTCGACGCAGGCGAACACGCTGAATGCGGAGGCGGCGGCTCTTTGGCAGGAGCTCGGGGCAAGGCGCGTCGTGCTCGGCCGCGAGGTCTCCTTAAAGGAGATCGAAGAGATCCACCGCGCTCTCCCCGAATTGGAGCTTGAGGCGTTCGTCCACGGCGCGATGTGCATCTCCTATAGCGGCAGGTGCTACCTCTCCGACTATTTAGAGGGGAGAAGCTCCAACCGCGGCGCATGCGCCCAGCCCTGCCGCGACGCCTATGAAGTAAGACGCCTGAAGGGGGGCGAAGTGCTCTCCCTCGAAGAGGACGGAAAGGGGGTTTATCTTCTCAACAGCAAGGACCTCAATATGGCAAAACATCTCGGCGAACTTGCCGCCGCGGGGGTTTGTTCCTTCAAGATCGAGGGCCGCATGAAGAGTGAGAGCTATCTCGCCACGACCGTCAATTCTTACCGCCGTATCTTGGACATGGGGTGGTCGGAAGAGCTCGGAGAGGAACTCGAGACCATCACGCACAGGCAATATACGACCGCCTACGCCTTTGGAAAAAACGCGGATACCGTCTCTTCGGACGGCTCGCAAATTGCGGGGACATGCGACTTCATCGCCATCGTCCAAGGCTACCGAAAGGGCAGGGCGGAGGTGGAGATGCGTGGCCGCTTCCACGAGGGCGACGTCTTGGAGGTGCTCTCTCCCGAAGAATACTTTGCACAGCGCGTCACAGTCTCGGACCTTCGGGATGCCGACGGCGTGCCCTGCCCCGATGCCAAGCTCGTTCAGGCGAAGTACACCTTTTCCTGCCCGCTTCCGCTGCGGGAGGGGGACATTTTGCGCCGCCGCAACGTGCATGCGATGATGTTGCAGCCCGCTCCCTTTGCCAGGATCAAGGCGGGGAAGAAGACCTTTGAGATCAGGTTGAACGACGAAAAACGCCGTGCCGTCAAGGTGGGGGATGTCATCTGCTTTACCGAGGCGGAGAGCGGCGAAAAGCTGCGTGTGCGCGTCGAAAGCCTGCAAACATTCACAACATATGGCGACTTGTGCCGCGCCCTTCCGCTGACGGCATGCGGCTACGAGGCGGGAGAAAAGGCCTCCCCGAGCGACATGGACGCCTACTACACCCCCGAAGCGCAGGCAAAATACGGCTTCCTCGCGATCGGGATCAAGCTCATATAGTCATGTTAAAATGGAAAGGCGCGGCGCTGTGATGCCGCGCTTTTGCATATCGGTAAAGCTACCTTGCATACGATAGGGTATGCGGGTACGTCTGAAACGCGCGGGAGCGACCTTTCTCGCCGCGCTCCTTCTGTTTGTCATCGTCGTCGGGATCTTTTTAGCCGTCTTTCAATGCAAGGGCAGAAAGACGGCCACCGTCTCTCTCGGCCAAAAATATTACTTCCTCGTCCGCGACTGCGACACCCTCACCGCGGGGGTGGTCGCGGGGGACAGTTACCTCGCGGGCGGGGCAGGGTATCTTCTCGAGGAGGAGGACGCCGTCGTCCTCGCTTGCTACTACAAAAAGACGGACGCGACGTTCGTCGAGGGCACCATGTCCGCGAATGGGGTGGAAGTTCGCGTTCTCGAGAAGGAGGCGAAGGACTTTTATTTGGATGGGAAAAAGGCGGACGACAGAGCGCTTGTCGAGGCAAATGCAACAACGCTCGACGAGATCTCCCGCATCCTCTATGACGCCGCCAACGGGCTCGAACGTTCCTCCGTGACGCAGGAGGGGGCGCGGGCCGCCGTGACGGGGGCGGTAAAATCGCTCGGCGGACTTTTGACACAGAACGGGGAGGGGCACTTCGCACTCTGGAACACAGCCCTTCGCCGCGCCATGCGAAGGGGAAGGGAGATCGCAGCGGGCATCCTCTTTTCCAAAGATATCCGATATCTGCAGATCGAACTTTGCCTCGACGTCCTCTCGATCAAGCAATATTTTGCCTGATGCGAGCGGGAAATTCTTTTTGCGTGAAATTTGAAAAAATCCGCGAAAACGCTTGCTTTTTTGCGGAAACTTTTTTATAATGAATGAGCAATGCAAAGCACGCTACTGTGGCTCAGTCGGTAGAGCGATTGATTCGTAATCAATAGGTCGCCGGTTCAAGTCCGGCCAGTAGCTCCAAAAGAAATCGCGGGGAAACCTCCCCGCGATTTCTTTTGCGTTATCGACTGCTACTTGGACCGTCCAGACCTATTGATTAAATGAAATGGGGGTCCCCGAAAAATGATTGGGGAAAGGAGATGACGGCGATGAAAGCGTTTATCAATCATTTTTTGGGGAGGGAAGAGGTCGCCGGTTCAAGTCCGGCCAGTAGCTCCAAAAGAAATCGCGGGGAAACCTCCCCGCGATTTCTTTTGCGTTATCGGTTGCTACTTGGACCGTCCAGACCTATTGATCAAATGAAATGGGGGTCCCCGAAAAATGATCGGGAAAAAGTGATGATTGTAATGAAACGCGCGGCGATCATTTTTTGGGGAGGGAATAGGTCGCCGGTTCAAGTCCGCGCGAGGAAAAGCCGAAGCCATCGAGCGCAGCGAAGATACCAGTAGCTCCA
>CANRIO010000046.1 GCA_947630605.1 uncultured Clostridia bacterium
GACCGCCGTCGATCTCGGGCTGGGCCATGAGCCCCTTGCAGTTCTTGGCATTCATGGAGCCGCCGTACTGGATGCGCATCCTGCCCACGTTCTTGCCCGCGTAGACCTTCTTCATGCGTTTCCTGATAAATCCGATGGTCTCGTTCGCCTGTTCGTCGGTGGCCGTTCTGCCCGTTCCGATCGCCCAGATGGGCTCGTAGGCGACGACGATCTTGGAGAAATCTTCAATGCCCGCGAAGTCCTTCTCGATCTGTGCGGAGAGCACCTTCTCCGTAAGCCCGCCTTCGCGCTCCTCGAGGCTCTCCCCGATGCAAACGATGGGGGTAAGGCCTGCGGCAAGGGCAGCCAAAGTGCGTTTATTCACCGTTTCGTCCGTTTCGCCGAAGTACTGCCTCCGCTCGCTGTGCCCGATGATGACATATTGCACGCCGTACTCTTTGAGCATGCTCGCCGAGATCTCGCCCGTAAAGGCGCCTTTTTCGGCAAAATGCACGTTCTGTGCCCCCAACCTGATCCTCGAGCCGTGGATGGCCTTCTTGACGGCGGGGATGTCGATGGCGGGAACGCACACGACGACGTCGCACTTTGCATCCTTCACGAGGGGCTTCAACGCCTTGACAAGTTCCACGCCCTCGCTCGCGGTGTTGTTCATCTTCCAATTTCCTGCAATAATGGGTCTGCGCATAAAATTCTCCTTGCATAAAATTCCCCTGTATCATACCACGATTGCGCACAAATTGCAAATGTTTTGCATCGGTTTTTGCATTTGAAGCTCCGAGAGGTTTTTTCAAAAAATTTTTTTGTGAAAGAAACAATTTTATAAAAAATACTTGACAATATACATGGGGGGGTATAATAAAGGAAAATTTCCCGAGGGAAAAGAAAAAGGAGAAAAAAGATGAAAGCATTCAAAAAATGGGCAGTCGTCTTGACGGCAACGGCCATGCTCCTCTTCGGTGCGGTCGGGCTTGCCGCTTGCGGCGGGGACAAAGGTCCCAATCTTGCGGACTATGTGGGGACGTATAAGGTGGAGACCTTGCGTCGCCAAATCGCTCTTTCGGATGAGACATATGAGGTGGGCGCCAGCCTTAAAGCTCCCTTTGGACTCTCGAACGAATTCGGGCAGGATACCCTCACCGATGACTACATCGTCATCGTGCTGAACGAAGACGGCACGGCGTCGGTAAGCAGCAAAATATCGGCTGAGCTCGGCGGATTCCAGGGGGAGAAGACGGGCACATGGACGATCGACAAGGATCTGTTTGTGACCTTTGAGGCCCTGTCGGGGAATTTGACGGTGAGAGAATCCTCGCTTTCCTTCCAGACAAACGGGAAACTTCGGTTCTGGTGCATGCTTGGGGAAGCAAATTTTGTAGAGTACATGCTCGCAAAATAAGCGCATAGACAGGAAAACACGTTGCCGGGAATATGGCAGCGTGTTTTTTCTTGCATTTCATCTGAGGGCGTCTCCGAGAGCTACCCTTCAGACATGGTATGGTCGCAATCGGTTTGGATGATGCTCCGCCATCCCTCGAAGCGGGGGATCTTGAGACGTGCTCACGGCGAGGACAAAGAGAAAACCCCGCAGATCGCGGGGCGTTTTCTCGGATTACATTCAGTCTTCGTCCTTGCTCTCTTCCTCGACAGGAACTTCTTCTTCGACGGGCTCTTCAACGGTAACTTCCTCCTCGACAGGAACTTCTTCTTCGACGACTTCCTCTTCAACAAGAGCTTCCTCTTCGACGACGGGCTCTTCGACAGGAGCTTCTTCCTCGACGACGGGCTCCTCAACGGGAACTTCTTCTTCGACGACTTCTTCTTCAACAGGCTCCACGACAGAGACTTCTTCTTCGACGACTTCCTCTTCGGCAGGAACTTCCTCTTCAACGGGAACTTCCTCTTCGACAGGTTCCTCAACAGGAGCTTCCTCTTCAACAGGAACTTCCTCTTCGACGGGCTCTTCGACAGGGGCTTCCTCGACGACGGGGACCACTTCCTCGGCGGGGGCGACTTCCTCGGTCGTCTCTTCGGGGACGGTTTCCTCGGCCGTGCCTTCTTCGGAGAGACCTTCACGCGCCTTCTCTTCCTTCATGGCGCCGAGGATAAAACTCCGTATCAGCAGCCAGATGCCGAGGGCGGCGAGGCCGAACAGGATGAAGAGGAGCCCGACCCACCATATGGAAGATACCAGACAGAACACGAGGATGGAAAGCAACAGGGACAGTCCCGTCACAGTGGGCAGGATGATTGTGAACAGCAGCAAAAACAGCTTATAGGTTTCATAAAGATTCTGGGGTTTTTTCATGATCTTCCTCCTTATTTCTTGTAAAATTATTTCTCGTTGAGGCAAGCGATGCCCGGAAGGGTCTTCCCTTCGAAGAGTTCGAGGGAAGCGCCGCCGCCCGTCGAGATGTGTGTGACCTTATCCGCAAAGCCGTACTGCGTGCAGGCCGCTGCAGAGTCGCCGCCGCCGACGATCGTGGTCGCGCCTTCGGCATCCGCGAGGGCCTGTGCGATCGCGACCGTGCCCGCCGCGAGGGTGGGATTCTCGAACACGCCCATGGGGCCGTTCCAGATGACCGTCTTCGCGCCCTTGATCTTTTGCGCAAAGAGGGCACGCGTCTTTTCGCCGATGTCGAGGCCCATCATGTCCGCGGGGATGGCGTTCGAAGGGACCGTCTTTATCTCCACGGGAGCGTCGATGGGGTCGGGGAAGGCCTTCGTCACAACGGTGTCGACGGGCAGGAGCAGTTCCTTCCCCGCAGCCTTCGCCTTCTCGATCATCTCCTTGCAGTAGTCGAGCTTTTCGTCGTCGACAAGGGAAGTCCCGACTTCATAGCCCTGCGCCTTGAGGAAGGTGTAAGCCATGCCGCCGCCGATGATGAGCGTGTCGCACTTTTCCAGAAGATTGGAGATGACGCCCAGCTTATCCGCGACCTTCGCCCCGCCCAAAATGGCGACGAAGGGGTGGACGGGATGCTCGAGGCTGTCTGCCATGACGGTGAGTTCCTTCTCGATGAGGAAGCCGCACACGGCGGTCTTGACGAGGCCGTATTCGACGATCGCGGCAGTGGAGGCATGGGAACGGTGGGCCGTCCCGAATGCGTCGTTCACATAGATGTCGCAGTAGGCGGCGAGCTTCTTGCAGAACTCGAGGTCTTTTTTCTCCTCCTCCCAATGGAAGCGGAGATTTTCGAGGAGGACGGCCTCGCCCTCACGGAGCGCGGCGACCTTCGCCTGTGCGTCGGGCCCGACGACGTCATGTGCAAATACGACCTTCCCGCCGAGCAGCTCGTTGAGACGGGCGGCAACGGGGGCGAGGGTGAGCTTTTTGGGTTCGTCCTTTTTCGCCTTCTCGATGATGGCCTCGGCGGTCGTTTCGCCCGCTTCCACCTTCGCCTTGTCCTTCTTGTTGAGCTTCACTTCCTCCGAGAAGATGGAGTGGGGCTTGCCCATGTGGGAGCAGAGGACGACCTTTGCACCGTGATCGAGAAGATATTGAATGGTGGGAAGGGCGCCCTGGATCCTGTTCTCGTCGGTGATCTTGCCGTCCTTCATGGGGACGTTGAAATCACAGCGGACGAGGACGCGCTTGCCCTTCCAATCCTTGACGTCTTTGACCGTCAGCTTGTTCATGATAGTATGCAACCTCCGAATTTGACAATTCTACCCTTATATTTTACAGCTATAAGAAGCATTTGTCAACATTTTCCATGCGAAATTATGCCCTATGATCCCATGAAATAGGGAATATTTTCAAAATTTTGTCATGTAAGCCGCACTCGGGCCGAAATCATGCTTTCAAAATCCTTGGCGTACCATCTGAAGAGGCGCTCATAAGGAAGGGGAGTAGGGGGACACCGCGTCATGCTGAGCCGAAAAGGCTCTTACGAAGTCCACGCGAGAAATTCCTCGAAGCATCCCGAGGATGAAAACACGGACCTTGATAAACAGTGCTTCGTTCCAAATATCGTCTTGCTGCCCCTGTTGAAGCATCGCCTTATTTCTCATTTTTTGTTTCCTCATCGAACCAGACGGCGACGGTGGCGCGTTGGCCGTTCGGGAATTTCATCGAGATCTCGTCCTCCCGAAGGCGGCAGACGGCGACGAAGTTTTCCTTCAGAAGGGGAAGGATCTCGCGCGCGAGCTGCCTCCCTTCGATGTGTTTTTCCCTTTGTGCCTCATCATAATTTTCTCGTTCGCAGTTCATAATTTTCCTCCTTTTTGACAATTGATATTATATCCTAAATCTTCTACGCATGCAAGGTTTTCGAGCGTAAAGGTGGGATAATTTATTGTCGAAAAAGGAGTATTTATGTCGAATATATCATTATTTCCGGAACGGCTGAAGGAATTGATGTTTGACAGTGGCCAAAAGACCATACGCGAATTTGCGGAAAAGCTCGGCGTTCATCCCACCTCTGTAGGCCATTGGTTGAATGGGACGACGGTCATTACTCTCGAAAACGCTGTGAAGCTTGCCGATTTCTTTGAGTGCTCCATCGATTATCTGGCAGGCATGTCCGAGGTCGACCGTAAGGTAACGCCGCGACCGCTTCCTCCGTTCTACGAAAATTTGCGCAAGGTGATGGCAGAGTGCGGCGTGACGCGCTATCGGCTTTCAAAGGACGTCGTCGCAGATGTCTTTTTTACAAAATGGGCCCATGGGGTCGAACCTCTGCTTTGCACGGTGTGCAAGATCGCACAGTATCTGAACGTCTCCGTGGATTATCTCATCGGTAGGACGGATTACTGAACATCATAATTACAATTATGGAAATCATGTCGAAACTTTCGGAGAGGCTCAAAGAGCTCATGTTTGACTGCGGTCAGATCAAGTCGGAAGCGCTTGCGGCGAGGCTGGGCATATCGGGGCCGACGGTGCGCAGGTGGCTGAATGCGCAGGCGGATATCAACCTCGAAAACGCTGTAAAGCTTGCCGACTTTTTTGAGTGCTCCATCGATTATCTGGCAGGCATGTCCGAGGTCGACCGTAAGGTAACGCCGCGACCGCTTCCTCCGTTCTACGAAAATTTGCGCAAGGTGATGGCAGAGTGCGGCGTGACACGCTATCGGCTTTCAAAGGACGTCGTCGCAGATGTCTTTTTTACAAAATGGGCCCACGGGGTCGAACCTCTGCTTTGCACGGTGTGCAAGATCGCACAGTATCTGAACGTCCCCGTGGATTATCTCATCGGTAGGACGGATTACTGAACGAGAACAAAGAAAAAATACTACAAGAAAATCGTGTGGATCGTTGACATGGAGTATAAAATTATGGTATAATAAGTCCATAAAAAGCAGACAATCATGTCGGAGGAGGAATTTATGGCACAGCCTTTACCCAAAATTTTACCCGTCAATGAACTGAAAAACACTGCGAGCATCATGAAGACATGCAAGGAGAGTCCCGTTCCCATCGTCATCACCAGGAACGGATACGGCGAAGCGGTCATGATGAGCGTGCAGCTCTACGAGGAGATGTTTGCCAAAATGCAGGCGGCCGCCCTCATCAATGCAGGGCTGGAAGAGGCCGAAGGAGGCGCGGCCCCCATGGACGGAAAGGCGTTCTTCGATTCGATGAGGGAAAAGTATGGGAAGTGAGTTTTCTCTGAAGATCTTTCCTTCGGCGCGGGCGGACATGGAGGGAATCTTTTCCTATATTGCCGAGGAGCTGAAAAATCCGACTGCGGCCTTCGGACTGATCGATGATTTTGAAAGGGCGTTCGAAAGCATCCGCGCCTTCCCCGAGAGTTGCCCGCTTATCGACAATGAGTATGTGAAGGACAAGACTTTGCGGAAGCTCCTCGTCGATCGTTACATAGCCTTCTTCCGTATCAAGGGCGGGGAAATTCAAGTCATCCGCGTGCTCTACGGAATGAGAAATTATCAAGAGATCTTATAAAATTTCCGATTTTTTGTCCTATACATTATAAATAAAGAAAAAGTGTCAAAAATTTGCGATATATGCGCGAAAAACATTTGACAAAGACTTGACGGTTTGTTAAAATGTACGGTGTGCCTTGAAGAAGGCGTCTTTTTTCGTGTGCCCGCGAAGGGGAGCGAAAATCAATCAGCACTTCGGATCGTTTGATTTGAAGATATTCCGAAATAAGAAAAGGAGGTAAGAACAGTATGCCCACGATCAACCAGCTCATCAAGAAAGGCAGAGAGCGCGAGGCCTTCAAGTCCAAGTGCCCTATTCTCGACCGTTGCCCGCAAAAGCGCGGCGTGTGCCTCTCGGTGACGACGACTTCCCCCAAGAAGCCCAATTCCGCGCTTCGTAAGATCGCGAGAGTCAGGCTGACCAACAAGCAGGAAGGTACCGTTTACATTCCCGGCGAAGGTCACAACCTGCAGGAGCACAGCTCCGTGCTCATCCGCGGCGGGAGAGTCAAGGATCTGCCCGGCGTCCGCTACCACATCATCCGCGGCGCGCTGGATACGGCAGGCGTTGCAAAGCGCAAACAGGCGCGCAGCAAGTACGGCGCAAAACGCCCCAAATGACGCCTAAGGCGTCATCCTGAGCGGAGCATAAGCGGAGTCGAAGGATCCCCTGTGCTTCACACATTTCATGGAGATCTATTTTCCAAAATAGTCTTCGTGAACACAACTCCCTACTTATTTCGGAATTTCTTTTGAGGGACCCGAGGAAAGTAGGCAGTATTCCCCGCTTGCGGGGGAGAAGGTTCGCTACTTTGCAAAAAGCAAGCGATAGCTTAATTGAAGGGGATACCCCCGCGGCATGACGCCGCAAAAATCAAACAAGGAGGATAGAAAAATGCCGAGAAGAGGCAATATTCCCAAGAGAGACGTCCTTCCCGACCCCCTGTATGGGAGCAAGGTCGTCACCAAGCTCATCAACCAGATCATGCTCGACGGCGAAAAGAGCGTCGCGCAGAAGATCGTCTACGACGCCTTCAAGCTCATGGGCGAAAAGATGAATATGGAACCCATGGAAATTTTCACGCAGGCTCTTGCCAATATCACCCCCATGGTCGAGGTCAAGGCAAGACGTATCGGCGGTGCGAACTATCAGGTCCCCATCGAGATCAGGCCCGAACGCCGTCAGACGCTCGCCATCCGCTGGCTCGTTCTCAACACGAGAAAGCGTTCCGAGCGCGAGACCTATAAAAAGCTCGCGGCCGAACTTATGGACGCCTACAACAACACGGGCGGTTCCGTGAAAAAGAAAGAAGATACGCACAGGATGGCAGAGGCGAACAAGGCGTTCGCGCATTTCCGTTTCTGATCGTCCGCAAGTTAGAGGCAAACAATGGCAAGAGAATACGACTTAAACCACACGAGAAATTTCGGGATCATGGCGCACATCGACGCCGGCAAGACGACGACGACCGAGCGTATCTTATTCTATACGGGTAAGACGCACAAGATCGGCGAAGTCCACGAAGGCGCCGCGACCATGGACTGGATGGTGCAGGAACAGGAGCGGGGCATCACCATCACTTCCGCCGCCACGACCTGCATCTGGAAGGGCCATCGCTTCAACATTATCGATACCCCCGGCCACGTTGATTTCACCGTTGAAGTTGAACGCTCCCTCCGCGTTTTGGACGGAGCCGTCGCGACCTTCTGTGCGAAGGGCGGCGTCGAGCCTCAATCCGAGACGGTGTGGCGCCAGGCCGATACCTACAAGGTGCCCCGCATCGCCTATGTCAACAAGATGGACATCAACGGGGCGGACTTCTATCGCGTGGAGCGCATGATCCGCGAACGTCTCGGGGCGAACCCCGTCCCCATCGAGCTTCCCATCGGGAAGGAGGCGACCTTCCGCGGCATCATCGACCTCATCCGCATGGAGGCAGAGGTCTACTATGACGACCTCGGGAAGGATTTCCGCAAGGAGCCCATCCCCGCCGACATGCAGGCGCTCGCCGAAGAGTACCATGCAAAGCTCGTGGAGGAGGCGGCTTCCGCCGACGACGGGCTGATGGAGAAATTCTTCGAGGAGGGGGATCTCCCCGTAGAAGATATCATAAGAGGACTCCGCGCACGCTGCCTTCGCATGGAGGCCGTGCCCATGCTCTGCGGCTCTTCCTATAAGAACAAGGGCGTGCAGTTCCTGCTCGATGCCGTCATCCACTTCCTGCCCAGTCCCCTCGACGTCGACCATGTGAAGGGGACCAACCCCGTCACGGGCAAAGAGGAGGAGAGGAAGACTTCGGACAGCGAGCCCTTCGCGGGCCTCGCCTTCAAGATCGCGACCGATCCCTTCGTGGGCTCGCTCGCCTATTTCCGTTGCTACTCGGGCGTGCTCGAGGCGGGTTCCTACGTCTACAACTCCACCAAGGAGAAGAAGGAGCGCGTGGGCCGTCTCGTCCAGATGCACGCAAACGAGCGCAAGGACATCACCGAGATCTATTCGGGCGACATCTGCGCCATCGTCGGGCTCAAGAACACGACGACGGGCGACACGCTCTGCGACGAGAAACATCCCATCGTCCTCGAGAAGATGGAATTCCCCGAACCCGTCATCCAGCTCTCTTTGGAGCCCAAGACCAAGGCGGGACAGGAGAAGATGACGCTCGCCCTCATCAAGCTCGCCGAAGAGGACCCCACCTTCAAGACGTATACCGACAAGGAGACGGGGCAGACCATCATCGCGGGCATGGGAGAGCTGCACCTCGACATCATCGTGGACAGGCTCCTTCGTGAATTCCACGTGGAGGCAAACGTGGGTGCGCCGCAGGTGGCATACCGCGAGACCTTCAGGAATGCCGTCGAGGCAGAGGGCATGTATAAGCGGCAGTCGGGCGGCAAGGGCCAGTACGGCCACTGCAAGATCCGCCTCATCCCGCAGGAGCCCGGCGCGGGCTATTCCTTCGAGGACCTCACCGTGGGCGGCTCCATTCCCAAGGAGTTCATTCCCGCCATCGACAAGGGCATCCAGGAGGCCGCAAAGAACGGCTTCCTCGCAGGCTACGAAGTCGTGGACTTCAAGGTGGAAGTGTACGACGGAAGTTTCCACGAGGTGGACTCCTCCGAAATGGCCTTCAAGATCGCAGGTTCCATGGCCTTCAAAAACGGTATGGAAAAGGCGCATCCCGTCCTTTTGGAGCCCATCATGAAGGTGCAGATCATCACCCCCGAGGACTATTTCGGCGATCTCATGGGCAACGTCTCTTCCCGCCGCGGCACGATCACGGGTACGGACGACCGCAACGGCGCGAAGATCATCGACGCCCAGATCCCGCTCTCCGAGATGTTCGGCTATGCGACCGAGCTTCGCTCGAGGACGCAGGGGAGAGGACAGTTCACCATGCAGTTCGACCACTACTTTGAAGTTCCCCGCTCCATCGCGGCGAAGATCATTACGGGCCGCGCTGCGAAATAACCTGCCCTTATAAGTGCCCGAAAGGAAAAAAATGCAAAAATTTCCGCTATTTTTCTTGCAAAAATTTTCCCGATAGGCTATAATAGGGTTTGACAAGCGAACCAGCTGAATATCTGAAATGATAGATAGCTGCGCTTCCGCCCCGGAAAAGGCGGAAAAAGTTATCAAAAAATAAAAAAATTTGGAGGAAAACTCAAAATGGCAAAGGCAAAATTCGACAGAAGCAAGCCCCATGTCAACATCGGCACCATCGGCCACGTTGACCACGGCAAGACCACTTTGACCGCAGCTATCACCATGGTTATGGCTTGCAAGGGTCAGGCAAAGAA
>CANRIO010000047.1 GCA_947630605.1 uncultured Clostridia bacterium
GGACGGCGAGACCCGCAGAAAGCTCTCCAAGCGCAAGGACCCCGAGCTTTCTTTGGAGTTCTACCGGAAGGAGGGCTACTTTGCCCGCGCCGTCAAAATTTACATGCTCACCCTCCTCAATTCCAACTTCGAGGAGTGGTACCAAAAGAACCCCGACGCCCCCCTCGAGGAGTTCCCCTTCAAGGTGGAAAAGATGTCGAAATCGGGGTCTCTGTTCGATCTCGACAAGCTCAACGATATCTCCAAAAACGAGCTATCGAAGCTATCAGTCGCGGACATGGGTGCCTTCTTAAAGGTCTGGGCGGAGGAATTCGGCACCGAGGAGCAGCGCCGTTATTTCGACGATGACGAAAAGCTCTCCCGCGTCCTCGCCCTCTGCATGGGAGTGAATGGTAAGAAGAGAAGAAAGGACTTTATGACCGCCTCGCAGGCAATGGAGGCTGTCCGTTATTTCTTCGAGCGCACCCCGCGCGCGGACGATTACTGCGTGGAAAGGGAGGAACGCCATGGCATCCTTTCCGACTTTCTCGCCGCCTACAGCTATCAAGACGACGCGCAGGTCTGGTTCGAAAAGGTGAAGGATATTGCGGGGAAACACGGCTTTGCGACGGATATGAAGGAATATAAACTCTCCCCCGAAAGCTTCAAAGGGAGCGTCGCGGACGTCGCCGAAGTTCTTCGCATCGCGACGACGGGCAGGGCGAACACCCCCGACCTTTGGTCCATCATGCAGATCTTGGGCGAGAATGAAGTACACGCAAGATTAGAGAAGGCGAAAGATGAGTAAGGCAGACCTCATATTTATAGAAAACTGCAGGGATATCCTTGAAGACGGCACGTGGGACACGAATCTCTCCGTCCGCCCGCACTGGGAGGACGGCACCCCCGCGCACACCGTGAAAAAGTTCGGCATCGTCAACCGCTACGACCTTCGCGAGGAGTTTCCGATCTTGACTCTCCGCCGCACCGCCTTCAAGAGCTGTATCGACGAGCTTCTCTGGATCTGGCAGAAAAAAAGCAACAATATCCGCGATCTTCACTCCCATATCTGGGACAGCTGGGCGGACGAGAACGGCTCCATCGGCAAGGCGTACGGCTATCAGCTCGGCGTCAAACATCAATACAAAGAGGGGATGTTCGACCAGGTCGACCGCGTCCTCTATGATTTGAAGCATAACCCCGCCTCCCGCAGGATCCTCACGAATATCTTCAACTTCGAGGATCTTCACGAGATGCACCTCTACCCCTGCGCCTACTCCATGACCTTCAATGTCTCGGGGGATACCTTAAACGGCATCCTCAACCAACGCTCGCAGGATATGCTCACGGCGAATAATTGGAATGTCGTGCAGTACAGCATTCTCCTCATCATGATGGCGCAGGTGAGCGGGCTTATCCCCGGCGAACTCGTGCACGTCATCGCCGACGCACACATCTACGATCGGCACGTTCCCATCGTCGAGGAGATGATAAAGAGGGCACCCATGTCCGCACCTAAGCTCTCGGTAGACGCTTCTGTCACGAATTTTTACGACTTCACGACGGACAGCTTCAAGCTGGAAAATTACGAGTTTCACCCGCTTGAAGCAAAGATCCCCGTCGCCATTTAGGAAGGAAAAGAGGATGCGCGCGATCTTTCATGTAGACAAGAATTGGGGCGTCGGAAGGGCGAATTCGCTCATGTTCGACCTCCCCAAGGATATGAAGTTTTTCCGCGAGACCACGTGGGGGAAGGTCGTCGTCATGGGGCTCAAAACCCTCAGATCTCTTCCCGGTGGAAGGCCGCTCAAAAACCGCACGAACATCCTCCTCTGCCCCGAGACGCAGGAGGGGATCACGACCGTCCACGACCTTGAAGAACTCTTTGACGAACTCAAAAAGTACCCCGAAGAGGACGTCTTTGTCATCGGCGGGGCGAGCGTCTACCGCGCGCTCCTTCCCTATTGCACGGAGGTGCTCGTGACAAAGGTGGACGCGGACGGGGGCGCAGACGTGTTCGTTCCCAATCTCGACGAGGACCCCTCCTTTGCGCTCATAAAGGAGAGCGCTCCAATAGAGGACAACGGCTACACCATCCGCTTTTGCACCTACCGCAATCTGAACGTTCAAAGCATGTAAGCATTAAGACGGTTTGCCCGCGCAGGCCGTCTTTTGACAAAATATAAAATTTATGCTATAATCAAAATATGGACACGGAAGAAAATTTGGCCGCAGACGACATCCTTTTGGAGCCGCTCGAGGCCTACAAGACAAAATACGAGGGCGATTTCTCCCGCCGCTGTGAGGAATATTTTAATAGCCTTCTGCAGAAATCGGGTGTCAACGTCGAGGAAAACAGGGCGACCGTCGCAAAGTACGACGCCGAGGCCCGTCTTGCGGATGCGGCGGCAAGAAGGGGCGCGGGCCAGAAGTCGCTCCGCACCTTCTTCATCTGCCTCATCGTCCTCGGCGGCATCCTTCTTTTGGCGGGCATCGTTCTTCTCATCGAAGGGAATGTCCCCGTGGGAGCGTCGCTCACCGCGGTGGGGCCTGCGCTCGTTGTCGGCTTTCTGCTCTTTGTCTTTCTCTACAGCAAGCCGCGCATCAAGCGGAGCAGGGAGGAGGAAAAACTGCACCGCGCCGCGGCGGGGGAACATCTTCGGACGGCGTGGCAGCAGATGGACGCCCTCAATGTTCTCTTCGAGAACAACGTCACCAAGAAGCTCATCGAAGAGACGGTCCCGCGCCTTGAACTCGACGACTACTTCGATGTCCGCCGCTACGACTATCTGAGCGGCAAGTACGGCTATGGCGGCAACGGCGATCCGAACGCCTCGACCTTGGGCATTCTCACGGGAGAGATCGTCGGCAATCCCTTTGTCGTCGACCGCGTCCTCGTCCACACGATGGGGACGCACACCTACTTCGGCTCCATCGTCATCTCTTGGGTGACCTATGAGCGCGACTCCGAGGGACACTCTCGGCCCGTCACTCATACGCAGACGCTCACCGCCTCCGTCACCCGTCCCAAGCCCTGTTACCATAGGGAGACCCGCCTCGTCTATGGGAACGAGGCCGCGCCCTCCCTGCACTTTTCGAGGAAGCCCTCCCACGTGGAGGATCTTGGCGAAAACGCCCGCGAGAACAAAGTAAAGCGGGGCGTCAGGAAGATCCGTAAAAAGCAGAAGAGGGCGATGGCAAGCGGCAAGAATTTCACCGAAATGGGGAACGAGGAGTTCGACGTCCTCTTCGGCGCGGTCGACCGCGACAACGACGTGGAGTTCCGCCTTCTCTTCACCCCGCTTGCGCAGAAGAACATCCTCGCCTTATTAACAGACAGCGAGCGCTTCGGCGACGACTTCTATATGCGGAAGGCGGGCCCGCTCAACTACATCGTCTCGGAGCACTCCGCATCGTGGGATATGGACGAGCGGCGGGAGAAGTATTTATCGTATAGCGTGGATATTTCAAAGAGGAACTTCATGCAGTTCAACGAGCAGTATTTCCGCTCTCTCTATTTCGACCTCGCGCCCCTTCTCTCCATTCCGCTCTATCAACAGCACAAGCCGCACGAATACATCTATCACGATGTCTATCCCCGCCACTTCACCGAACAGGAGACGGAATGTGCCGTCAACCGCATCGAGGAGGGCGCGTTTGCTCCCTTCGGCGCGGCGACGCCGAGCATCCTCAAGACGACCTTTCTCCAAAAAGATGGGGGAAGCGACCGCGTCCGCGTCACGGCAAGTGCCTACAGGGAAGTCCCGCACACCGAATTTGTGCCCGTGTTCGGGGGCGACGGCCACATGCACAGCGTCCCCGTCGATTGGATCGAATATGTGCCCATCTCCGCCGATACCGACGTGGAGCTCAAAAAGATCGGCCTCTCCGATCGCGCGTTCCAAAATGCGGCCTCGGACGGAAAATTGAGTGAAGCGCTCAAAAAGTACGGAAAGTTCGCCTATGGCTACAACCGCGGCATTTTGTGCTGCGTCGTTCCCGAAGAGGACAGCGATTTCGACAAGGCCTTTACCATCGAAGAACAAATTGAAAAATAAAGCAAAAAGGAGATATCAAAATGAACGAATTGGATGAACTCACAGGCCCCGAAAAAAAAGAGGGCAACGACGTACACGTCATCGCAAAACAGCTCCCCGTCACCATCGGGACGGGCTCGAAGGTGTTCGACGTCATCTGGTGGTTCCTGCCTCCCGTCATCGGCGGCATCATCTGGCTCATTCTCAAGCGCAAGGCCCGCAGCTACTTTTTGCAGCTCCAGCAGAAGATCCAGCATGACGCATCGCAGATCGACAATTACCTCGAACAGCGCGTACAGATCTTGCAGAATTGCGCCCGCCTCCTCGACAAGGCGATCGACCTCGACAAGGACACCTTCGAAAAGATCGCGGCATACCGTAGCCGCGTGACCCCCGAAGGGGACGAGGCGAGAAACGCCCTGGCCCATGAGGTCGGCACCCTCGCCCGCTCGGTGAACATCGCCTTCGAGAACTATCCCGAGCTCCGTGCCCACCGCGAGATCGCCGACGCAATGCAGCAGAATTCCTACCTGCAGCGCGAGATCACCGCTGCCCGCGAGGTGTATAACGACACCGTGAACACCTGGAACCGCGAGATCTACGCCTGGCCGACCAAGCAGATCGTGGCCGCAAAAGCGGGCTATACGACGCGCATTCCCTTCATCGCCGACGAGGAGACGAGGGAAGCCGCCCGCGCCACCTTCTTCTAAAAGAAAAATCATGCAGAGGAGCGGGGAGCACTTCCCGCTCTTTTCATGTATTTTTCATTTTCTCAACAACAAATTCGCAAATGGCGGGGCAAAGTTGTTGTATTTTTTTTCGAGAAGTATTATAATTTTCGGTGGACTTCAAAGGGAATTTACGGATATGATCAGACAAGATTTAAGAAACATCGCCATCATCGCACACGTCGACCACGGCAAGACGACACTCGTCGACCAGATGCTCCGCCAGAGCGGCACCTTCCGCGCCAATCAGGTCGTGGAGGAGCGCGTCATGGACAGCGGAGATTTGGAGCGCGAGCGCGGCATCACCATTCTCGCCAAGAACACTTCCATCCATTATAAAGGGGTGAAGATCAACATCGTCGATACCCCCGGCCACGCCGATTTCTCGGGGGAAGTAGAGCGCAGTCTCAAGATGGTCTCGGGCGTCCTCATCCTCGTGGACGCCGCCGAGGGCCCCATGCCGCAGACGCGCTTTGTCACGCAGAAGGCGCTCGAGATGGGGCATAAACTCATCATCGTCATCAATAAAGTGGACCGTCCCGACGCGAGGACGGCGGAGGTCGTCGACGAAGTTTTGGAGCTTCTCATGGACCTCAACGCCTCGGACGAACAGCTCGACAGCCCCATCGTCTACTGTTCGGGAAGGGCGGGCACCTCCTCCCTCGATATCCAAAAAGCGGGGACGGACCTCATGCCCCTCTTCGATACCATCATCGAGCATTTTCCGCCCCTCGAGCTTGACGATGCGGGGCCTTTGCAACTCCTCGTTTCCTCCATCGACTATAACGACTATGTCGGGCGCATCGGCATCGGCCGCATCGAGCGCGGCGTTGCCCGCCACGGCGCGGACGTCACCGTCTGCAATTATAACCATAAGGAATTGCACGACCCCGGAAAACTCGTCAATCTCTATGAGATCGAAGGCTTGGAGCGCGTTCCCTGCGAGGATGCGAAGGCGGGCGACATCGTCTGCTTTTCCGGTCTTGAAAAGATCAACATCGGCGACACCGTCTGCGCAAGCGACTGTGTTGAGCCCGTGCCCTTCGTCAAGATCTCCGAGCCCACCGTCGAGATGATCTTCTCCGTCAACGATTCTCCCTTTGCGGGGAAGGAGGGGAAGTGGGTCACCACCCGCCACCTTCGCGACAGGCTCTATCGCGAACTTCTGCGCGATGTATCCCTGCGCGTCGAGGACACCGACTCGACGGATTCCTTCCGCGTGAGCGGGAGAGGGGAGATGCACCTCTCCATCCTCATCGAGACGATGCGCCGCGAGGGGTACGAATTTCAGGTGAGCTCCCCCAAAGTGCTCTATAAAGTCATCGACGGGCAGAAGTACGAGCCCGTGGAGCGCCTCATCGTCGATGTGCCCGAAAGTTCGACGGGCTGTGTCTTCGAGAAAATGGGCACAAGAAAGGGGGAACTTCTCCACATGAGCGCGGTCGGCTCCCGCATGCGCCTCGAATTTCTCATCCCCGCCCGCGGCCTCTTCGGCTACAAGAGCGAATTTTTGACAGACACGAAGGGCGAGGGCGTCATGAGCTCCGTCTTCTACGAATATCAGCCCTATAAGGGGGACATCCAGCGCAAACAGACGGGGTCCCTTGTCGCATTCGAGACGGGGGAGGCGGTCACCTACGGCCTCTTCAACGCACAAGGAAGGGGAATGCTCTTCATCGGCGCAGGTACGGAAGTTTATGAGGGAATGGTCATCGGCGTCTCTCCGAAGGCGGAGGACATCAATGTGAACGTCTGCAAGACAAAGCACCTCACCAACACCCGTTCCTCTTCCTCCGACGAAGCGCTCCGCCTCATCACCCCCAAGAAGCTCTCTTTGGAGGAAGCGCTTGAGTTCATCGGCGACGATGAGCTCCTCGAGATCACCCCGCAAAACGTCCGCATCCGCAAGCGCATCTTAAACGGCGAACTGCGCGCAAAGGCCCGCGCAAAGGCGAAATTAGGGCAAAGTGAATAGTACTATACCAGACATAATAATCCGCAAAAACCTCGCACATTGCGGGGTTTTTCTCATATTTCGCATAATCAAGCCGCCCTCCGCATAGGATAGGGCATGCAAGATGTAAAGCAGAGCATTCTTACCCTTGAACAGCAGCAAAAGCTCTCCATCTCCGGCGTCTCCTCTGTCGACAGCTTCACCGAGAGCACGATCCTTCTCACCGTCAACGGAAAGCGCGTGCAGATCTCGGGGAGCAAACTCAAGGTCCTCGCCTTCTCGGAGGGGAGCGGGAACTTCGTCGCGAGCGGGGAAGTAAGCGCCATAAAGTTCGGCATGGAACGGGCGTCCTTCAGGTAAAGCGCCGTGCAGGAGCAAGTCCGTATGTTTTTATATATGCTCCTCTTCGGTGCGGCGGGGGGCCTTTTTTACGATTTTATCGCTTGCATCTACCGCCCATTTCATGCAAAATGGGTGCGATATCCCGTAGATTTTCTCTTCTGTGCCGCATACGCTTTTTTCCTCCTTTTCCTCTCCGTACGGCTCGAATTTGCCACCCTTCGCCTCTACATGCTTTTCTCCCTGTTTTTGGGCGTATTTCTGTACGAAAAAAGTTTTCATAAAATTGTTGCATTTTTCTTTGAAAAGATATATAATGCTTACAGAGGAAGAACAAAGAAGGAAGGACAGTCATGTCGAAAAGGTTTGCGATGTCCGAAGAAAAATCGAAGAGGATCGCTATCGGCGCAACAATAGGCGGCGTCATCCTTGTCATTGTCCTCATTGCGATCATCGTCATCCAATTCGTGCAGATGGGGGTAAGGCGCCGTCGCCTCAACGAATTGGAGGATGTCGAGAACAGACTCCAACAGGAGATCGAAGACGGCGAATACGACTTGCAGCGCTATGACGATGAATTCATGCACATGTCCGCGCTCATTATGGGTTATGTCGATAAAAAATGATGGCGAAACCCATGATCGCAATTCTTGATATCGGTTCAAATTCCGTTCGTCTCATGCTCTGGGCGGACGGAAAATCTTTATATAAGAAGATTTCCACCACCCGTCTCGGGGAGGGGGTAAGGGAAAGCGGCCGTCTTTCGGAGGCGGCGATGGGGCGCACCCTCTCGGCCATTGACGCCCTTGCGAGGGAGGCAAAGAGCCTCGGCGCACACCTCTTTGCATTTGCGACGGCGGCAGTCCGCTCTGCCGAAAACGGCAGCACATTTTGCACCCTTGTTAAGAATGTTTGCGGCGTCGATGTGGACGTTGTCTCGGGGGAGGAGGAAGCCCTCCTCGGCCTCTTCGGCGCACTTCCCCGCGGGAAGGACGGCGGCATCATCGACATCGGCGGGGCGAGCACAGAGCTCTGCTTCCGGAAGGGGGGAAAGGTCTCTTTTCGCACGAGCCTCCCCGTCGGCTGTGTGAGCCTATTCGACGGCTGTGGGGATAAAATAGATGCCCTCGAAGCGGAGATAGACGCCGCGCTCTCGCCCCTATCAGGCCTTTGTCCCGAAGGAAAGGTCTACGCGATCGGCGGGACGGCGTCCACGCTTGCCTCCGTAAAACTCGCCCTTTCCGCCTACGATGCCTCCGTTTTGCAGGACTGTCCGCTCGGGATCGGATGGATGCGCGAGAGGGCGCAACAATTCCTCTCTGCTACAAGGGAGGAGCGGGAAAATGTCGTCGGAATGGACAAGTCCCGTGCGGACATCATCGCGGGCGGGACGCTTCTTCTCTGTAAAATAATGGAAAAATTACACCTTCCCCAGGTTTTCTTCTCCGATCGGGACAACATGGAAGGGTATCTTTGCATGCGAGGCATTCAATGAGCGGAAGGACAAAACGCATCCTCTATGCGATCGTGACCATTTTTGGCCATCTGGCTGCGCTTGCCGCGGCCGTTTTGGCATGCTATTATTCCGCGCAAAGGGATTGGATCGTCCTCGCCATCTTCGGTGTCTTCTACGCTGTTCTCCCCTTAAACGTCCTTGTCCACGAACTCGGGCACATCTTCTTTTGCCTCATTGTGGGAATGGGGCTCGAGGGGGTGAAGGTGGGCCGCGTCCTCTTCTTTCGGGAGAGGGGGAAGCTCAGACTCCGCTTCTCCGTTTGGGGGAATACGGCGGGCGAGTGCGCCATCTACCCCAAATCGGAGAGGGGGATCCGTGGGAAGTTCTTGACTGCGACGCTCGGCGGCGCCATCTTCAACTTCCTCTACGCGGCAGTCTTTTTCCCGCTCTATTTCCTTGTTCCGCAATATCCTGCATTGCTCTTTTTCGAAATGTTCGCCCCGCTCTCCCTTCTCGAGGGGATCGCGGCGATCCTGCGGGATGTGGGTAAGCGCTGGGAGCGGGAGAAGGCGCTGCGCGCGAAGGTACGCGAACTCGAGGGCCGGGCGCAGCAGGACTAGC
>CANRIO010000048.1 GCA_947630605.1 uncultured Clostridia bacterium
TTATTATAACACAGACTTCCGTTTGAACTACTTTTTTATCTCCCTTTACCCGTTGCACTTGATAGTATAATTCACCGTCGGTGAAAACACCCTCTCCAAACGGAGAGGGTGTGCATTTTAGAGAAAAAGGAGCTTCCCGCCTTCAATCTTATTTCCGATAGGCGACGCCTTCCTCGAAGTAGGCGAGCCGCTTGCGGTATTTTTGCCATTCTTCTTTGGATGCGATGTAGTCCCTTTGTTGCGCGAGATAGGCGTTTTGAATTACTTTCATTTCGGGCAACCGGCGGGGATGTTTCACGCCGTAAACGGCAAGCGAGAGTTTCTTTCCCCTTCTCGCGATCGCACCAGCAATGCAATGCGCCGCGATGACGCATAAAACGCCGACACACGACAAGTAAAAGACGCATGTAATGGGAATTGATCGTGTGTACACATCACCGTCGTACATGTCCACGAGATATCCTCCTACGAATTTGTCAGTGAATATCGAGATGAATATGAGTGCAATGGAGGTCGCGAGCAGGGGAATGGAGCATATCGATACCGTCCAGAACATCCTTTGATTGCTCCAGACGCCCTTGCTTCGCCAATCGAAGTTGGGCGATCTTTTTTTACGATACAGAGCGCCGAAGATGCCGCCGAGGACGATCAGGAGCGCGCCGCAGCCGCCCCAAACGCCCAAGGCAATCAAAGGCCACGATTTCTCCATAAATTCATCATTGTTTAGAAAAAGCACGAGCACAATCATAGGCGCAAGAAACCAAAATACAAGTCCCGCAAACACGGTGAAAAGATTCCTCGTTTTCACCTGATTCAGGATTTTTGTCTGGAGCTCTTCGGAACACTCCGCATTCGGGTAAGTCGGTTTTTTCGGCTTTTGCAGTTCCTCGCGTTCGGGCGTTGCGGGTGCCGTCAAAGCGGCCCGCCGTTCCATCTTTTTCCTCTTCAATTCCGATGTAACGGCAGGGGAGATCTTGGGCAGGAATTTATTCACCAAGAGGGTCCCCAAAGAGCACAGCCCGAAGAAGAGGGAGAATACAAGCATGCACACGGTCGCCGCACCTGGGGCGGTCAGGCCGTTGTTCACCGTACCGCAGAGGATGCACGCGAGCAGGAAATCGACAAGGTAGAAGACGAAGAGCCCCACTTCTAAGCATGAACAGATGCGCACACGGCCGATTTTTTTGACGCGCAACGGAATATAGAAACGGTACAGCAGCGCGCACACCGCGAACACGACGCCAAGTGCTGCAAATACAACAGCGGAAATGCAGAGGTTTGCGGTCGTATCTCCGACCAAAGTCAACGTCTCATAGACGCTTCCCATTCCGAAGCCCGCTGCAGTGGAGACGGGGCCGAGGAACATCAAAAAGAGCAGGACAGAAAAGAGGGCGAAGAAAACAGATGCGCCATACGGCAAAAGAGAACAGAGCCTGACAAGCGCCGGCGACGCACTCTTCGCATTGCTCTCCTGCGCGTCGGGAAGGCGCGTTTGATTTTCCTCGGACTTTAATGCTCTTCCGCATTCGGGGCAGAACTTATCTGTAGGGGAGAGCGTCGCGCCGCAGTTGGCGCAGGTCCCGCGCGGCGCGGGTGCGCCGCAGTTGGGACAGAACTTGCTTTCAAATTCCGTCCCGCACTTTTCACATTTGTGCATTCTTATTCCTCCATAGTTTTATTAGACAAAATTTATCTAAAATGGATTATACAGACAATTTTTATCTTTGTCAAATATTTAAGACGTATTTTGTCTAAAATTTTCATTATGAAAATATTGTTTTCAGCCCGCTTGAAGGAGTTGCGCGCAGAGCGGGGCTTGAGTCAAAAGGAAGTCGCCGAGGCGCTTCAGACAACACAGCGCAAGATCTCCTATTGGGAGATGGGGCAGACGGAACCCGATCTTGCCTCTCTGTGGAAACTTTCCGAATTTTTCGGCGTCTCCGTTGATTTTCTCATCGGAAGATCCGACTTTTGAGCCTTCTTCAAAAAAGTCCCCGCATGTCACTTTGAAAACTTGACAATTTTTTTTGATGGGGCTAAAATGGAGAAAAAACTTGCATGAAGGTACTATGATGTTTTACAGGACGCACACATGCGGCGAACTCCGCGAGGGGGACGTCGGCAAAAAAGTCAAACTCTCCGGCTGGCTGGACAGCAAGCGCGACAAGGGCGGGTTGCTCTTTGCGGTCCTGCGCGATTTCTATGGGGTGACGCAGGTCGTCTGCTCGGAAGAGCCCATGCTCTCCGCCTTCCGCGAGATCCCCACCGAGTCCACCGTGCAGGTGGAGGGCGTGGTCGCGCTCCGCTCCGCTCCCAACGAGAAACTTCCCACAGGGCTCATCGAGATTTTGCCCGAGAGGGTGGAGGTCTTGGGTAAACGCTCCGTTCCCGCCCTTCCCTTCGAAATCTCGCACTCCACCGAGGCGGGGGAGGACGCACGCCTGCGCTACCGTTTCCTCGATCTCCGTAACCCCGCCGTGCGCGACAAGATCGTCCTGCGCTCGAAGATCGTCGCCGACCTTCGCCGCCTCATGACGGAGGAGGGCTTTTTGGAGATCACGACGCCCATCCTCACGAGTTCCTCTCCCGAGGGCGCACGCGACTACATCGTGCCCAGCCGCATCTACCCGGGGCAGTTTTATGCCCTTCCGCAGGCTCCGCAGCAGTATAAACAGCTTTTGATGTGTTCGGGGTTCGACAGATATTTCCAGATCGCGCCCTGCTTCCGCGATGAGGACGCCCGCGCCGACCGCTCCCCCGGCGAGTTCTATCAACTCGACATCGAGATGGCGTACGCGACGCAGGAGGATGTCTTTGCCGTCCTCGAGAGGGTGCTTCCGCCCGTCTTTGCAAAGTATTCGGGATGGGAGGCGGACAAGCCTCCGTTCCGCCGCATCGCCTACCGCGACGCGCTCGAGACGTACGGCTCGGATAAGCCCGACCTTCGCAACCCGCTTATCATAAAAGATGTGTCCGACCTCGGACATGGGTGTGGCTTCGAAGCTCTCGCGGGCAAATTTGTCAAGGCGATCGCCGTTCCCGGCGTAAACGCTCCCAGAAAATGGCTGGACAAGACCGCCGAGGACTTCAAGGTGAAGACGGAGGGCGGCACCATGTATTGGTTCAAGCTCGACGAAAACGGTCTCCCCGCGGGCGGAATGGCGAAATTCGTCGCCGAGAACGCCGCCGCATGGAAGGAGAGGCTTGGCGTTGAAAAGGACGCCCTCATCGCCCTCGTTGCGGACGAGAAGTTGGGCGTCGCCCAAAAGCGGGCGGGCATCCTTCGCACCATGCTCGGGCAGGGGCTGGACCTTTGCGAGAAGAATGTCTACCGCTTCTGCTGGATCGTGGACTTCCCCATGTACGAGATCGGCGAGGAGAGCGGCGAGCTGGAGTTCTGCCACAATCCCTTCTCCATGCCGCAGGGCGGTCTCAAGGCCCTGGAAGAAAAGGACCCTTTGGAGGTGCTTGCCTATCAATATGACATCGTCTGCAACGGCGTGGAGCTCTCCTCGGGAGCGGTGAGAAATCACGACCCCGAGATCATGCTGAAGGCCTTCTCCCTCGTGGGGCTCGGGAAGGAGGACGTCGTGAAGAAGTTCCCCGCCCTCTATCAGGCATTTGAATACGGCGCACCGCCGCACGCGGGCGTCGCCCCCGGGGTGGACAGGATGGTGATGCTCATCTGCGATACGCAGAACATCCGCGAGGTCATTCCCTTCCCGATGAATGCGAAGGCCCGCGACCTCATGATGAACGCTCCCTCCGTTGTCGAGAAGAAACAACTCGACGAAGTGCATATTCAAATCAAAGAGGAAAACAAGTAAAAGGGAAACATTTGCAGCCGCCCGCCGTGGGTTCTCACGGCGGGCGGCGTTTTCGTTCATAGGACAAAACCTCTTTTTCATATCATAGGATAGGAAAAAGAGGTGAATGGGATGATAGAGATGTTGTATGCCGTCCTCGCACGGCTTTTCTTTTTTACGGGGGCATTCGATGACGGAAGTTCCTACCCGAAACCCCTCTCCAAAGAGGAGGAGGAAGAGTGTTTGAGAAGGGCGAAGGCGGGGGACAAGAATGCACGGGATAAGCTCATCCGCCACAACATGCGCCTCGTCGCCCACATCGTGAAAAAGTACACGGGCGCGGCGGAGACGGACGACATGATCTCCGTCGGCTCCATAGGCCTTATAAAGGCCATCAACACCTACGAAGTCGGACATGGTACCCGCCTCGCGACTTACACCGCCCGCTGTATCGAGAATGAAATTTTGATGCTCATCCGCGCGGGGAAGAAACACAAGAGCGCGGTGCTCCTCTCGGATCCCGTCGGCGAGGACAAGGACGGGAACGAGCTCACTCTCATGGACCTCCTCTTCGAAAAGGAGGAAAAGGTGTTCGCCGGCGTCGAGCAGAGTCTGATGCAGGAGAAGTTCTTGCAGGCGATAAAGGCCGTGCTCTCCGAGCGTGAGACGGAGATCATCTGCCTGAGGTACGCGCTCACGGGCGGCGTGCCTCTCGCCCAGAGGGAGGTCGCAAAGAAGCTTAAAATTTCCCGCTCCTACGTCTCCCGCATCGAAAAGAAGGCCCTCGAGAAGCTCCGCCTCCACCTCCGCCGCGAGGACTTCTTCGAGGAATAAAAAGGCTTCCCCGAGTGGGGTAGGGGAGGGGCGCCTCGCGTCATGCTGAGGTGAATTGCCCATACCATGTCCGAGAGACCCCATCCCCCGAAGCATCCCTTGATACGAAGTCCGAGGGAATGAACCGCGTCATGCCCTTTTCCTCATCTCGACGACACGATAGTGGCGCACGAGCCGAAGGCGAAGTACGCACCTATCGTGACGGAGGAGACCCCTACAGACCCATGAGGCCTTATCGCTTACGTAGGGATTCCCTCGCCCGCTCCGCGGGCTCGGAATGAGGAAGCGGGACCGCGTCATGCTGAGCCGATGGGGCAATTACGAAGTCCACGGCGGCTTATCCCCGAAGCATCCCGAGGATGAAAACAGTGACTTTGATAAACAGTGTACCATTCTAAATTCGTCATGCTGCCCCGACCGCGGCTTCTATTATTTATCGAAGGTCGGCACGAGTGCCGACTTTCGGCACGAAGTAACGCAGTTGAAGCATCACCTTATTCTTGAAATGGACGCTTCTTGCAAGAAAACCATATAATAGAGCGTATTCAAATTCTTCCCGCAGGGGGATGGCATGAGTTTGACCGAAAATTTCGGCTCCGATGTTTTCAGCGACAGCGTGATGCAAAAGACCCTTCCCAAGGAGGTCTATCTTTCCCTTCGCCGCACAATCGACGGCGTTGCGCCCTTCGACCCCGCCATTGCGGACATTGTTGCGAACGCGATGAAGGAGTTTGCCCTCGCAAAGGGTGCCACGCACTACACCCACTGGTTTCAGCCCCTCACAGGGCTGACGGCGGAAAAGCACGACAGTTTCCTCTCTCCCGATGGAGAGAGGGCAATTTTGCAGCTTACGGGAAGGGACCTCATCGTCGGCGAGCCCGACGCCTCCTCCTTCCCCTCGGGGGGAACGCGCGCGACCTCGGCCGCCCGCGGCTATACGGCGTGGGACCCTACTTCGCCCGCCTTTGTCAAGGATGGGACGCTCTGCATTCCCACCGTCTTCGTCTCCTACACGGGGGAGACTTTGGACAAAAAGGCCCCGCTTTTGAAGTCGATGGCCGCCCTTGACACACAGGCAAAAAGGCTTCTGCGCCTCTTCGGGATAGAATGCGGGAAGGTGACGACGACGGTCGGCCCCGAACAGGAATACTTCCTCATCGATGAGAAAGTCTTTTCGCGGCGGGAGGACCTCTTGCTCACAGGGAGGACGCTCTTCGGCGCAAGGGCAACGCGGGGACAGGAGCTCGAGGACCACTATTTTTCCAGCCTCAAGACGCGCATTTCCGCCTATATGCACGACCTCGACGAGGCACTCTGGAGCTTGGGGATCTTTGCCAAGACCAAGCACAACGAGGTCGCCCCCGCCCAGCATGAGCTCGCCCCCGTCTATGCGACGACAAACATCGCCGTCGATCAGAACCAGCTCACGATGGAGCTGATGCAAAAGGTCGCGGGAAGGCACGGCCTTGTCTGCCTTCTCCATGAGAAGCCCTTCGAGGGGGTGAACGGGTCGGGCAAGCACAACAACTTCTCGCTCACGACGGACACGGGGATCAACCTTCTCGACCCCGGGGAGCACCCCGAAGGAAGGCCGTGTTTTCTCCTCATCCTCGCCTGCGTCATCGCCGCCGTCGACCGCTATCAGGGCATTCTTCGTGCGAGCGTTGCCTCCGCGGGCAATGACCACCGCCTCGGCGGGGACGAGGCGCCCCCCGCGATCCTCTCCGTCTACCTTGGCGACCAGCTCGGCGCACTCGTGGAGAGCATCGTCAAAGGCGGGGCATATGTGCCGAAAAAGCCCGTCCCGGGGTCGATCGGCGTGCCTTCTTCGCCCATCTTCCCCATCGATACGACCGATCGGAACCGCACCTCGCCCTTCGCCTTCACGGGCAATAAATTCGAGCTACGCATGCTCGGCTCTTCCGCCTCCGTCGCCGACCCCAATATCGTCCTCAATACCATCGTCGCACAGGCTTTTTCGGAAGCGGTGGATGCGCTTGCCGGGGCGAAGGACTTCGGCCTCGCGTGCAGGGAATATACCGAAAAGCTCCTCAAAGAACATTCCCGCATCATCTTCAACTTCAACGGCTACGGCCCCGATTGGGAGAAGGAGGCGGCGCGGAGGGGGCTTCTCAACCTGAAGACGACGGCCGAGGCCGCATTGGAATTTTTCAAGCGCGAAAATATCGCCGTCTTCGTGCGGCAGGGGGTGTATAGCGAAAAAGAGGTCGTCGCCCGCGCGAATATCATGCTCGAAAACTACATAAAGACGGTCTCCATCGAGGCGCGTACGATGTTGAAAATGGCGCGGCGGCAGATCTTTCCCGCCGTAAATCGCTATCTCGAAGAGCTCCTGCAGGTGATAGAAGAAAAGCGCATTTTGAATGAGAATTTGCCCTCGGATGCGGACATGGTGGTGGCAAAAACGCTCGCGGAGCAAAATGAAGCCCTCATGCGGGCGGCGGAAAAGTTGGAGAAAGACCTTTCCTCCCTTCCCGAGGGCGCAAAAGAGGGGGCAAAAGCCGTTTCAGACGTCATTATCGCGGACATGGGTGCCCTGCGCGCCGTCGCCGACGCCATGGAGCCCCTCTGCTCCACCGCCTTCTGGCCTTTCCCCACCTATAACGAAATTTTATATAGTGTAAAGTGATTTCCGCGTCATCCTGTCCCGCGCACCGTTAACCGCGTCATGCTGAGCCGATAGGGCTATACGCAGTCCACGGCGGCCCATCCTCGAAGCATCCCGAATTACGAAGTCCGACTGTTTTGATTGCGTCATGTTGAGCTTGTCGAAACATGACCATATTATTGGACTTCGTAAAAGGGGATTCTTCGGAGAGTTGCTTTTACGTTCTCATTACTATTTATCGGCTCAGAATGACGCCTACCACCATCTGTACCTCAGAATGACGCCTACCACCATCTGCGGCTCAAAGTGACGCGCTTCATCTCTTCAACTTTTCGCTTGCAAAATATGGGGCGGTGTGATAGGATAGGGGAGATGAAAAATCTTGATCTTCCCCCGAAAATCGCGGCCGAGGTGGGGGAGAGAACTTTTTACCCGGATAAGATCGGGCAGTCCTCATCCGCCGTCCTTCTATCCGACGATCTTGTGCTCAAAATTTCCCCAAAGAATGAGGAAAGCATGAACGAGGTCGCTGTTCTTCGATTTCTCTGCGGAAAACTTCCCGTTCCCGAGGTTATCGGTTGCGAATGCGAGGGCGAGAAGATCTACCTCTTGACCACGCGCGTCAAGGGCGAAATGGCGTGTGCCCCGCAGTACCGAACGCATCCCGAAGAGCTCATCTTCGCCCTTGCAGGGATCCTCAAACGCATGTGGTCGGTCGATGTTGCGGGGCTTTCCGAATGCACTTTGGAAAGCCGACTTTCATTGGCGGAACAGCGCGTTCGGAGCGGTCAGGTGGACATCGGAAACACGGAGCCGCAGACATGGCAGGAATTTTCCACGCCCGCCCGCCTTCTCGATTGGCTGCAAAAAAGGAGGCCCAAAGAGGAGGAACCAGTCTTCTCGCACGGCGATTTTTGTCTGCCGAATATTTTGCTCAACGGCTACACCCTTGCGGGGCTCGTCGATCTCGGGTTTGGCGGCGCAGCGGAGAAGTGGTGGGATATCGCCCTTCTTTGGCGAAGCCTTCGCGACAATTTCGGCGGAAAATTCGGCGGGAAGTGGGCGCCCGTTCATCCCGATAGGCTGTTTGACGCACTCGGCTTTGCGCCCGATCGGGAAAAGATCGGATATTAT
Source organism: uncultured Clostridia bacterium (assembly GCA_947630605.1). Lineage (GTDB taxonomy): Bacteria > Bacillota > Clostridia > Christensenellales > Borkfalkiaceae > Gallimonas. Next base: position 8,404 of record CANRIO010000048.1, read on the forward strand.
CTTCTGCTTGACGAATTGTTTTGAATGATTCATGTGACCGTCGAGGTATGCACCATGTCCGTGGGTAAGCGTTTCCATTAAGAGAAACGCCGCAGGTGACTAATGGGGGTTAGAGCTGCCCCCCCTTGAAGGGGGCGGCTCCGCCGTAGGCGGTGGTGGGGGTTGAACATGGAAAACCCCACCTGTCTCACTACGTTCGCCACCCTCCCCCTCTCGGAGGGGTAGGGCATTTCCTCATTCGTCGCCGACGGCGACACCTTCCCCCATGGATGGGGGAAGGCTTTTCAATGTTCGCGCAACTTTCGCTTGCAATATATGAGGCAATATGGTAAGATAGGGGGGATACAAGCGACGGAGAGATTTCCATGAAAGTCAACGTGAAAAAACTGAACGAGAATGCAAAGTTGCCCGTCTACGGCTCGCCGAGCGCGGCGGGTGCGGATCTCTACGCATGCGGCGATTACGAGGTGCAAGCGGGGGAGACGGTGTTCGTGCACACGGGCATCGCCATAGAACTTCCTTTGGGTACGGTGGGG
>CANRIO010000049.1 GCA_947630605.1 uncultured Clostridia bacterium
CGGGGTCGAACCGATACGGTATTTCTACCACAGGATTTTGAGTCCAGCGCGTCTGCCAATTCCACCACACCGGCGAACACTAAAAGTATATCGAAAGTCATGAGAAAAATCAAGCGATTTTCCGGATATTCTTGCAAAAAAATCGCCGTCATGATAAAATAGACATATGGATAAACTTGTTCTCATCGATGGCAACAGCCTTCTGAACCGCGCTTTCTATGCGATGGGCGTTTTTTCCACGAAGGACGGCCTGCCCACAAACGGCATTTTCGGCTTTGTGAAACTCCTTCTCAAGATCGCGGAGGAGGAGAAGCCGCAATACATGGCGGTCGCCTTCGACGTGCATGCGCCCACCTTCCGCCATCTCAAATATCAGGATTACAAGGGGACGAGAAAGCCGATGCCCGACGAGCTTCGCGTGCAAGTCCCCGTTCTCAAAGACCTTCTGCATGCGATGAATATCTGCACGGTGGAACTCGCGGGGTTCGAAGCAGACGATCTCATCGGCACGCTCTCCCGCAAATTCGACGGCGTCCATGTCCTCATTTATACGGGGGACCGCGACGCATATCAGCTCGTCAAAGAGAACGTCGACGTCTGCTTTACAAAGCGCGGCGTGAGCGATCTCGACCGTCTCACGAAGGAAAACTTCTATGCAAAGGTCGGCCTCTATCCCATGCAGATCATCGAGGAGAAGGCCCTCATGGGGGACAATTCCGACAACATCCCCGGCGTCCGCGGCGTGGGGCCGAAGAGCGCCATGTCGCTTTTGCAGACCTACGGCGACCTCGACAGCGTCTATGCCCACCTCGAGGAGATCAAGGGCTCCCTCCACGATAAATTAAAAGAGGGGAGAGAGCAGGCCTATTTCTCCAAATATCTTGCCACGATCGATACCGCCGTTCCGCTCGAAACGACGCTCGGAGAGTGCGCTTTTTTCCTGCCTTTCCCCGAGGAGGCCCGCACCTTTTTTGCAAAGCTCGAATTCCGCTCTCTTCTCGGCTCAGAGTATTTTGCCACAGCGCGGCCCACATCGCAGGCAGCCGAATGCGTGGAGATCGCCGATCTTGCCGCCTTCCTTCCCCGTGCCGACAGGGCGAAGAGCTTCTCCCTTCTCATCGAAAAGGAGGCCGTCTATCTCTTCTTTGACGGGACAAACTTCATCCTCCCGCTGCGGGAGAACTTCTTGAGCCCTGGCTTCTTTCTTGCCGATCTCAAGCCGCTCTTCGAAATGCTCTTTACGGGCGAAAAGCGCGCCATCGTGTATGATGCAAAATCCCTCGCCCACACCCTTCGGGAGATCGGGGTGGAAGTGCGGCCCTCCGCTTGCGAGGACTTTACCCTTCTTTGCTATCTCGAAAATTCGGGCGGGAAGGCGCCTGCCGCCAAGGAGCTCGCGGCCGAACATGCCCTGAGCGATACTTGCTGTGCACAGGCACTTTCTTTCTCCTTCGAAGAATGCCTCTCCGCGCTTTCGGGGTCGGAGGAGGAGAAGCTCTACCGCGAGCTCGAACTTCCCCTCGAAGATGTCCTTTTCGACATGGAAAAGACGGGCGTGCGCGTCGATCTCGACAAATTCCCGTCCTTTTCGGACAAGTTCCAATGTGAGCAGAACGCCCTTTCGGAGCGCATCTTCGCGCTTGCGGGAGAGGAATTCAACCTCAATTCCACCTTCCAGCTCTCCGAAGTCCTCTTTGGGAAACTCGGCCTTTCGCCGAGGGGCGCGAAGAAGATGCAAAAGGGGGGCTATTCCACCAATGCGGACGTGCTTGAAAAGCTCGCCGAGGATAACGAGATCGTCCGCCTCATCCTTCGCTACAGAGAGCTGCAAAAGCTCCGTTCCACCTATATCGACGGCATCCGTCCGCTCGCCTCGGGCGGCATCGTGCATACGACCTACAACCAGACCGCCACGACGACGGGGAGGCTCTCGAGCGCGAACCCCAATCTCCAGAATATCCCCGTGCGCACCGAGGAGGGGAAGGAACTGAGGAAGCTCTTCATCGCCCGCGAGGGAAATATCCTCATCGACGCGGACTATTCGCAGATCGAGCTCCGTCTCCTTGCGCATTTCTCGGGATGTAAGTCGCTTGTCGCCTCCTATCAAAGGGGGGAGGACATCCACGCCTCGACGGCGGCAAGGGTGTTCGGCGTCGGCCTTGCCGAAGTCACCCCCTCCATGCGGAGGCGGGCGAAGGTCGTCAATTTCGGCATCATCTACGGCATGAGTGCCTTCGGCCTCGCAAAGGATTTAGGTTGCCCAGCCTCCGAGGCGCAGAGCTTCATCGACAGATACTTCGAACTGCATCCCGAGGTCAAGGCGTATATGGACGGAAATGTGCAGCGGGCGAAGGAGAACGGCTATGTGACGACCGTGCTCGGCCGCAAACGCTATATCCCCGAGCTCAAATCCTCCAATTTCAACCTCCGCGCATTCGGGGAGCGGGCAGCGATGAACATGCCCCTGCAGGGGAGTGCGGCGGACATCATCAAGATCGCCATGCTCCGCGTCGCAAAACGGCTCGAAGAGGAGGGCCTTCGCACAAAGATGGTCCTTCAGGTGCATGACGAACTCGTGCTCGATGCCCCCGAGGAGGAGGCCGAGCGCGCCGCAACCGTTCTCAAAGAGGAGATGGAGGGAGCGATCTCGCTCGACGTTCCCCTCATCGCCGAAGTTTCCATGGGGAAGAGCTGGTATGATGCAAAGTAAGAAGATCGCCGTGACGGGCGGCATCGGGAGCGGCAAGACGCAGTTTTGCGCAATCGTGCGTGATCTCGGCTATCCCGTCTTCTCGTGCGACGAAATATCCGATAATTTGTGGAAGGACAAAGGCTACCTTACAGGGCTTGCCGCCCTTTTTCCCGCATGCGCCGAAGAGGGCACCCCGAGAAAGGAGCTCATCGCAAAGCTCGTCTTCTCCGACAAAGAGGCCTTAAAAAAACTCAATGCCTATTCCCACCCCCGCATCATGGACGAACTCTTGAGAAAAATGGAGGGGGAAAAAGTTTCCTTTGCGGAAGTTCCGCTTCTCTTCGAGGGGGGGTATGAGAAACTCTTCGATGCGGTCCTCATCGTCACGAGAGAGGAAGATGCGAGAATTCGTGCCGTCGCCGCCCGCGACGGGCTGTCCGCCGAGGAGGTTAAGGCGCGGATGCGTGCGCAGGGCCCCTATCCGAAGGAGGATGAGGGAAAATTCGTCCTCGTCAAAAATGACGGTAGCAAAGAGGAACTTTTTGCGGCGGCAAGGGACGCTCTCAAAAAATTGGGCCTATGAAGCGGGAAGATATTTTCTGAAATCTCATAGAAAAGTCTTGACGAACGAGAGGGAACGCGCTATAATATTTATGGAAATAGGGGAGTAGTTCAATGGTAGAGCAACGGTCTCCAAAACCGTCTGTTGCGTGTTCGAGTCGCGTCTCCCCTGCCAAAAAGCAACCCGCACAGCGGGTTGCTTTTTGATAGGGTCAGGCGCGGATCGAAAGGGATTGGGGGCCCCCGAAAAAAGCCGCTGCGAAAAGAAATTCAATAAGTACACAGACTGTTTTGCGGATTTTTTGGGGAGAAAGTCGCGTCTCCCCTATAAAAAAACCTGCTTTATGCAGGTTTTTTTGATAGGCTTATGCAGGTTTTTTGATTTAAAAAGTAAGGAGGGATATTATGGAACATAGAGGCACAAAAGTTTTGGAAACGGCGCGCCTTGTGTTGCGTCCGTGGAAACAGAGCGACGCAGAAGAGGCGTTCGCAAATTGGATGAGCGATCCCGAAGTCACCAAGTTTCTTACGTGGACGCCCCACGGCGATATTTCCGTCACGCGCGCCCTCCTCAAGACATGGGAGGAAGAATATGCCTCTCTCGCCGTCTATCATTGGGCGATCGTCCTCAAAGAGGGCAATGTCCTCATCGGGGATATCATCGTCATGCATGCGGACGATTATCAGGAGATGGGCGAACTCGGCTACTGCATGGGCAAGGCATGGTGGGGGAAGGGCATCATGACAGAGGCTCTCTCCGAAGTTTTGCGTTACTGTTTTGAGGAAGTGGGGTTCTATCGCATCGACGGGACGCATGCGGCGAAGAACATCGGCTCTTCCCGTGTCATGGAAAAGTGCGGCCTGCAATATGAAGGGACGAGGAGAAGCTATTTCCGCCTTCTCTCCACGGGGGAGCGCGTCGATATTGTCCAGCGCGGCATCCTCCGCGAGGATTATTTTGCCAAAAATTCGCAGAAATAAGAATTCATAAATTAAATTTTGAATTGATAGGGATCTCCTCACTTCGTTCGAGATGAGGGTGGCGGTGGTTACCGCGTCATGCTGCCCCGACCGCGGCTTCTATTATTTATCGAAGGTCGGCACGAAGTAGCCAAATTGCAATTACGCAGTCCACGCGAGCCAATCCCCGAAGCATTCCCTAAAACGTAAGTCCGCTTGCTCCTCCGTGGGAGGGGGGGCGTTCCTTAATTCTTAATTCTTGATTCACCCCTTTCCCCAATCTCTTGACTTTTTGCGGCAGGTTTGTTAAAATGTCCCATGTGGAAAATCTGAAACAAGTCATCCTCTATACCGACGGCGCGTGTTCGGGCAATCCGGGCGCGGGCGGATGGGGCTGTGTCCTCATCTACGGCGAGCATAGGCTCGAGCTCTCGGGCGGCGAAGAGGAGACGACCAACAACCGCATGGAACTTCTCGCCGTCATCGCGGGGCTCGAACGCCTCAAATATCCCTGCGCCGTGACCGTCTACAGTGATTCCGCCTATACGGTGAATGCCTTCGAGGAGGGCTGGGTGTATGGCTGGGAAAAGACGGGCTGGAGAAAGGCTGACAAAAAACCCGTGCAAAACGACGATCTCTGGAGGCGGCTCTTATCCTTGACGAGGGTGCACAAGGTCACCTTCTGCAAGGTAAAGGGGCATGCGGACGACGAGCTCAACAACCGCTGCGATGCCCTCGCCCGTGCCGCCATTCCAAAGCCCGTGCCTGCTCCGGCCGAAACGGAGACGCCTTCCGCAAATAAAAGTGCGGAAGATGATGTATAATATAGAAGAAACGCATGGAGAGGGAAGAAAAGCACAACCGCGCCACGCTTTGGCGGGTCATACACATCTTGGGGATCGCCCTGGCCGCCGCTGTGACGGAGGTCTTTTTACTACTTTCTCTCAATTTTTATCGTGGTAGCTTAAAGCCCGTCTACTATCTTCTCGCCGTCATCGGCGGAAGCGTTCTCAACGGCGCGGTGCTTGTCACCGATTATATCTCCTATTTCCTCAAAAAACAGGTCGTCTACAAATTTTGCATCACCCTCTATGTGATGGCCGTCTTTTTTGCCGTCACCGCCTATATCCTCATCCGCACGGGATTTTTCGACATCATGCGGGATGAGGAACTGCTCGAAGATTTTCTCCGCAAATCGGGCTGGTGGATGTATATCATCTTTGTCCTTCTGCAATTTTTGCAGGTCGTCCTGCTTCCCATCCCGAGCACGGTCACCGTCGTCGCGGGCGCCGCACTCTTCGGCCCGCTCATCGGCAGCCTTCTGAGCCTTCTCGGCATCGTCATCGGCTCCCTTGTCGCCTTTCTCATCGGACGGTATGCGGGCATCCGCGTCGTCTCGTGGCTCATCGGCAAGGAGACTTTGGAGAAGTGGCTCAAAAAGATCAAGGGGAAGGACAAACTGCTCCTTTCGGCCATGTTCCTTCTACCCGTCTTTCCCGACGACGTTCTGTGCTTTGTCGCGGGAATGTCATCGATGTCCCTCGTCTTCTTCCTCGCCGTCATCGCCGTGTCCCGCGTTCTCGCCATCTTTACGACGAGCTACTCCATCACTCTCATTCCCTTCAACACGTGGTGGGGGCTGATGATCTGGGGCATCCTCCTTGTACTCGTCATCATACTCTTTGTCTTTCTCTACAAAAAGTCGGACGCCATCCTCGGCTGGTTCGAGAAAAAATTCCACCGCGAGACGCGCGTCAAAGAGAAGACGGAAAGGGACGAATTCACGATGGAAGTCGTCGGCCCCGACGGCGCCATCATCTCCAAGGGGGTCAAAAGAGAGGGGGAGGATGCGTCCGGGAAAGAAGTTCCCCCGAAGGAATAGAGCATACAAAACCTTTACGGCACGAGAGCTCTCCGCTCCAACGTGCCGATTTTTTATGAAAATTCGGCAAAGTTTCGGCCGGTTGGATATATTTTCAAAGAAAATATTCGAATGTCCTTGCTTTTCGTGAAAATTTGAGTATAATGGTATGCGGTAGAAATTGGAATTTTTTCGGTTTCAGTGAGGTAACTATGGATCGGATCACATTGCTCCGCGAGAGGAAAAACAATTTGAAGAAAGCGGGGTCGGATGTGCGGGCGGAGATCGCATCTCTCGTCGACGAGGGGAGCTTTGTCGAGCTTTCCGCCTTCAGCTATTCCAAAGATGAACTGTTCGGGGAAGAGGCCCCGGGCGAAGGCGTCGTGACGGGCTATTGCACCGTCGGCGGCTATGGCTACTATTTGGTCGCACAGAACTTCGAAGTTTCCTTCGGCGGACTGTCCAAGGCCAATTGCGAGAAGATCGTAAAGACGCTCTGCGCCGCAGAAAAAAATGCGACCCCCGTCATCTATCTCCTTCATTCGCACGGCGTGCGCGTGGGAGAGGGGGTGAACGTCCTCGAAGGCATCTCAGCTCTTTTGAAGAAGGCCGCAGAGCTCAAGGGCTTCGTCTTGCAATTTGCGATCGTCGACGGGGAGGTGTACGGCTCCTCCGCCGTCCTCGCATCCCTTTGCGACGTCGTTCTCTTCCAAAAGGACGCCGCGCTCTGTCCCACTTCTCCCTTCGTGCTCTCCGCGAAGGCGGGCAAAAATCTCAAGGCTTCAGAAGGGGGGGGATATGATGCGTTATCCAATACAAATCTTCCCGCCGTCCAAGTGAAAGACATGCGCGAGGCAGCCTCCTGCATCCTTCGCATCTCCGACCTTGTCGGCCTTGCCCTCACCCCCGCAGAGCTCAACGAGCCCGCTCCCGCGCTCAACCAAAGCGTCACGGCGGAGGGGATGGAAGGCCTCCTCGAGGGTGCGGTCGAACTCGGCGGAAACGGCCACAGAGAGGTCAGGACCCTGCTCGGCCGACTCGGCGGCATCGCCGTCGCGGCCGTCATCTTAAATGATGTGCATATCAACGGGGGAACGCTCAGGAAAATTTCCTCCTTTGCGCAGTTTGCTTCCGATCATGACCTTCCGCTCGTCCTGTTTGTCGACTGCGCGGGCGTCGAAGAGAACTTGACCGTCGCAAACAGCACCCTTCTTCGGGACATCGGCGAATATCTCCTCGCCCTCGGGAATGTGGAAACGGGCAAGATCGCCGTCGTCTGGAACAGGGCCGTGGGGCTCGGATATTCTCTCTTTGCGGCAAAGAGCGCGGGCTTCGACTATACCTTCGCGCTCGCCAATGCCCGCATCTCCCTCTTTGATGAGGAGAAGGGCGCGGAGATCGAATTCGGCGGAAAGGATGCCGAGAAGCTGCAAAAGGTGTATGCCGAGGAAAACGCCGATCCCTTCCATGCGGCGAGGGGCGGCTATCTCGACGACATCGTGGAACCGCAGTTCTTGAAGCAATATCTCATTGCGTCCCTTCAGACGCTCATAAGGTGAAAGCATGAAAGACGCACTCTTGCTATTCGACGGATTTAAGATGGAACTCGGCTCGGCGGCATTCTATGCCTTATTCGGGCTGCTGTTCGTCTTTGTCGGCATCATTCTCCTCGTTCTGATCTTCACGCTCATCGGCAAGATCATGAAGAAGACGAACGAGAAAAAAAGTACAAAGCCGAAGGCGGCCCCGCCCGCGGAGGCACAGGGCCTTCCCGAAGCAGAGGCGGGCATCCCGCCCGAGGTCGTCGCCGCCATCACTGCCGCCATCGCAGTGTATACGGAAGGAGAGACGGCAAAATGCGACTTTGTCGTTCGGCGCATCAAAAGATTATAAAGGGTATAAGGAGTGACCATTATGCGTAATTTTATCATCACAGTCGACGGAAAGCAATATGAAGTCGGCGTCGAGGAGGTTGGGGTGACCGCTTCTCCCGTCGCCGTAGAATCCACTGCCCCCGCAGCCCCCGAAAAGAAACCCGCAGCGGTCGGAAAGGGCACCAAGGTGCTCTCGCCCTTCCCCGGGCTCATCAAAAATCTCCTGGTCGCAAACGGCACCCCCGTGAAGAAGGACCAGCCCATCCTCGTGCTCGAAGCGATGAAGATGGACAACGACATCACCGCCCCCTGCGACGGGGTAGTTACATTCAATGTCACAAAGGGCGCGAACGTCGAATCGGACGCCATCCTTGCCGTCATCGGATGATTGGAGAGAGGTATGCAAAGCAGTTTGATCGCACTCAACGTGGGTGATATTTTCTCCAATCTGTGGGGTTCGATGGGGCTTTCGCAGGGGGGCTGGCAGAACTATGTGATGCTGGCCGTATCCCTCGTGCTCTTCTTCCTCGCGATCGTGAAAAAGTATGAGCCCATGCTTCTTCTTCCCATCGCATTCGGGATGTTCCTCATCAACCTTCCCGGTGCGGAGAGCGTTCTTTGGGGAACTTACCCCGAGGGAGTCGAACAGACCTACGACGCCGTACAGAACAGAGGGCTTCTGTCGTACCTCTACTACGGCGTGGATAAGGTCATCTACCCGCCGCTCATCTTCCTCGGCATCGGCGCGATGACCGACTTCGGCCCGCTCATCGCAAACCCGAAGAGCATGCTCATCGGAGCGGGGGCCCAGCTCGGCATCTTTGTCGCCCTCTTCGGCGCCATTCTCATCGGCTTCTCGGGCTCGGAGGCAGCGGCCATCGCCATCATCGGCGGCGCAGACGGCCCGACCGCCATCTACG
>CANRIO010000050.1 GCA_947630605.1 uncultured Clostridia bacterium
CGCACGGATTAAGCCCCAAAGCGGTGACAAAGGAGTACTCTTCCGCGCTCGGGGAGGAGCTTTCCCGCCTTGCGGAAGTACTCTTTGCCGCCTTCAATGACGCCGCCCTCGGCGAAAATCTGAAAAATTGCGACATTTCGAGCGGGACGCAGACCATCGTCCGCCTCATCAAGGAGAGGCTGGATGCTCACCCCGCGGGCGGGGAGAGGCTGTAGCCCCCGCCGAAGAGATCGGCCTGCAGGAAGGTCTCGGGGATCTTACCTACGAGGACGCTCTCGCAGATGAGGACTTCTGTGAGGCTCGCGAAGTTGCTCGAGCCCGACGGCATGATGATGGAGATGTCCGCGACGATCTCGAGGTAGACGGAGTGCTTCGTCTGGTTGATGCCCGCCTCCTCGAATTTGGAGACGAAGCGGCAGGAGACGTTGGAAATGGGGATGATCTTCATGCGGATCTTCGGGCCGAAGCCCGCCCACGCCTCGACGCCGAAGAATGCCCCGAGGGGCACTTCCACCCCGCCCTCCGACATCGTCTGCAGATTTTGCTGGGACATATACGCCGCGTCACGTGCAATGCGGTTGATCTTGAGCGCGTCCGAAGTGATGGCAAGGATCTCCCCGCTCTCCCCTCTCTTGACGGAAATGAGGTCCTCGTAGCGCACTTCGTCCGAGAGGGTGTAGTAGATGGCGTCGTTGACGGCGACCGTGGTGATGGAGCGCATGTCCGCCTCGGCGACCGACTTTAATACCCTCGTCGCGTTCAAATGGAAGAGGACGGCGAGGACGATCAAAAGGGCGAGAATGAATATCGCAATGAAAATTCTCTTGGCCTTTTTGCGTCGGCGGGAGGGGTATTTCATAAGGCTATCCTATGCCCGCTCACCCGCGCGTTATGCGCGAAATTGTTATTTAGATATTTATCGAAATAATTGGTTTATTTCGCACAGTCGGTTATTTTGATATTTATCGAAATAAAAGAAATGCAAAGAAAAAGCGGGGAAAACCCCGCATTTTTTCATAGAGAGATCATTCGTCGCACGGGAAGGGATAGAACCTTTCTTCCCCTTCAAAGAGCTGCACCTTTCCGTTCAAGGCGTCGATGAGCGATAGGCGCAGTTTCTCCTTTTCCGCGCTCTTGACGACAAAGCGGATCTCCGCCTTTTCGCCGAAGGAAGAGGATATGGGCGGCGTGGAATGCGCCTCTAAAAACTTCAGAAGCGCGCCCACTTCGGGATAGTTTGCGATGGCGGTCATCTCCCTGCAGGGGGAAAAGCAGCGTACCTCCGATCGGCGCACCGCCTCGGCGGCCGCCGAAGAGTAGGCCCGCACAAGTCCGCCCGCACCGAGCTTGATCCCGCCGAAGTAGCGGACGACGCAGAGGAGCGTCTCGCAGAGCTTTGCCGACTTGAGAACATTCAGAATGGGAATGCCCGCCGTCCCCTGCGGCTCGCCGTCGTCCGAGAAGCGCTGCACATTTCCATCGCTGTCGGAAATAAAGCCGTAGCAGACGTGCGTCGCAAAGGGATGTGCATCCCGGATGCGGGCAATTGCCGCCCGCGCTTCCTCCTCGCCCACGACTCTTTGCGCATAGGCGATAAAGCGGGAGCGCTCGACGGTATATTCGTACTCCGTCCCCCCGAGGACGCCGCGATACTCCTTCACGCCCTCACGACCTTGATGCGCACCTTCTTCCCCTTGAAGAGGATGAAGCTCCCTTCGGGAAGGGGCGCGTTGAAATCCGTCACCTTTTCGCCGTCGAGGGAGACGCCGCCCTGCTCGACGAGCCTTCTCGCCTCGCCGTTGGACTTACAGAGCCCCGTCTCCACAAGGGCCTCGAGGACGGTCTTTGCGGAGGAGATGGCTTTTTCGGGCATCTCGCCCTCGCCTGCGAACGCCCCCTTTGCCTCCGACTGCGCCTTTTCCGCCTTCTCAATTCCATGGACCATCTTGGTGAGTTCGAAGGCGAGCCTCTCCTTTGCGAGGTTTATGCGCTCGTCCTGATATCTGCAGAGCTCCCCGATCTCTTCGAGGGGCAAAAATGTCAGAAGTTTGAGGCAGGTCTCCACGTCAGCGTCATTCGTGTTGCGCCAATATTGATAGAATTCGTAGGGCGAAGTCTTGTTCTCGTCCAGCCAGATGGCGCCCTTCTGCGTCTTGCCCATCTTCTTGCCCTCGCTCGTCGTCAGGAGCCGGAAGGTCATCGCATAGGCGGGTTTATGTTCTTTTCTCCTGATGAGGTCGGCACCCGCTAAGATGTTGCTCCACTGGTCGTCGCCGCCCAGCTCGAGCGAGCAGCCGTACTTTTGGTTCAAAACGAGGAAGTCATACGCCTGCATGAGCATATAATTGAATTCGAGGAAACTTAGGCCCCGCTCCATGCGCGCCTTGAAGCACTCCGCCGTGAGCATCTTGTTGACGGAGAAATTCGCCCCGATGTCGCGCAGAAAGTCGATATAATTCAAATTCAAAAGCCAATCGGCGTTGTTGACGATGATGGCGGCATTCTCTCCTTCGAAGCGAAGGAATTTGCTCATCTGCTTTTTGAAGCACTCCACATGGTAGGCAATGGTCTCCTTCGTCATCATGGAGCGCATGTCCGTCCTGCCCGTGGGGTCTCCCACCATCGCGGTGCCGCCGCCGATGAGGATGATGGGCGTGTGCCCCGCATCCTGCATGTGCTTCATGGCGATCAGCTGCATGAAGTGCCCCACATGCAAACTGTCCGCCGTCGGATCGAAGCCCGTGTAGAAGCGCGTGCTCTCCCGCCCCAACAGCTCGTAGAGTTCCTCCTCATAGACGGTCTGTTTGATAAATCCCCGCGCGCGCAGGGTGTCCATTACGTTTGCCATTTTCTGCTCCTTAAGTTGAAAAAATCGGTTCACGCAACGTCCGCGTAAACCGCTTCCATCCCGACCTTTACGCGAAAAGATCCCATCAAAAAGGGTAATACGAAAAGTAGGTCTTGGGGGATTGCTTTTTCATGAGTCCCATTATAACGTAAGCGGGAAAATTTGTCAAATAAAATAGATAACTTGCAAAAAATTATGCGGGAAGTGGGCTTCGTGCCCTCACGACTTTTTTCGCTCTCTCCCGCTCCACGGCATTCAGCCCGCGGAGGGAGGCAAGGCCCTCGAGCATGTCCTCGAAACTTTGGTGCAGCATGAAGCGGGCGCGCAGCTGCTCGTTGCGGAGGGCCCTCTTCTCTTCTTCGAATTCTGCGATCTTCTTTTCGGGACAAACATCTTTCATGCCCTTATTATATGGCAGAATAGTTGACATATGCCTGTCAGGTATGATAAAATTTTTTTGAAATTATAAAAAAATGTTTGAACGCTTTTTTTTATTGTGAAGAAGGCGGCGGACAAAAGAGGACAAGATGAAATACCAGATCATGATCGGGATCCTGTTCACCCTCCTTGCAAAGCGCAAGGTCTCGGCGGGCGAGCTCGCCAAGAAGTACGAGTGCTCGACGCGCTCCATCTACCGCTATGTGGAGGAGCTAATCGTGGCGGGCATTCCCGTGGACATCGCCCGCGGTGCAAATGGCGGCATCTATATCTCGGACGCCTACAAACTTCCCAAGGGCTTCATGACGAAGGAGGAATACGGCCGCACGGTGGACGCCCTGCAGGCCATGCTCTCCGAGTCGAATGACCCCGCCTTGAAGAGCGCCCTCGAGAAGGTCACCGCCCAGCTCAAGTCCGAGAGGATCGAGGGGGGCGTTTCGGGCAATATCCTCGTGGACAGCGGCACCTGGGGGGATGAGCGGAAGTTCTCCGAGAAGCTCTCTTTGGTGGAACAGGCGACGGCGGAGTGCGAGGCCATCGAGATCGACTACACCGCACGAACGGGAGAGCGCACGCGGCGGGTGGTCCTTCCCCACCTACTCATCTATAAACAGCGCATCTGGTATCTGTATGCCTACTGCAGGCTGAGGGGGGATTTCCGCACCTTCAAGGTCGGGCGTATGCGCTCGATCGTGAGGACGGGGGAAAGGTTTGAAAAGCTTCCCTTCGAGAAGGAGAGCATTCCCCTCTCCTTCTGGCGGGACGGCGAAAACGACGTGGAGGCACGCTTTGAGATCGCCCCCGAGACCCTCCCCTTCGCCGAAGAGTGGCTGGGCATCGAAAACGTGCGCGAGGAGGGCGGAAAGTTCTATGCCGACGTGACCCTGCCCGACGACGAATCGCTCATCGGCACCATTCTCTCCGTGGGTGCGGGGCTCACCGTCCTTGCCCCCAAGGAGCTCCGCGAACGGGTAAAACACGAGGCCGAAAAGCTGCTGGCGGGATATAAGGATTGAAGCTCCAGACATCAAACGGGCATACCATGTCTGAAAGATGATATACAAAAATAGCAGCTGTTAATTTTTTTGAAAAATTTATTCAAAAAACGTTGACAAAATTAGATGATTTGCATATACTGTTATCAACAGAACCTCGCACGCCTCTTAACAATGCGTACCACGCGAGGTCATTTAATTTAAGGACAAAAGAGAAATGTTAAAAAAACATCAACCGCCTTTAAGTGTTGAAGAGCAACTCTCTAACTTGGAAGAACTTGGACTTATTATTGAAGATCGGGAAGCTGCAAAACAATTTTTGAATGACGTATCTTATTTCCGTCTTATCAAAGCCTTTGGTTACGGATTAAAAGAGAAGAATTCAAAATATCATGACGGGGTCACTTTCAACCAAATAAAGGGACTTTACCTTTTCAATGCAAGATTGAGACACATGATCTTTTCGGATTTGAAAAAGTCGAAGTGAATTTAAGATGCCGTCTTGCGAATTATTTATCCTGCAAATATGGCGTCTTCGGTTATAAGGACAGTTCGAATTTCAGAAATCCGATTTATCACAAAAAATTTCTTGCCGATCTTGAGACGGAAATCGAACGCAACAGCAAATCCGCATTTGTTAAAAATTTCCGGGAAAACTACGAAGGCGGCGATCTTCCGTTCTATGCGGTTGTTGAGCTTTGCAGTTTCGGAATGCTTTCAAAGTTTTTTAAGAACATGAAGAACGAAGACAAAAAAGCAATCGGCAAGCAATATGGCATTGCCTATCCTTTTCTGGAAAGCTGGTTTGAGCATCTGTCATATGTAAGAAACTCCTGCGCTCATTACGGCAGAATATAAAATAATAATTCTACGATATCCCCCATTCTTTTTAAGCAATACACTTCAAGGGGAATAAGTTCTCTGCGGCTCTATGCTACGCTTATATGTCTAAAACATTTATTACCGAATGATAAGCATTGGAACAAGTTCCTCGTCTCAATACAAATGCTTTTAGAACAATATGCATGCGTTCAAACCGACCTTATGGGCTTTCCAAAGAAAGATTGGATATTATATTTAAGTATTCCCATGACCGAGTTTGAGAAAAAAGGAATCTAAACTAAATGAAAACCGCCGCCGGCGCGAAAGAAAGCGCAGGCGGCGGAAGTGTTTTTTGGGAAAGTTTACGCCCTCTTCCCCTTCCTCAGATAGAGGCGGATGAAGCACTTGGAGAGTTCTCCGACGAGCAGCGGCACCGTGAGGAGGGCGATGCAGATGAGGTACTGCTCTAAGCTCAGATAGATGAAGTTGAAGAAGGTGTTCACGACGGGCACGAAGAGCATGAAGATCATCACGAGGGCGGAGACGCCGATGGCGAGCGCGAGGACGGGGTTGTGGCCGTTCCCGCGGGCAAAGGCCGACTGCGTGTTGGAGCGCTGGTTCGCGCTGTGCACGAGCTGTGAGCCCGCAAGCACCATGAAGCACATCGTCATCGCGACCGCGGTGCTGTGATAGCCAAAGTAGCCGATGAAGTACGCCCCGAGCGAGATGGCGCTGATGACCGTCCCGTGCAGAAGGACGCGGAGGATGAGCCCCCTTTCGAAGAGCGTTCCCGACTTTACGGGCGGCCGCTCCATCACATCCCTTGCGGCGGGGTCGACGCCGAGCCCCAAGGCGGGCAGGGTGTCCGTCACGAGGTTGATAATGAGCACATGCACTGCGAGAATGGGCGCGGGCAGGTTGAAGAGCGTCGCAATGAAGAGCACCATGATCTCGGCGATGTTCCCCGCGAGAAGGTATTGGATGACCTTCTGGATGTTGGCATACACCCTTCTGCCCTCGCGCACCGCGCTCTCGATGGTGGTGAAGTTGTTGTCGAGCAGAACGATATCCGAGGCGTCCTTTGCAACGTCCGTCCCCGCGCCCATCGCAACGCCGATATCGGCGGCCTTTAAGGCGGGCGAATCGTTCACGCCGTCCCCCGTCATCGCGGCGACCTCCCCCACGCGCTGCAGAGAGCGCACGATGCGGAGTTTATCCGAGGGCGAGACGCGGGCGTAGACGGAAGTCGTTCCCACCACCCTGTCGAGTTCCTCATCCGAGAGGGCGGCAAGCTCCGCGCCCGTGAGCGCGGTGTCCCCCTCGCGGTAAATTTTGAGTTCGCGCGCAATGGCGACGGCCGTCGTCTTGTGATCTCCCGTGATCATCACGACGCGGATGCCCGCCCTGTGGCAGCTCTCCACCGCGCCGATGACCTCCCGGCGGGGCGGGTCGATCATGCAGGTGATGCCGATGAAGGTGAGCCCCTCTTCGACGTCGTCCCCCTCCTTGGGGATGAAATCTATCCCGCGGGTCGCATAGCCGAGGACGCGCAGAGCTTCCTCCGAGGCCTCCTCCGCAAGGCGCAAAAATTTCGCCCTCATCTCCTCTGTAAGCGGCCTTGCCCCTTCGTCCGTCATGATGGAAGTGCAGTGGGGCAGAAGTTCGTCGATTGCGCCCTTGGTCCAGACATGGTATGCCCCTTTATCGTCTACGACGACGGACATGCGCTTTCTGTCGGAGTCGAAGGGCTGTTCGAATAGGCGGGGATACTTCTCTTTGAGCTCCCCCTGATCGAGGCCGAATTTTTCGGCAAGGTCGATGAGCGCGCCCTCGGTGGGATCGCCGAGCACCCCCTTCTCCGCCGTGCGGGCGGCGTCGTTGCAGAGGGCGGCGCAGAGGAGCAGGGCCTCCCTCGTAGGCGTAACGCCATCGGTGACGGCGAGGCTGTTTTCCTCCTCCGCGGTCGCAAACCGCGTGACGGTCATCTTATTCAAGGTGAGCGTGCCCGTCTTGTCGCAGCAGACGACTGTCGCGGAGCCCAGCGTCTCGACGGCGGGGAGGCTCCTCACGAGGGCCTGCTGCTTGGCCATGCGACGGACGCCGAGCGCCATGACGACGGTCGCCGTCGCGGGAAGGCCCTCGGGGATCACCGAGATCGCGAGAGAGATGGCGGTGAGGAGCGGAAGCTGCCAATTGCTCTTCACGCTCCAATCGGTGACGCGCAGGTACGAGATGCCGAGCATCACGAGGGCGATGACGACGCCGACGACGGAGAGCACCTTCCCCACGTGGTTGAGCTTGCGCTTCATGGGGGTCTGAAGTTCGTCCGTGCCGTCGAGAAGGCCCGCGATGGAGCCCACTTCCGTCCGCATGCCCGTCTCGACGACGACGCCGACGCCCGTTCCGTTCACGGAGACGGAGGAAGAGTACGCCATGTTGACGCGGTCGCCCAAGGGGGCGTCCTCTTGAAGGATGGTGGGAGCGTCCTTTTCGACGGGAACGCTCTCCCCCGTGAGGGCGGATTCCTGCACGCTCAGGTTCGCCTCTTCGAGAAGGCGCAGGTCGGCGGGGATGACGCAGCCGTCCGCCAAAATGACGACATCCCCGGGGACGAGTTCTTCGGCGGGGAGAACGCACTCCTTTCCGTCCCTGAGAACGCGGGCGGTAGGTGCGCTCAAACTGCTCAGCGAGGCGAGTGCGTCCGCCGCTTTCTTCTCCTGAACGATGCCGATGACGGCGTCGATGATGACGATGACGAAGATGACCGCGGCCTCGGCGTAGTCCTCAAAGACGATGGAGATGACGGCCGCGATGAGAAGAATTACGACCATAACGTCCTTGATCTGCTCCCATAGCATTCTCCAGATGGTTTTGGGTTTGCGCGCATTGAGGACGTTTTTCCCGTACTGCCCGCGGCGGCGTTCGGCCTCCTCCGCGGTAAGGCCCTCCCGCGAAGTCTGGAGAGCACACAGGGTCTCTTCGACGGACTTTGCATGCCATGCGGTCCTTTGAATGCGCTCTTCGGAGGGCGCTTGTGTCCCTTTCTTTTGCTTCATGTCTTGCTCCGATATGTATCGATTTGTAAGTATTATACCACAGGCGGGGCAAAATGAAAACCGTTCACGGAAAAATTCCCGTGAACGGCGCACTTTCTGCGATTTGCAAAGTACTCTTCCAAGGAGAACTTCGGCGGGCAGAACTTTCTCAGCTGTTTGCAAGGAAGCCTGCCGCACGAAGGCTGGCAAGAAGGGCGTTGAGCGTGGTGCCGACCTCTTCGGGCGTGGGCGTCTCTTCGACGTCATCGACCGCCGCAGCCGGGGTAATGACGGCGGGCGTGCCCGCGGGACCCTGGGGACCTGCGGGGCCCTGTTCCCCCGTCGCACCGCGGGGGATGGTGAAGGTAAAGACGGGCGCCTCAGTCGTTCCCGACTGCGCAACGGAAGCGGGCGTATCGGGACCGACGGTGACCGTCTCCCCGAGCGAGATCGCGGGCGTCACGCCGTCCGCGCCCGTGGGACCTGCTTCCCCTTGAGGACCCTGTTCGCCCGTCACACCTTGCGGTCCTGTGGGGCCTTGAGGGCCTACTGCGCCCGTGGGACCTGCTTCGCCCGTCACACCTAGCGGCCCGGCTGGACCTTGAGGGCCTTGCGCTCCCGGTAC
>CANRIO010000051.1 GCA_947630605.1 uncultured Clostridia bacterium
ACTACAAAAACGGAACGCAAACGGTCAGCCTTGACGAGCTTTCGTGTTCGGATTATAATTGTCTCGGTGCACCAAACAAAAAAGGAAAGGCAAAGTCCTTTCCTTTTTGTTTGGCATTCGATGGCACTATCCCAATTATGGGATAGCATTTCGGCTATGCTGAAGGCACACGAGGAAGGAAGCGGAATTTTCATACAGATACGGAGGGATAAGATGAAACGTGTTCTCGGGAAGATCGACAGCCATTACAAAGAGCAGATCGAACGCGACGAAGCATACAACAAGCAATTGAAAAGCGATATACGGGCAAAGAAGGAGCGCAAACTTGCAATCATTTTGGGAACGCTTGCCTATTGCAGGCTTGCAAGGCGCAAATAGGGCGCGCGTTGCCCGTTGATAGGGTCTTGCCGAACATGTCGCATTGTGTTATAATAAAGCCATGGAAAGTTTGGAATCAAAGAAACTTGCCCTTTTGCGCATTCTGCAAATTCTCTTCGATTACAGCGACAGTGAGCATATGCTCGTCTACGACGACATTCTTCTGCTCTTGCAGAGGGAATACGGCCTCACCGTCGAGCGTAAGGCGGTCGGGCGCAATGTGTCCCTTCTGAAAGAGGCGGGCTTTGACATCGTCACGACGCAGCGCGGCACCTATCTCGCAGAGCGGACGTTCGACGATTCGGAGCTTCGGCTTCTCATTGACAGCGTTCTTTCGAGTTCGCACATTTCTCCGTCGCAGTCCAAGGCGCTCATCGGAAAACTTTGCAGCCTCTCCAACAAGTATTTTCGCCGTCACGTCAAGAACATCTATTCCGTTCATGAATGGAACAAGACGGAAAATCAAGCCGTGTTCTATAATATCGAAATCATCGACGAGGCCATCGAGAGGGGCCGCAAAATAAAGTTCGCCTACAACAAATACGGCGCGGATAAAAAGTTGCACCGCTCGGCACGGCACGTTGCAAGTCCCTATCAGATGATCTTGCACAACCAGCGGTATTTCCTCATGGCGTTTGAGGAGAAATGGCAACATGTGCGTTATTTTCGCCTCGACCGCATCACCGATATCGAAGAGACGGAGGAGCCGCTCACGCCCATCCGCTCGGTGAAAGGGTTTGAAAACGGCATCGATTACAGGCGGTTTTCTTCATCCATGCCGTATATGTTTTCGGACGAATTGAAGCCCGTTGAATTTTTGGTAGACGGTTGGGCGATCGATCAGGTTATCGATTGGTTTGGGAAAGACATCGCCATAGAGTCGAGCGGGGAGAAATATCTTGTATGCGTGCGGGCGAGCCTCGACGCCATGGAATATTGGGCGATGCAGTACGCGAACGCCGTCGAAGTTTTGTCGCCCTCCGAACTGCGGGAACGCATCAGAAGAAATTTCCTGTCCGCCGCGAAAAAATATCAAAAATAGCGATTTTATAAGAGGACCAATATGAAGAATTTTTATAAGGCAAGGGAACAGATCGATGGTGAAGCAATCGAATATTTGAGGGAAGGATTGTATGCAGATCATCCCGATGATTGCCCCCGTTATGTTCATTTCGGAATATCGGCTTACGATAAGAAGTACAGACCCAAAGAGTATCAAGAGGGCATACTGTGTTTCAAGGCGCTCTTCCAAGCGGGCGATCGCTCTCGGCTCGCGCTTTGGAATATGATTTTGAACTATTATTCACCTAAAACACAATTCTGCAAAGGTGATTTTCCCAAGGAAGAATACACATTCATCACGGAGGCTTTGAAGGCGGTTTGGATGCCGAGTGAGGCAAATGTCAACCCGCCGATCGAAACGGAACGCCTTGTTTTACGGCCGATCGAAGGGAAAGATCAAAAAATTTTTGCTGAACATTTCAAGCGCGAGGGGGATTTTGAGTTTTTCACGGGACAGAAACCCACGAACAAAAATATACGGGAATTTACTTTGTCTTTGAGAAGGAGCACCTATTTTGCAATCGAGCACAAGGCCGACCGAAAACTTCTCGGCTACATCGGGCTCAGCATCAAAAAAGAGAGTTCGACGGGGCTACTGGAATACTATCTTTTCCGGGAGGAGAGAAGGAAGGGGTACTGCAAGGAAGCCGTCGAAGCGCTTACCCAAATTGTCTTGCACGGAAAACTTTACGAGCCCGTGGAAACGGTGCAACTTGGCGTTTACGGGAGAAAAGCCGTTCGTTTGAACGCGATCCGCGCCCGCATTTCGTCAATGAATACCGCCTCTCAAAAAACGGTAATAAGCTGCGGATTCGCCCACGAGGCGACCATTCATCAAACTATATATAAAGGCACTGTGGGTTGGACGGACGAGGAAATTTATTATTTGACAAGTGACATGATAAAATAGAAAAGGAGAGCACCATGACTGAAAGCGAAAGAAGAAACTTATTCAGCTTCGCCACGAAGGAACTTTCGCAAGATGCATTCCTCCTGTGGCTATTCAATAACTACGATGACGAAGAGGTCGCCCCCGCCGCCTACGCACTCCTCGGAAAATTTTGCGGGCTTGCACCGGACGAGAAAATTATTTCTCTTAGGACACGGGCGCAGTGGCACAAGATCGATGTCTCCGTTTGGTTTGAAACAGACGGCGGCAAGAAGTACGCACTCTTTATCGAGGACAAGACAGATTCGTCGGAGCACAACCAGTTGACGGACTATAACGGCCATATCGATTCCTCGGAGAAGACAAGAGGGCATACCGTCTGTAAAATCTATTATAAGCCCGGGATACTGTATCAAGATGAAATCAAGAGGGTCGAGGATGCGGGGTGGAAGTATTTCGAGTTCGACGAGATTTGCGATTTTTTGAAACCCTTTGCGGGTTCATCTGATCCCATCGTGCGGATGTATATCGAACACATCCTCGCAAGGGGAGAGGCGCTTTCTTCGACGGAGAAACCCCAAAAAAACGATACGACGATCGACCTTCTCGCCTGGCTCGCCTTCTTTGAAAAAACGGCGATCCCTCGCATGGAAAAAGAATTCGAGGGGGAAAACGTGCAGTTCAAAGCATGGCGGGCAAAGCGTTATCCGTATGTCGTTTTGGGTGCATTCTACAAGGGAGACGAATTCGTTCCCTATCTTGAAATTCGGAGTCGCGACTGTCTCGACGGGAAGTTTAAGGCGCGTATTCTCTGCCATGGAATGAAGGAAGCGTATATCCCGAAACAGGAAGCACTCATCAAACGCATCGAGAAAAACGAGCTGTTCACATGCGGGAAATTGTGTTATAGCAAGAAGGGAAAGCCGATTTTCCCCAAGCGGATCGGCTATACAAAAAAGCGCCTTCTGCGAGCAGAGGATACCGAAGAGTTCATCGAGGCGGTCAAAAGGTCGGCGAAAGCCTATCTCGGCCTCATGAAGGATTGGGATTGAACGGTCGGAAGAGATCTTATCAAAATTCGTTTCATACCAAGTGGGACGTAAGTTGAACCATTTCAGCTTGCGTTCTTTTTTATTGTAAAAGCGAGGACAAACAGCCCTCGCCTTTTATATTTCTCTAAATGGAAATTTACCTCTTTTTCATCTTCGGCATCGGCAGGTCATCATACATGGCCTCAATTAATCCTGTCAAATAAACCTTATCGTCCACATTGTCCACATTGAGCATTTCCTTTGCACCCTCATACGGCAGGGAATACTCTGCTTGGGGCAAATATGCGATTGCAGATCTCACGGGTTTTACGAGCAATCTATTATCGTAGATACCACCGACAAGTTTGCCGCGATAGTAGATCAGAAATTCACCCATCATAGGCTTGTAGGTGATGTCCTCTAATTCGGATAATTGCTCCAAAATGAAATTCAAATATTCCTTGCTGGACGGCATGATCTCTCCGTTGAATTACTTTTATAAAATTATATCGAAATTACAGGATAAATATTTCACAATTACAGGATAATGATCTCATAATGAAAAGGAAAGTTTTTCCGCACCTGTCCGCTTCCGCTTATAAGGGACAGGCAATTTTTTGCGTTCGGGCGGGGTGCCTTTATGTAAAAAGACTGCACGGAAATCTGCGACGAAATTCTTTCTGTCGAAGATGGCGCCAAGGATAAAGGCGATGAACGTGATGCCGTAGTAGAGGGGAATGGCATACCACAAAATGGGGGTACAGACCCTTCCCGCGCCTCCGAGAAAGATCGAGGGGGAGAGCACTTCCACCGCGGCGATGAGGGCGTTGAAGGGGGAATTGTTGGAGGGCGGTCCCATGAGCCCCGCGGCATTGGCGGACATGAGGCTCTGATAGAGATCGGAAGCGGCTCCTCTATCCGTCATGAGCAGAACGATCGTATTGTTGAGCAGAATAAAGGCGAGCATGCCGATAAAGTACAGCCCGAACTTCCAACCGTCCCGATGGCAAAACTCTGTTCTCTTCCAGAGCACGGGGAGAAGAGAGGTGATAAAGAGAAGTTCATGACAGGTATAAAAGCGGATAAATTCCGAGATGACATTGGGTGCGAAGATATTTTTCCCGAAGAACCAGAAGGGGACGATGAGGGCGACCGCACCCGCGATCGTTCCCACATATGCGATGAATTGGCGTGCACTTCTGCTTTTCCCGAAGTGGAAGAGGGGAGAAAAGAGGATGAGGAAGGCGCAGATATTGTAGGCAGTGTTGTCGAGATGCAGTCCCCGCGAGAAGATGTGCGGATAGATGATGTGCTTGAAAAAGTGCTGAAGGATGTTGAGAGCCATGAGAAGGATGATAACGTTGCGCTTTGTCACCTCCAATGCATGGCGAAGGGGAAAGTAGACCGCAAAGATAAGCCCCGCCGATACGAGCAAGACCAGAATATGGGAAGCGGAAAAAACCTGAAGGACCATCCCGTATTTCTCCGAAAGTAAAAACGTTATTCCTATTATAACGGACAACGGTTATAATTGTCAACAAATTTCCGCCCATCTCGACATAAGCCTTCCGCACGTCATGCTGTATTGCTCTGCGTGACTGATGAGGGGACAGGGGGTGTGGCGCCCCGCGTCATGCCTCTTTCTCCTCATCTCGACGACACGATAGTGGCGCACGAGCCGAAGGCGAAGTACGACTCTATCGCGGCGGAGGAGACCCCTACAAAAGCAACATTACCTCTTCCCGGCAAATATGAGCGGGACGAGCATTTCGCCCGGGGTGAGGGAGGCATGATGGCCCTTGAAATGATGGGAGAGGGCATGGTGGAGCATGACCTTGTCCGTCTTCGCTACGGCGATGAAGTCCCCGAGAAGGGCGGCATGTTCTCCCGAAATCTCTCCGAAGAAGTTCTCTTGCACAAATTCCTCCGACGGAACGAGTTCAAAGTCCTGCCCGTACTTTTCCTTGAAGTATGTTTTGAACTGCTCCTTGCAGCCCTCCTTTATACTGAATGCCGTTGCGCGGGAGTCGAGATAGGGCGGCCACGTGAGCATAGAGAAAAGCTCCTCGTCCCGATAGAGCTCGATATTCTCGCCGATGTCGACCTGTCCATGGTCGGCGGAGATGATAAGAAGGGTGTCTTTAAGGCCACAGAAGAGCCTCTCCAAACCCTCATCGAGCTTCCCGATGAGCGTCTTTGCCTCCATGGAAGTCACGCCGAAGCGGTGCATGGTGGCGTCGGGTTCGTCGAAGTAGGCGTAGATAAACTGCCTCCCGTCTTTTTTGCAGATGTTCCCGATGATGGAGAGCATGTCCTCGAAATCTCCCCACACATAGCGGTTTTCATCGTCGCCGTCCCAATAGGCGGGGACGACCGCGCTCGCCGTGCATCCCTTCACCCCCTTATAGAAGGGGACGACGGGCAGCTTTCTCTTCACAAATCCCTTCTCGACGGGAATGCGGGTGGAAGATTCCGTCTCGGGGAAGAGGTCCACGCTCTTTCCGATCTCCTCAAAGTAAAGGCTCCACCCGAGCCAGCCGTGTTCCATCGGATATTTCCCCGTGAGAAAGCTGGTCGTCGCGCACGCCGTCGTGGAGGGGAAGACGGTGGTCAGAACATCATGCATATTTCTCCGGAGGAAGCTCTCCTCGGGCAAATTGACCTCCATCGGATGGACGCCGAAGGCATCCAAAATGAGGAACACGATATTTTTATAATCCTTCCGAAGCTCCTCTTTTAAGACAGGAAGAAGGGGCTTCTCCGTAGGAAGTCCCAAATGCTCTGCCATCGTCGCCGTCAGAGAGACGATGCTGTGCGAAAAATCAGGTTTGATAAACTCCTTTCTCACATTTCCTCCTTGGCGGCGCGGTCCATATCCCGCTTTTGGTCGCGCTCCTTTAGGGCCTGTTTTTTGTCGTAGGTGTGTTTGCCCTTGCAGAGGGCGATCTCCACCTTCACGAGGGCGTCCTTGAAGTAGACCTTGAGGGGAACGAGGGCGAACCCTCTCTCATTGACCTTGCCTACGATCTTGGAGATCTCGATGCGGTGCAGAAGGAGCTTTCTGTCCCTCCTCGCATCGCGCGTGGAAAAGGCACCGCTCTTGTCATAGATGGCGATGTGCATGTTCTTGAGGAAGATCTCGCCGCCGCGCACCTCGCAGAAGCTCTCGCCGAGAGAGGCCTTCCCCGCACGGAGGGACTTCACTTCCGCGCCCTCGAGCGCGATGCCCGCCTCGTACTTCTCCTGAATGAAATATTCGAAGGAGGCGGATTTGTTGACTGCAATGATTTTCATATACTCTCCCCTTTCAGATGAGGACAAATTGTACCCGCCGCGAAGAGAGGTCCGCCTGTGCGACTTTGATCTTCACGGCCTGTCCGAGATGATAGCTGTGTTTATTTCCCGTAAGGAGGAAGTGCTCTTCCTCGTATTCATAGCGGTCGTAGGGGAGCGTTTCGAGGGGGATGAACCCCTCCACGCCGTTTTTGAGCTCCGCAAACAGCCCGAAGCCCGTCACGCCCGAAAGGACGGCGTCGTACTCCTCGCCGACCTTATCCCGCATAAATTCTGCGATATAGAGGTCGTCCGCATCGCGCTCTGCCTCCTGCGCATTGCGTTCGCAGACGGAGGACTGCACGGAGGCCTCCTTGACGAAGCTCTTATATTGCGCCCTCGTCGCAAGGCCGTCTTTGAGCATTCCCTTGATGATGCGGTGGATGCAGAGATCGGGATAGCGGCGGATGGGGGAGGTGAAGTGGCAATAGCTCTTTGAGGCGAGCCCGAAATGCCCGATGTTTTCGGGGGAATAGCGCGCCTTCATCATGGAGCGAAGCATCACCCTGTTGACGATGGGAAGGAGGGGCAAACCCTCGAGTGCGTCTAAAATTTTCTGATAGTCTTCGGGCTTGACATTTTCCGCATGAAATTTTGCGGGAACGCCGATCCCGTCGAGGAACTCCTTAAAGGACGACGCCTTCTCCGCGGAAGGTTTCTCGTGTACGCGGTAGACAAAGGGGGCGTCCATCTTTTCCATGAGCTCAGAGACGCTCTCGTTTGCGAGCACCATGAAGCATTCGATCATCTCATGTGCGAGGGTGCGCCCCTCATCGGGGAGGGAGATCTTGCCCTTGTCGTATAGAATTTTAACTTCCTTTGTATCGAGGGAGAGCCCGCCCCGTCTTTTTCTCGCCTCCTTGAGGATGTTCGTGAGCCCCATGGCCCTATCCACGAAGGGAAGGAGATCGGGATATTTTTGAACGGTCTCCGCCCTTCTCAAATACAGCTGCATGATCTCCGTATAGGTCATGCGGTGCCGGGAGCGGATGACGGAGGGAAGAATTTTTTTGTCGAGCACCCTTCCTTCTCCGTCGATCTTCATGATACAGGAGAGGGTGAGGCGGTCCATGCCCTCATTCAAAGAGCAGATGCCGTTCGAGAGCGCGGGCGGGAGCATGGGGAGGACGCGGTCGGGAAAATAGACGCTCGTCCCGCGGGAGAACGCCTCCCGATCCAAAGGGGAGTTTCGCCCGACATAGTAGCTGACGTCGGCGATGTGCACCCCGAGCTCAAAAATATCTCCCGTCTTTTTGACGGAGATGGCGTCGTCGATATCCCGCGTATCCTCGCCGTCCACCGTTATGATGAGCTCCCCGCGAAGATCCTCTCTTCCGCCGAAATCTTCTGCGCCTCGGCTTGCCGCCCGTTCGGCCGCGGCGAGAACTTCCTCGGGGAAGCTCTCCTTTAGCGCATGTGAGCGGATGATGGCGGCCTCTTCGCTGAAAAGCTCCCCGCTTTCTCCCAGTACCTCGACGATCTCTCCCATCGGCGTGCTGCCCTCGAAGGAGGTTATTTTTGCGACCGCCTTTGCCCCGTCGCGGCAGCCGCCGTTCTTTGCAAAGGGGATGA
>CANRIO010000052.1 GCA_947630605.1 uncultured Clostridia bacterium
CATCGGTTCGGGCTATGAGGGCTCCTTCTACTTCGAGGTGGAAAACCAGCTCGGCGGCGGGACCTTCATCCCTCTCGATCCCGGCCCCATCACACTCAAGGCCTTTGTCAAGGGACAGCCCGAGGAGAACGAAACCTTCAAGACGGACGGAAAGGGCAAGGCGGAGTATCTCTACCGCGGACAATGGGTAGAGGGGACGCTCGTCTTCTCCCACGAGACGGATCTCGGCATGAAGGTCTACGACTTCACCCCGAAAGGCCCCGATGCGCCCATCGGTGCCTTCCAATGCATGATCACCTCCGTCTCCAGCGGCTTTGTCTCCGTGAACGTCTACATTCCCTTCGATACGGCGGTCAACGGCGTGTATGAGTCCGAAAAGGACGGCACCCTCACCCTCGACGGTTTCGGCTACTACGGCGACTACGTCGACGGCGACGGCGAGCATTTCATCGGACAGTATGCGAGGAGTAGCGTCATCGAGAGCATGGTGCAGTTCGTCGCGGTAAGCGGAGACATCTTCTTCTTCGATATCGATGAGAACGGGACCTTCACGCGGAGGGGATCGGAGTTCGGCATCACGCCCTATATCTTCGTCGACAATTACAATGCCATCGAATATGAGGTTTCCCTCGACGGCTACGGCAATGCAAACATCTATCTGAAGGGCAACCGCGAGACGCCCGTCGCAACGGCGACCTACCGCGCAGAGGCGGGCTATACCAACCGCTTCGTCCTCTCGATCCCTTCAGACAGCGGTGTGATAGAAATTCGCATCCGTCTTGCCGAAGGGACGATCGACGGCGTCAGCGACATCTATGCCGTCTTGCAGGATGTGCGCGGCGTGCTCGCCTTCCACGATGCAGAATGGAACGCGATCGTCTTCACGGGTTATGGCGACGGGACCTATTTCGACGGGCTTGGAAAGACGTGCCCGCTCACGGTCGACCGTCTCTCGGACACCGTCTGCTTTGTCACTTCAGAGGCCTACACGGGCATCGTTCTCCTCGACCTTGAGAAGAACACCTTCGCCTACGGCGCGGGCGAGACCCTCCTCGGCGGCTACTATGGAGAGGACTTCTCCGCCGTCATTCTCGAGGCGGACGGCATGGGCTCCTACCTCGGCAACGACGCCTTCTACTATGCGGACGGCACTTCTGTGCACGTCTTCACGGCGAACAAGAGCGGCCCGCACTACTATGCGGAGGAATTCCTCACCCTTGAAGAGAAGGATCTCAAGGATGAGAACGGCAGGATGTTCTATCGCTATCAGGGCGGAGAGATCGTCCTTACCGCAACGGACAATAAGACCTATACCTTCACGCCGGAAGAGGGCGGCGTGCTCGACGGGGCGGAGGTCACCGTCTCGGATGGGTCGACCTACACACTCCGCATCTCCTATACCGCAACTGGTGCGTCGCTCAACCTCATGCAGGGGCAGACCCGTCTGTATGCGACTGCGACCTATCAGAGGAACGGCACCGGGACGATCGTTTTGGGCAGCACGGTGGAAGTCCTCTATGACTACGACTATTACTATCTTGCAAACAGCCCCGCATCCTCTTACGGCGAGATCGAAAGCTGGGAAGAGGGCGGCAAGCTGTACGCCTCCGGGTTCTTCAACTTCCTTTCCGACAGCGAGGGCAATGTTCTCTCCTTCCGGGGAAGTGAGGTGCGCGTAGAGGAGGGCGCGAGCCAGAATTTTGGTGACCGCTACTATGTGGAGATCAGCGACGGAAAGCTCTCCTATTCGATCTCCTGGTATAAGACCAAGTCGAAATCCGGGGAATATGATTGCTACCTTCTCTACCTCGTCACCATCCTCTCGGAAATGGAGGCGGAAGGGGGCTATACGGCGAAGATCGAGCAGTTCGTCACGACGCAGATCAACTTGAAGAACGTATTCGGTTCGGACTACACCCGCGGCGACCTTGTCTTTGTCGACCTCTACCATGAGGATGAACTCATCGTTGACGATGGCTTCTTCTTCGATCCGCACAACGGCTTTGTTGCCATTGTCTCTTCCGAGGACAGTGAGGTCGGATATCTCATGCGCTTCACCTACAATGATAGCGGACTCGTCAAGGCGATGACCGTCGAGCTTTGTACGCACAAGTATCTCTCCACGGCGGACGGCGCGTATCGCTTCGAGGCCTTCGTCGATGAGAAGAAAAATGTCCATGCGCTCCTCACCTTCGAGACGAAACAAGCAGACGAGAGCTATCTCGAACTTCACATCACCGACTGCACGGTGAAAGAGGACGTGTGGCGCATCGTCACGGACGGAGAGGCCGAATCGGGCAGCGCGCTCGAGGCGGGGATCTACTCCGTCACGTTCACGGATGAAGTGGCCACGGTCACAAAACTTTAAGCTCACATCCCCTTTCGGGATGCAATGCAAAAAAGCTCTCGTGAGAAATTCACGGGAGTTTTTTACGGGAAAAATGCAATTTGGCCGCGACGGGCGGCGGGGGCGGCTTGACAATTTTTTCCCCGCATTCTATAATACTCGTATGAAATACATCGAACTCACCATCCGCACGACGAGCGAGGCGAGCGAACTCGTCGCAGATATCCTCTGGAACTACACGGAGGGCGGCGTTGCCGTCTCCGACCATGCCGACGTTGTCGCCCTTCAGGAGGGGAGAAGCGGCGTCTTTTGGGACTATCTCGACGAGAGCCTCAAAGAAGTCCCTTCCGAGACCCTCGTCAAGGCCTTTCTGCAACCCTCCCGCGAGGGGGAAATTCCCGCCATCATGCAAGAGATCTACGCCTGCCGCGACCGTGCGGCGGGAGCGATCGACTTCGGCACCTTGGAGGAGACGAGAAGAGAGATCGACGGCGACGACTGGATAGACGTCTGGAAGAAGCACTTCCGCCCCATCCATTTGGGCAAAATTGTCGTCGTGCCCGAGTGGATCGCCTATGAAAAGAAGGAGGGGGAGGAGATCGTCCTCCTCGACTCCAACATGGCCTTCGGCACGGGCGAACACGAGACGACGGCGATGTGCGTCACCCTCATGCAGGAATTCTTAAAGAAGGGGGACACCGTCCTCGACGTGGGCTGCGGGAGCGGGATTTTGGGCATCTCCGCCGCAAAGCTCGGTGCGGGGAAGTGCTTCCTCACCGACATCGACCCCGTGGCCGTCGCGAGCAGCGGGCATAACGCCGCAAGAAACGGCGTCGAAAACGCGCTCACGATCGTGCAAAGCGACCTCACGGAGGGGGCGAAGTTCGATGCCGACCTCATCCTCGCCAACATCACGGGGGAAGTCCTCGTCCGCCTCGCGCCCGCCATTCCCCGCCATCTCAAACGGGGCGGCACGGTCATCCTCTCGGGCATCATCGAGAGCCGCCGCGAGATGGTAAAGGAGGCCTTTTCCGCCGTCGGCCTTTTGCTGCTTCGCGAGGAGCATCGGGGCGAATGGTACGCCTTTGTGCTGAAGGAGGGCACCCATGTCCGCACCTAAACGCTTTTTTGTGGAAATGATCGCGGAGGAAGTCACCCTCTCGGGGGAGGAGTACCGCCACGCCAAAAACGTTCTGCGCCTCAAGTGCGGGGACGAAATTACCCTCCTCGACGGCAGCGGCAAGGAGTATGCGGCCATCGTCGAGGGCGAAAAGAAGGGGAGCCTTCTTCTGCATGTGACGGGGGAGCGCGCGGCGGACCGCGAACCCAAGCGAAATTATTGCATCTTCATCGGCACGCTCAAGGGCGATAAGACCGAACTTGTCGTGCAAAAAGCGGTGGAACTCGGGGCGAGCCGCATCGTCGTCTTTTCCTCCCGCTACTGCTCGGCGTATATGAATGAGAACAAACTCGAACGCTTGAACCGCGTCTCCCGCGAGGCCGCCAAGCAGTGCCTGCGCACCTTTTCCCCGCCCGTCGAATATTGCGAAAACTTTTCCGCCGCGCTCGAGGCGTCGAAGGGATACGCGACAAAGCTGTTCGCCTGCGAATTCCTGACGGAAAACGAGGGTACCATGTCCGAGATAGAGGGGTCATGCGCGGTCATGGTGGGCAGCGAAGGGGGCTTCACGGAGGAGGAATTCGAGCGCGCGAAGGCGGCGGGCTTCAAGGGCATCACGCTCGGAAGGCGCATCCTCCGCGCCGAGACGGCCGCGATCGCCTGTCTTTCCATCGTCGCCTACCACATGGGGGAACTGGGATGAAGGCGTGCGTATTCACCCTCGGGTGCAAGCAGAACGAGGCGGAGAGCGCCTCCCTCATGCGCGGTCTCGAGGAGCGGGGATATGAGGCGACGGGGGAACTCGGCTATGCCGATATCTACCTTCTCAACACCTGCGCAGTGACGGCGGAGGCGGAGAGAAAGTCCCGTCAGGCCGTCGCCCGCATGCTCAAATTCAACCGAAGCGCAAAAGTCCTTGTCTTCGGGTGCGCCTCGCAGAACTTCCCCGCGGCCTTTTCGGGCAAGGAGGGCGTCGTGTATGTTTCGGGGGCGATGCACAAGGACCGCGTCCTCGCCTTTCTCGATGGGGAGGATGTGGAAGAAGATTCCGGCGCGGAGACCGCCTTTTGCGAACTCCCCGCCCCCAAGCAGACGCGCACGCGCATGAATCTCCGCGTGCAGGACGGCTGCAACCGCTTCTGCACCTACTGCCTCATTCCCTACCTTCGCGGCAGGTCCCGCTCCCGCTCCATAGAGAGCGTCGTCAAAGAGGCAACGGCGAGTCCTTCCCGCGAGATCGTCCTCACGGGCATCGACCTTTCATCCTACCGCGACGGGGAAAAGGACCTCGGCGACCTTCTTCTGGCCCTCGGGATTGTCCCCGCCCGCATCCGCCTCGGCTCCCTCGAGGTGAGCGCGGTGACCGACGAATTTTTGGAGAAGATGAGGAGGGCGGGGAACGTCATGCCGCACTTCCACCTCTCCCTTCAGAGCGGCTCCGACCGCGTCCTTCGGGCGATGAACCGCCACTATACCCGCGAGGAATACCTCGCCGCGTGCAGAAAAATTTACGCCGCCTTCCCAGATGCCGCCATCACGACGGACATCATCGTGGGCTTCCCGACCGAGGAAGAGGAGGACTTCGCATCCTCCCTTGCCATCGTGGAGGAAGCCCGCTTTGCGCACGTGCATGCCTTTCCCTTCTCGATGCGGAAGGGGACGAATGCGACAAAGCTCAAGGACCTTCCCGCCTCCGTCAAAAAAGAGCGCATGGGCCGCATGCTCGCGGCTTCCAAGTCCGCGGAGGAGAGGTATCTCTCCCGTTTCTTGGGAAGAAGGCTTTCAGCCCTCTTCGAGGAGGACGGAGGCTACACCGAAAATTACATCCGTGTGTATAACGAGAGCGCAAAGGAGGGTACCATGTACGAGGTTGAGCTCACAAAAATCGTTGAAAACGGCGTCCGCGCCGAACTTATTAAGGAGATTTAAGCCATGGATAATTGTGTATTTTGCAAGATCGCAAGGGGGGAGATCCCCTCGAGCAAGGTGTATGAAGACGAGGAAATTTTGGTATTCAAGGACATCGAACCGCTCACGAAGATCCACCTTCTCTGCATCCCGAAGGAGCACTTCCAAACGGTCGCCGAGCTGGATGACGCCCGCGCCGCCCTCCTCGGAAGGGCCCTGAAGAAGATCGGCGAGCTCGCACCCTCGTGGGGGCTCGAAAATGGGTACCGCCTTGTCATGAACCAGGGGGAGGAGGCGGGGCAGTCCGTTCCGCACCTCCACATCCACATCCTCGGCGGCGAACGCCTCCGCTGGGAAAAATAATTCGCAAGAAGATCTTCCGCCGCATGTCGGCGGATTTTTTCGAATAATTTGTGCATCTCTCACGCATACTGCGGGAAAAGGAGATCAGAATGAAACGCATCATGTTTGTCCTCCCCATCCTCGCAGTGTGCACCCTTTTTTCGGCATGCGGAGGGGGAGAGAATGTTACAGCCAAGACGGACCCCGTCGCATTGAAGTCGGAAAAGGTGGAAAAGGAGGGCTGGGAGAACGCCTTCGCATCGCAGGAAAATTACTGCATGCACGCCGTCATCAAGGCCTCCGAGGGAGAAAACGAGGGCACCATGTCCGAGACAGTCATTGATTTTTGCAATGACGGCGAGCGGGCCTTCGCCAAGATGACGGCAAAGGGCGGGGAGGAAAGCACTTTCGAGATGCAGTCCTATGCCGATCTTAAGGAGGGGACCGTCTGGTCGCGCACGGACGATGGCGACAAATGGACGGAGTGGGATGCGGAGACATACACTTCCGAGCAGTTCGCCGAGTTCTTCGCTCCCTTCCGTGCCCCCGATTTCGCCCGCGGCCAATATGCCGACTTCTCCTATAGCGAGAGCGAAAATGGCTATACCATGTCCGCGACTGCCCTTTCAAATTCGCCCAATGGAGTGGACGAGTACATCGCCTCGCTCCTCGCGGGAACGCCCGCAGATCTCGGAGATGTCACGGCCGAGAAGGCAGTCTTGAAGTTCAAGGACGGAAAGCCGTGCGCCTTCCTCTTCGAAGCGACCTCCCCCGAAGAGAGCGAAGATGCCATGCGCGAGCGGGAAGACCCCACGCTCTTCGATCGTTTCCCCGCATTTGAAGTGGGCCTTTCCCGCCACGGCCGCATGCCCCGCATCCTCATCCGCATCCGTCCCATCCCGCGCACGCCCCTCCCCAAGGAAGCGGAGGTGCCCCAAAAGCCCGCCCTGCACATCTCTTCCACGCAACTCTTCTATAACTACGGAAAGGCGCGCGTCACCCTTCCCTCCGACCTCCCGCCCCTCGGCGAAGAGTAAAGCATCCCCGCTTCGAAAAGAGGCGGGAATTTTTTTGTAAAGGGGCCCTTGCATCGTTGCTTTTTTTCGGGCGGTGTGATAAGATATGTAAGGCCGAATGGAGCTTATGGAGCGTATGAAGACATGGAAATGAAAAAGTTCCGCGAAAAGTATCAGCGTATCATTCTGACGAGCATCTTTGCGATCTTTTACACGGGGGTCGTGCGGGCGCTCGCGATCTACATGTTCGTCACGCCCAACAAGTTCGCCCCGGGCGGCATCAACGGTCTCTCCGTCCTCCTCGAATACCTCACCCACTTAAGTTCGGGGTATTTCCTCATCATCTTCAACGTGCCGCTCTTCTTCGTCGCCTTCTTCTTTTTGGGAAAGCGCGAGGCGATCGTCTCGACCGCGTCCATGCTCCTTTCCTCAGGCCTTCTCATTCTCTTTGAAAAGATCAAGGGCTTCCCCGTCTTCGCCCCGCCCATGGGAACAAACGGCCTTGCCGAGCCCCTCGCCTACGGCATCATGGCGGCAGTTGCGAGCGGCATCCTTCTCGGCATCCCGCTTGCGGGAATGATACGAAACTGCGGCACCGCGGGCGGAACGGGCATCCTCGCCTCCCTCGTCAACAAGAAGTATAAGTATCTGAGCGTGAGCTGGATGACTTCGGGCTTCGACGCCGTCGTCGTCATCGCCTCCTTCTTCGTCTACTACGAGTGGGGGGAACCCTTCGCCGACAACTTTGCCGTCAATTTGATGCCCGTCCTTTTGGCCCTCGTCTCTTTGTATGTGACGAGCAAGACATGCGACGTCATCATGCACGGCTTCCAGTCCGCCTATAAGTTTGAGATCATCACCACCCACCCCGAAGAGGTGGCAAGAGAGATCATGGAGCGCACCCACCACGGCGTCACCCTGGTACATGCAACGGGCATGTATTCGCATACGGACAGAAGCATGCTCGTCTGCATCATCCGCAAACGCCAGATCGCCCAGCTCCAGCGCATCATCAAGGAGTTTCCCGATACCTTCGCTTATTTCACGCCTGCCTCCGAAGTATATGGCAGGTTCATAAAGTAACGAATCGCGTATAGGCTACGAAATACTGTGTCGGGTAATCGCGTCATGCTGAGGCGAAACGGCTTTACGCAGTCCATAGCGGCTCATCCCCGAAGCATCCCCTTCTACGAAGTCCACTTGCCTCTACGCGTCATGCTGAGCCGACCAAGAGGGATGAAAACCGCGAGCCTATCTTCGAAGCATCCCCTAAAACGTAAGTCCGACGAGTCCCCGCGTCCTTCCTCTCATCCTCATCTCGACGCCGCGATAGCGGCGCACGAGCCGAAGGCGAAGTACGACTCTATCGCGGCGGAGGAGACCCCTAC
>CANRIO010000053.1 GCA_947630605.1 uncultured Clostridia bacterium
GACGACGTAGCCCGAGATACGAATGCCGAGGGCGGCAAGGCACTGGCGGCAGATCTCTCCCGCCGCCACGCGGATGGCGGTCTCGCGGGCGGAGGCGCGCTCGGAAATTTGCCGTGCCTCCAAAGTGTTGAATTTCAACGCTCCCGCAAGGTCGGCGTGCCCGGGGCGCACCGCCGTGAGGGGAGGAAGCTCCCTTTCATCCTTATTCCAGATGGCGAGGCATACGGGACTGCCCGTCGTCTTTCCTTGAAAAACGCCGCTCAAAATCTCAACCCTGTCGCACTCGATGGCCTGCCGCGCACCCCTTCCGAATCCCTTTTGGCGAAGGGCGAGGGCGTCGTCAATGACACCCATGTCCAAGACAAGGCCGCAGGGAAGCCCCTCAATGATCGCAAAGAGGCCCCTGCCGTGCGATTCTCCCGAAGTGGTAATTTTCATTGCTTCTCCTCACCGTTTACCCAAAATCTGGGCGGAATATGTGCCGTTTGAAATGGTGACGACGATGTCGCCGACCTCGTCTGTGCGATAGATTTCCTTCGTGTTGGCGGCGAGCCTTCCCACCGCCTCCTCCGAGGGGTGCGCATAGCGGTTGTCCTCCCCGCAGGAGATGACCGCCATCTCCGCATTGAGGAGCCTGAGCCACTCCCCGTCCGAGGAATAGGCCGAGCCGTGGTGCGAGACGCGAAGAATATCGATGTTTGTCAGGTCCACCTTGCAGTCTCCGCTGTCGAAAATCGTGGGATCGAGGGCGAATTCGTCGAGCAGTCTTCTCTCCCGCACGGAGGAGATGTCCGCGCCGAAGAGAAGGTTTACCCCCTCGACGTTCATATACAGAAGGGCGGAGGCGTCGTTTTCATCCGTCTCGTCGATGGCGTGCGGCGAAAGGCAGACGATGTACGCACCGGAACTGTCCTCGATGGTATCGTAGCGGGTGAGCTCGCCCAAGGGGATATCTTTTTTCTCGGCGGCGTCGAGCATCCTTTGGTAGGCGCCCGTCTCGGCGGGAATGACGGGAAGATAGAGCTTCTCCGCCTTGAATTTCTTCAGAACTTCGGAAATGCCGCCGCAGTGGTCCCCATCCGAGTGCGTCGCAACGACGGAGAGCGTGCGGAAGTTCACCCCGCGAAGGTAGCGGAGGATCTTCTGCGCGCCCAAGAAATCGCCGCACCCCGCATCGATGAGGAGGGCGTCCCCGCTCGCAAATTCCACGAGGGTCGCGTCCCCTTCCCCAACGTCGATGAAATGGATGCGCGTCTCCCCTTCCCCGCGCATGGGAATGGCGAGGGCGGGAAGAAGGTCGCGGTAGGGAAAGAAGTAGGAAAGGATGGCGATGACAAGGACGGCCGCGGCGGAGGAAAAGTAAAGGACGAGCTTTTTTATCAGTCTGCGGCGGGAGAGCCTTTTTCCCCGCTTCTCGGAGATCGCTCGGATCTCCTCCAACTCTTTTACGGGGTCACTTGCGCTTTTTTCGCTCTTTCTTTTTTCCACGTGCTGCCTCTTCGATGGCGGACTTGATCTCCGCCATGTGCTCCTTTGCCTCCTTGTATCCCACTTCGAACATCTCCGACATGGCGGCCCGTGAGACGTCCGTTGCGCTGAAAGAAAGAAGGTTGGGCCGAAGCATGAAATCAGAATGTTCGTAGCCCCTTGTGCGGCAGTCGTCGAGATACTTTACGGGGGTCATCGCGCTGATCGCGGAGCCCAAAAGTTTTTTCAGCCTCCCCTTCTCCTCCTCCGAACGGGTGAAGGCAGCAAGGTCGACGCCGACGACAAACTCCGCGCCGAGCTCTCTGCAGGCGTCGGCGGGAACGGCGTTGGAAAAGGCGCCGTCGTAATATTTGACCCCGTCGATTTCCACCCCGCGGAAGAAGGGCGGGATGGCCGCAGAGGCGGTGAGGGCGCGGGCGGCATTGCCCGAGCGCAGGATGACGTTTTGGTTGCTCTTTGCGTGGGTGACGGAGGCCGCAAAGGGCTTTTTGAGCTCCGTGATATCCCCCTCGACATAGGGAGAGAGATAGCTCTCGGCAAAGGAGAGGTCGGCAAAGGGCCGCAAATTCTTGGCGAACTCCTTTGTGTTGAGGCTCTCGACGATGCCGACCATGTCCGCCGAGGAATAGCCCTGCGCATAGAGGGCGCCGACGATGGCGCCGATGCTCGCCCCCGTGACCACGGAAAAGGTGATGCCCTCCTCCTCGAAGGCCTTCAGGATGCCGAGATGCGCCATGCCCTTCGCGCCCCCGCTGCCGAGGGCGATGCCGAGGACGGGCTGCGGCTTTCTCCTTGAAAAAAGCTCCCGTATGCGGAAAAAAAGTCCCATAATGCCTCCCAAAAAACGCTTGTCCTTCTCTTTTGCCGAAGGCGAAAAAAAACTCAGATCTCAAAGATGATCGTGACGGGGCCCTCGTTTGTTTGCTCGATGTGCATGTCCGCCCCGAAGACGCCCCCGCGGGTGGGAATGCCTAAATCTACAAGATAGCGGAGGGCGTAGTCGTAGAGCTCCTTGGCGCGCCCGGGCCGCTCGGCAAGCGTGAAGCTCGGCCTGTTCCCGTGTGACGCATCGCCGAGGAGGGTGAACTGCGAGACGAGAAGAACTTCCCCCTTGATGTCGCGGACGGAGAGGTTCATCTTGCCCGCCCCGTCCTCGAAGACGCGGAGAGCGGCCACCTTCTGCATGCACTTTTCTGCCTTCTCCTCGCTGTCCCCCGCCTGAACGCCGAAATAAACGATAAGCCCGTATCCGATCTCGGAGACGGGCGTGCCGTTTACGGAAAGCGTCGCATGCGAAACGCGCTGTGCGACAAATCTCATATTACACTCTCGACATGTACTCGCCCGTGCGGGTATCGATGCGGATGGTGTCCCCTTCGTTGACGAACATCGGCACCTGGAAGGTGGCGCCAGTCTCGACCTTGGCGGCCTTGGTGACGTTGGTCGCGGTGTTGCCCTTGACGCCCGGTTCCGCCTCGATGACTTTGAGTTCGACAAAGTTCTCGGGTTCGACGGAGAAGGCGTTGTCGTAGAGGAAACGGACGGTGACGATATCGTTCTCGCGGATGTATTTGAGTGCGTCCGCGACCTGATCGTGATTGAGGGGGGTGAGGTTGAATTCGTCGTCCATGAAGTAGTAGAATTCGCCGTCGTTGTAGGAATAGGTCATCTTCTTCGTCTCGACCTGCGCGGTCTCGAGCTTTGCGGTCGGGTTGAAGGTCTCGTCCGAGAGGACCTGTCCCGTGACGACGTTCTTGAGCGTCGTGCGGACGAATGCTGCGCCCTTGCCGGGCTTGACGTGCTGGAATTCGACGACCGTGTAGACGCCGCTCTTATATTCGAACGTCGTGCCCTTGCGGATATCGCCTGCCAAGATCTGTGCCATAAATGTATCTCCTTGTCGTTTGACCGATTTTTTACCGAACTTAAAGAATGATGAGTGCCTTGCGGCTCGTCTCGCTCATGAAGGAGCGGACCCTGCCGTCTGCGAGGAGGACGGTGTCCTCGATGCGGACGCCCATTTCCCCGGGGAGGTAGACGCCCGGTTCGATGGAGAAGACCATCCCGTCTTCCAAGACGTCCTCGCTGCGGGGCGAGAGATTGGGAGCCTCGTGGATCTGGAGGCCGACGCCGTGGCCGAGGGAGTGGGTGAACATGCCGCCGAGCCCCTTTGACTCAAGATAGTTGCGGGCGATAGCGTCCGCTTGCCTGCCCGTCATGCCCGATGTGATGCGCTCCTTTGCGAGCTCGTGGGCGAGGAGGACGATGGAGTGGACCTTCTTGAAATCTTCGTGATATTTATCGTCGCCGAAGAGGAAGGTGCGGGTGATGTCGGAGCAGTATCCTTCGTACTTGCATCCGAAGTCGATGAGGACGGGATCGCCGAAGCGAAGTTTGCGCATGCCCGTCTCGTAGTGGGGCATGCTGGCGTTCGCACCGAAGGCGCAGATGGTGTCGAAGGAGGTCCCGCTCGCGCCAAATGCACGCATATAGTATTCGAGGATGGCGGCGACGTCCGTCTCCGTCATGCCCTCTTTGATGTCGCCGAGAAGTTCGTTGAAGGCGGCCTCGGCAATGTCGCAGGCACGGGCGATGCGGTCCATCTCCCACGCCTCTTTGACGAGCATCGCGCCCCTCAGGGCGGCGCTTACATCCACCGTTTCGAATCCCTTCTCCTCAAATCTGCGAAGGGAGGCCGCCGTGATGAAGGCATAGGGAAGGCCAATCTTCGTATAGCCCTTGAGGAGCTCGAAGACTTCGCGGATAGCCCCCTCCACGACGCGGATGCGTCCGCTGCGGAACTTCCTCTTCGCCGCCTCGAAGTAACGGGGGTCGGCGACGACGGTGCAGCCGTCCTTTTCGAGGAGGACATAGCCGTCCGTCGAATAGAAGTCGGTGAGATATCTGCGGAGGAAATCACTCTCGATGACGGCGACCTCTGCCCCGCATTCCGAAATTTTCCCATAGAGATTTTTGAGTTTATCGGATAACATACCCATATTATAACAAACAGCCCCCTATAAGTCAACGGTTTTTATAAAAAAGTTGTCAGAAAGCCTCGGGAAGAACTTCATACGCTCTCGAAGATGCGCTTCATCTCGGCGGCCTCCTCGGCCTGCATGCCGTCCGATTCGGAGACGATGTACGGCTCGAGGGAGAGCTCTTTGAGTGCGCGGGCGAGGGGTTCGAACTCGGGGCCGTAGACGGTGTCGGCAAAAGTCAGGTGCCGTATCTCCCCCTTTGCCCCGTATTGGATCTTGGAAAAATGCACATGGAAGTGCTTCATGCGAGCATAGCCCAGCCGGGAGATGAGATATTCGAGGCGGACGAGGTAGTCCTCTTTGCTTTTGAGACTGCCCTGTTCGCGGGCGTTCACATGCCCGAAGTCCACGCAGGGAGTGAAGACGGGGTCCACTTCGCAGAAGGAGGCGATCTCTTCGACGGTGCCGATCTGGGCGGCCTTGCCCATCGTCTCCGGACAGAACATCAGATCCTCAAGGCCGCTTTGGTAAATTTTGTCGCGGAGAATTTTGAGGCGGTCGAGGGTGCGGGAGACGGCGGTGGCGCGGTCGTCCTTTCCCTGCGTGGCGGGGTGAAAGACAAGGCGGTGCCCGCCGAGAAGCCTGAGCATTTTCGCACTGTCCAGAACGTAGCCGTAGGACTTTTCCGCCATCTCGTCGTCGGGGTTGGCGAAGTTGATGAAGTAGGGTGCGTGGACGGAGATCTCGACGCCGGCATCCGAAAAGGCCTTTGCGATGGAGCGGGCCTTCTCCTCCGTCATGTGAATGCCGCGGCCGAAGGAATACTCGAAGCAGTCGAGGCCTCTGTTCTTGACAAAGAGGGCGGCCTCCTCGGTGTGCTTGTGCCCCTCCTCCGCGAAGGAAACGCTGTTGCCGCTCGGGCCGAATTTTATCATGGGTTTCTCCTTTTCTGATGGGTGTGTTGCGGACATGGGTGCCGCGTTTTGGGTGGGATGGACTTCGTATGAGGGGATCCTTCGGAGAGATGCTCCCGTGAAAAGTCTTATTGGCTTTATCGGCTCAGGATGACGCGGATACCCTTTGGACTTCGTATGGGGGGATGCTTCGACAAGCTCAGCATGACGCGGTCACCCATTCGGCTACTTCGGGGCGATGCCCCTCGTGCCGCGCTTCGATGACGATCAGAACGTGCGCGCGGGGCAGGATGACGCGGTCAATTCTTCTCGAAGTCTTGAAATGTCTCTTTCGAGTTGGGATCTGAGGGCTTCGGGGGAGGGAAATTTTTGGATGGGACGGAAAAATTGCGTCGGGAAGAGACGGACTGTTTCCCCATAGAGATCGCCCGAAAAGCCGTCCAAATATGCCTCGAGCTTCCGCTCCGCGACGCCGAATGTGGGGCGCGCGCCAATGTTGAGGATCATGGGGAAGTTCCCCTTCGGGGTTTCGGCAAGCCCGCCGTAGACGCCGTCGGGAGGGAGAAGTTTCTCCCCGGGAGGCGTCAGATTCAGCGTCGGGAAGCCGTAGGTCCTGCCGACCATGCGGCCGTGCTCCACTTCGCCCTCGATAAAATAGGCACTGCCGAAGAAGTCTTCCGTCGCAAGGCAGGCGTTGAGGGCGGAAAGATCCCCCTTTTCGAGATAGGCCTTGCAGAGCGTCGATGAGAGCTTTTCCGCCCGCCCGCTCTCCTTCGCTACAATATTCACGGTCTCTTGAATGAGGACGGTTTTTGCATAGCATTTGAGG
The DNA here is from genome assembly GCA_947630605.1 of uncultured Clostridia bacterium. Taxonomy (GTDB): domain Bacteria; phylum Bacillota; class Clostridia; order Christensenellales; family Borkfalkiaceae; genus Gallimonas. Next base: position 6,213 of record CANRIO010000053.1, read on the forward strand.
AGTTTCGCGTCCCCCTCGGCCCCCCTTCCGAAGCGGAAATCTTCGCCGCAGAGGACGACTTCGGCGGGAACGGTGCCGAAAAGTTTCTTGAGAAAATCCTCGGCGGAAGTCTCTTTCAGCTCCTGAGTGAAGGGGATCTCGAGGAGGCGGTCGACGCCAGCGCATGAGAAGAGACGCTCGCGCTCGGAGGCCGTGAAAAGCACCTTCCCCTTGCCGCCGAGCATCGTCGAAAGGCAGACGGGAAGGCCCGTCTTTTTCGCCGCGTCGAGGAGGGCGCGGTGGCCGAGGTGGAGACCGTCGAAGCCCCCGAGGACGAGGGCGCAGGGCGTGTCAAATTTTTCGCCGAAGGTGTATTTCAACATAACTTTTTCCCCGCGCGGAGGATGCCGCCCGCCACTTCTCCCGTGCCGTAGAACTGCCCGCCGCGGTAAATTTTGTAGGTGCCGTCGGCGGCATCGACGGGGATCGCGATGCCGTTGTAGAAACGGGCGTCCTCCACCTCCATGACGGAAAAGGGCAGTACCATGTCCGTGGGCAGGAGGTGATTTTGCCAAGTTTCGGGGTTGATCTCCTCAAAGGGAACGGCCATCTTTTCGGTGAAAATTCCGCTCGCCGTGCGGCGGAGGGCGGTGCAATAACCGAGGGTGCCGAGAGACATGGCAAGGTCGCGGGCGAGGGCGCGGATGTAGGTGCCCGCCCCGCAGGTGATCTCGAATTCGAAGGCGTCCTCCCCCCTCCTTCCGAGAAGGTCGAAGGCGTCGATCTGCACTTTTTTGGAGGCAAGGGCCACTTCCTCCCCCCTTCTTGCGAGCTCGTAGCTGCGCCTTCCCCCCACGCTCTTCGCGCTGTAGACGGGAGGAGTTTGTTCGATCTCGCCCAAAAAACGGGGAAGGACTGCCGAAATTTGCCCTTCGGAGGGAATTTGCCCGCCGACGAAAAGTTCCCCTTCGGGATCGAGCGTGTCCGTCGTCGCGCCGAAGCGGAAGGTGGCGCGGTAGGTCTTTTTCTTGGAGAGGAAGTACTCGAAGAGGCGGGTGGCATTCCCCACCCCGACGGGCAGGACGCCCGAGGCGAAGGGGTCGAGGGTGCCCATGTGGCCGCAGGAGGTCTTCGTAATTCTCTTGATGACGTTGACGATGAAGCCCGAGGAGCGCCCCGACGGCTTATCGACGCACAAAAATCCCGTCATGCGTCCTCCATGTGCTGCCAGACGGCATAGCGGATCCTGTCGACGACCTCCTCCTCTTCCCCGAAGAACATGCAGCCCGAGGCAAGTTTGTGCCCGCCGCCGCCGAAGAGCCGCGCAACGGCGTTGACGTCCACCTTTCCCTTGGAGCGGAAGGAGGCCTTATATTGTCCCTTTCTCACCTCGAGGAGGGAGACGCTGACTTCGACGGGGTCGATGGTGAGTGCGAAGTCCACGATGCCCTCCGGCTTCTGGTGGAAGCGGGAAAGCTCCTCCATGGAGATGACGGCGACGGCGAGGGTATCGTCTGAGAGGAAGCGAAGTTTGTGGAGGACGTCGAGATACATCCCGGCGCGCTCCTTTGACTGCCTGCCGAGCGTCTCGTAGGAAGCTCTTTGCACGCTCGCGCCCCCGTCTGCAAGGAGGGCGGCCGTGCGGAAGGTCTCCCCCCCGACGTCGCTGTGCGAAAATCCGCCCGTGTCCGTCACCATGCCGAGCATCAGAAAGTCGGCGATCTCTTTTTCGATTTTGACGCCGAGGGCCGAAATAAGCTCCGCAACGTTCTCCGCATTGCTCGCACGCTCGCGCACGAAGTTATACTTTGCGTAGCGGGTGTTGGAGATGTGGTGGTCGATATTGACAGTCGTCTTTCTCTTTGCC
>CANRIO010000054.1 GCA_947630605.1 uncultured Clostridia bacterium
GTAGAGGAGCTGGATGTGAAGGGATAGATGCCGAAGTCGATGTCCCTCAAGGCCCCGAGCTGGGCCTCGAACATGATCTTCTTCCCCTCCCTGTGCTCCCTGTCGAGAAGAAGTCCCGTATCTGTGATATACTCTTTGAGCGGGAGACCGTATTTTTTGAAATATTCAATACATTCCTCCGCCTTAATCGGCGTGTGATGATAGCCCCCCGCGACGGTGAGATTCTTCCATTCGACGATGTCCTTCACCCTTGAAAAGAGGCGTTCGGGATCGAGAAGTTCGCCCATGCGGAAGGCCTTCTTCATATATTTATCGGCATAGACGGGCGCGATCCCGCGGCGGGTGGAGCCGAATTTCTTGTCGGCGAGACGGTCCTCCTCAAGGCAGTCTAAAAGGACGTGATAGGGCATGGTGATGACCGCCTTATCGCTGATCCTGAGGTTCTCGGGGGAGATCTTCACCCCCGCCGAGCGAAGGCGCCCCATCTCCTCAGAGAGGTGTTTAAGATCGATGACCATGCCCGCGCCGAGCACGTTGACGACATTTTCCCGCAAGATGCCCGAGGGGAGCAGGTTGAGGATGAACTTCCCCCTCTCGTTGACGACAGTGTGGCCGGCATTGTTGCCGCCCTGATAGCGGCAGACATAGTCGTACCCCTCCGATAACAGATCGACGATCTTGCCCTTTCCTTCGTCGCCCCAATTGATGCCGCAGACAGATGTAAGCATGGCTCTCCTTCCCAGATGTGCGAAAAGATGAATATTTTCGTTAATAAAACTATGTTTTATTATACTATAGTCCCCTCCCCTTGTCAAGCGCAGCATGCGCATTTTCCCCTCCAATTTGCCCCTCTTTTGAAGGAGAGCGCACAATTTTGCAGTTCGGGGTTGACAAACGGCCGAAACAGGGATAAAATAATATCGTAAGAGCATGCCGCTTTTGCATGTCTAAAAGAAAAGCAGAAAGGAGGGATAGTATGTTTTGCAGAGATTGCGGTTCCAAACTCGGACTGCGCTTCCTCGAAAACGAAGGCCTCGTCCCCTACTGCGAAACGTGCGGCAAGTATAAATTCCCCTTCTTCCCCGTAGCCGTTTCGATGGTCGTCGTAGACCGCAGCGCGGCAAAGATCTTGCTTGCACGCCATGTGCAGGACGACGGGTTCAAACTGTTCGCGGGCTATGTCAAAAAGGGAGAGAGCGCCGAGAAGGCGATCCCGCGCGAACTCAAGGAGGAGACAAACCTTTCCGCCGTGAAGTGGAAATATCTCGCTTCCCGCTACCACGATGCTAAGGACATCTTGATGCTCGGCTTCCTCGTCACCGCCGAAGAGGGCGAGCTGAGTTTGAACGAGGAGATCGCCGAGGCAAGGTGGTGCACCTTCGAGGAGGCAAAGGAGCTCATCATCAAAAATTCCACCGCAGAATACTTCTTGGGGTTTGCCCTGCAGGACCTTGCGAAGAAAAAGTAAATCGGCTCCCTGCCGATTTTTTTACACAAAAAGGCGGAGCAGAAACTCCGTCTTTTATGATGTCTGAAACTTTTATTCCTCTTCGTCCTCTTCGGGAAGGTCGACGTTGTGGTAGACGTCCTGCACGTCGTCGTTCTCCTCGAGTTTGTCGAGCATCTTCAAAAAGCTATCCAGCTTTTCGCCCTCCAAAACGATCTTGTTCTGCGGGATCATCGTGATCTCCGCCTGCAGGAAGCGGAGGCCCTTTTCCTCGAGGAATTTGCGCGCCTCGGAGAATGCCGCGGGAGAGGTGTAGACTTCAAAGGCGTCTTCCGTCGCAACGACGTCGTCCGCGCCCGCCTCGATGGCGAGGTCGGTCACCTCGTCCTCCGTGAGCCCCGGAGCGGCCTCTACGACGATGAGCCCCCTGTTTTCGAACATATAAGAGACGCTGCCCGTCGTGCCGAGTGCACCGCCGCACTTGGACATGATCGCACGGATGTCCCCCGCCGTACGGTTGATGTTATCCGTGAGCGTCGTGATGATGACGGCAGAGCCGCCCACCCCGTAGCCCTCGTAGGTGAGTTCCTTGAAGTCCTTCCCCGCGAGTTCGCCCGCCGCACGTTTGATGGCGCGGTCGATGTTGTCGTTGGGCATGTTCGCTGCCTTCGCCTTCGCGATGACGTCGGCGAGCTTGGAGTTGGTCGAGGGGTTGGGATTGCCCTTTGCGGCGACGGCGATCTCCTTGCCGATCTTGGTGAAGAGCCGTCCTCTCGCGGCGTCCGCCTTGCCCTTCTTTGCCTGTATGTTATGCCATTTGCTGTGACCTGACATGAATTACCTCCGAATGGTTTGTTTGAGTTGATACATTAAGATCCCCGCCGAGACCGCGGCATTGAGACTTTCGACGCGCCCGTCCATCGGGATGCCGATAGCTTCGTCCGCTCTTTTTTTCACTTCCTCCGAAAGGCCGTTCCCCTCATTGCCGATGCAGAGGCAAAACCTCTCGGGAGGGCGGACGGAGAACGCATCCGTGCCACCCATGTCTGCGGCGAGCATGTAAATTCCGCCGAGAGAGCGCAAAATTTCCCCTCTTTCTCCGCGCATGAGTTTCGTGTAAAATACGCCGCTCATCGAGGCGCGCACACTCTTGGGAGAATAGGGATCGGCGCAGTCCGCGAGATAAATTTCTTCATACCCCGCGGCGGCAGCCGTCCTTATGATCGCGCCCACGTTTGCGGGGTCGGAGACGCCGTCTAAAAGCAGACAGCGCCCCTTGGGCGGGCAGACATCCCTCTGCGGGATCTTCACCTCCGCAATGACGCCCTGCGGCGTCTTTTCATCGCAGACCGCCTTGAAGGCGTCCTCGCCGAGAAACACGATCGCGGCCCTGTCGAGATAGTCTTTGAAGGGCGGCTCCTTTGCGAGAGACATGCGCTCCTCTGTGGCAAGGAAGGCGATGCGCACGATCTCCATGCCGCTTTCCATGCAATCTAAGAGCATCTTGTCGCCCTCGACGAGGAAGGTCCCTCTTTCCCTTCTCCCCTTTTTCTCCTTGAGGGAGGAGAGTTCTTTTACGACGGGATTTTGTTTGGATGTGATGACCATAGTGACAAAAAAGCCTTTCGCTGAAAGGCTTTTTTTACGCTTAAAGGGCAGCTTTCGCCTTGCCGCAAATTTCGGCAAATGCGGCCGCATCGGTCACGGCAAGATCTGCAAGGACCTTGCGGTTGAGATCGATGCCCGCGACCTTGAGCCCGTGCATGAGTTTGGAATAGGAGAGCCCGTTCACCCTTGCGCCCGCGTTGATGCGTGCGATCCAAAGGCGGCGCATATCGCGCTTTCTTCTCTTTCTTCCGACATAGGCATATTGCAGCGACTTCATCACTGCCTGCCGCGCGATACGGTAGTTCTTGCTCTTGCAACCGAAGTACCCTTTCGCGAGCCTAAAAATCTTTCTGCGTTTTTTAACTGCGTTGACGCCTCTCTTGATCCTCATTGCTTGTCCCTCCCTTAGTCCTTATAAGGAATCATCTTTTTGACGGTGTTCTCTTGCGTCTCGGAGACGAGGGTCACCTTGCGAAGGTTTCTCTTTCTCTTGCGGTTCTTTGTTTCCGCCTTGTGGTTCTTACCGCCGTGGGCTCTGTTCACCTTGCCGGAGCCCGTGAGCCAAAAGCGTTTCTTCGAACTCGAATGCGATTTCTGTTTGGGCATTGCTTTATCCTCCACGATATGTTTTACAAATTTATTGTCTGCATGGCGGTCTTCGCGTCATGCGAGAACTTTATTTTTTGATGGGGCCGAGGATCTCGATGAGGTTCCTCCCCTCCATGTTGAGCGGCTTCTCGATGACAGCCACTTCTTTGAGACCCTCCGCAAACTTATTGATGACGTCCTTTGCAAGATTTGCATGCGCCATCTGACGGCCGCGAAGACGGATGGTGACCTTCACCTTGTTCCCCTGCTCCAAAAATTTCTGCGCCTGTTTGGCCTTGACGTTGAGGTCGCCGACGTCGATCGTCATGGAGAGCTGAACTTCCTTGAGCTCGACGATCTTCTGGTTGCGGCGGTTCTCCTTGTCCTTCTTGGCCTGCTCAAACTTGAACTTGCCGTAGTCCATGATCTTGCAGACGGGAGGCACTGCGGTCGGGGAGATCTTCACGAGGTCGAGCCCCGCTTCATCTGCGATGTGCTGGGCATCGCGGGCGGACATCACGCCGAGCATTTCGCCGTCTGCGCCGATGAGACGCACTTCGCGGTCGCGGATCTCTCCATTGAGCTGATGCTGATTCTTGTTGACTGCCATATTCCTCTCAAAAAAAACGGGTTTCGCATAAGGAAACCCGTCCGAATCGTTTCGCACACGCGAATGCGTGTCACATCCGAAATCATTGACCCGTGCCGCCTGTGCGACGACGGAGAGAAGGGTTACCTCTGCTTTACCCTAAAAGAATAGCACACGGGAAGCCCCTTTGTCAAATGATTTTATTGAAATTTTTGCAGAATTTTCAGAGGAAAATGCGAAATCTCAGAATACAACTTTCTCGTCGTTTTCCTTTTGGACAAGGGCGAAGAAGTCGGCCTTCGGCATAGAGCCGATATCCCCTTCGCCGCGGCGGCGTACGGAGACCGTCCCCTCCTCCATCTCCTTATCGCCGATGACGAGCTTATAGGGCACTTTCTCGTTCTCGGCGTCGAGGATCTTTCTGCCGAGCTTTTCCTTGCGAAGGTCTGCCTCCGCACGGATGCCCTGTGCGTTCATCTCGTCGGTGAGCTTTTGCGCATACCCTGCGGCGCGGTCGGTGATGGGAAGCACCTTCACCTGCACGGGAGAGAGCCAGACTGGGAACTTGCCCGCATAGTGTTCGATGAGGATGCCGATGAACCGTTCGATGGAGCCGAACACCACGCGGTGGATCATGATCGGACGGTGCTTTTCGCCGTCCTCCCCCACATATTCGAGGTCGAACCGCTGCGGCATCTGGAAGTCGAGCTGGATGGTCCCGCACTGCCACGTCCTGCCGATGGCGTCCACAAGGTGGAAGTCGATCTTGGGTCCATAGAACGCGCCGTCCCCCTCGTTGACCTCGTAGGGAAGATGCAGATCTTCGAGGGCCTTCTTTAAGGCGGAAGTTGCGGCATTCCAATCTTCGTCCGAGCCCATGCTGTCCTCGGGACGGGTAGAGAGTTCGACATGATACTTGAATCCGAAGAGGGAGTAAACTTCGTCGATGATCCTGACGACGCCCTTGATCTCCTCTTCGATCTGCTCGGGCAGCATGAAGATGTGCGCATCATCCTGCGTGAAGCACCTCACGCGCATGAGGCCGTGGAGCTGGCCGCTCTTTTCGTGGCGGTGGACAAGCCCGAGTTCCCCCATGCGGATGGGAAGGTCCTTGTAGCTCTTGGGCGAGAGCTTGTAGACGAGCATGCCGCCGGGGCAGTTCATGGGCTTGATGGCGCAGTCCTCCCCGTCGATCTTGGTCGTATACATATTGTCTTTATAATGTTCCCAATGGCCCGAATTCTCCCAAAGGGTGCGGGTCATGATCATCGGGGTCTGGACCTCGACGTAGCCCTCTCTTCTGTGGATATTCCGCCAATAGTCGACGAGGATGTTTTTGAGCGTCATGCCGTTGGGCAGGAAGAACGGGAAGCCTCTCCCCTCTGGAAGGAGGGCAAAGAGCTTGAGTTCCTTGCCGAGCTTGATGTGGTCCCGCTTCTTGGCCTCTTCGAGCATGGCGAAATATTCATCCATCTCCTCCTTCTTGGCAAAGGCGGTACCGTAGATGCGGGTGAGCATCTTCTTCTTTTCGTCCCCGCGCCAATATGCCCCCGCGATGGAGACGAGCTTGAACGCCTTGATCTTGCCCGTGGAGGGAAGGTGCGGGCCGCGGCAGAGATCGGTGAACGCGCCCTGCTTATAGAAGGAGAGCGTCGTATCCTCGGGAAGGTCCTCGATGAGCTCCACCTTGTACTTTTCGCTGTACCCCTTCATGAGGGCGATCGCCTCCTTTCTGGGAAGGGTGAAGCGTTCGATGGGCAGATTGCTCTTGATGATCTTCTTCATCTCCGCCTCGATCTTGGCGAAATCTTCGATCGTGATGGGCGTCTTGAAGTCGACGTCATAATAGAATCCGTTGTCGATGACGGGGCCGATCGCAAGTTTGCAGGTGGGATAGATCGTCTTTAAGGCCTGTGCGAGCACATGGGCGCAGGTGTGGCGGTAGACCTCGAGCCCCTCCTTTTCCTTGATGGTGACGATCTCGAGGCTGTCGCCGTCGGAGAGCTTCGTCATGAGGTCGACGAGAACGCCGTTCACCCGCGCGCACGCGGCGGAGCGGGCAAGTCCTTCGGAAATCGCCTGTGCGGCGGCAAGGGCCGTGGCCCCCTCCTCCAAAGTGAGCTTATCGCCGTTTTTCAATGTAATTTCCATGGTTTTTCCTCCGATTATGTCTGACATAGTACTATGCTTTTTCTTAAAAAAACAAAAAACGCGCCTCAAATTCCCCCTTTCGGGAAGATTTAAGGACGCGATGTTCGCGCGGTTCCACCTTAATTGCCCTGCCTACATAGCAGGGCCGCTCTTTGAGTTTTGGAAAGATGATAAAGCGGTTTCGTCCTCCGCAGCGCTTGGGGACCTTTCAGCCTCGGGCCCCCTCTCTGGAAAGCTGCCTTGCGGTGCTACTTGTCATTATCGCGTTTTATTATAGGAACATTTCCGCGGTTTGTCAAGAAAATATCGCCCGCTCGGCGTAATATTTTTGCAGAAAATCTCCGAGGTCCTCCTCCACCTCGCCGAGGCAGTAGATGAACCCCGCATCGGAGAGCATGATCTCCGTCTCCGCGTCCTCCTCCCCCGTGAGCCGGCTGCGGCGAAGGGGCGCAAAGTTCTCCCCGAACACGGCGCGGCCCTTGAGATAGATCTTATTCTTGCTCTCCCCCACGAGAAATTCGCAGAACTTTTTGAGATCCTGCGAGGAGAATCCCTCGGGGATATAGTCCACGATGCGCATCCACTTTTCTCTCAAAGATGAGAGGCGGAAGGCATAGAACCCGTCGAGGGCAAATTCCTTGATGTCCCCGATCTTGCTGCGAATGTACGCTTTATCACCCTCGTAATCGGCGGCGATGAGGGCGGCGATGAGAAGTTTCCGCTCCCGCTTCGGAAGGCATGCCCGAAGTTTTTCCTTGAGAAAGGCATACTTATAGCCGATGCCGAGCACCTCGGCGAGTTTCTCCTTGATGAGCGATAGATGCAGTTCCCTTTGGATGCGCATGCGGAGGGCTGCACGCTCCTCGCCGAAGATCAGCTCCCCGCTTCCGCTTGATGCGACGATCTCCCCCATGAGTGCGTTATAGAGATATGTGATAAAGGAGCTCCGCGCGCTCCCGTCAGATACGACCACTTCTTCCACACCCTTATTGTATGCGAAGCCATGCAATTTATTTATGGAAGATATTGTGCGTTTACTTGACTTTCTCTTTCCTTCATAGTAAAATATTTCCGTTATGGATATGAACAAAATAGAAAAAAAGTGGCAAGAGCAGTGGGCAAAGACGCATCTCAACGAATTTGACAAGCGTTCGGACGCCCCCAAACTTTACGTCCTCGAGATGTTCTCCTACCCCTCGGGCGCAAAGCTGCACATCGGGCATTGGTACAACTACGGTCCCACCGATTCGTATGCGCGCTTCAAGCGCATGCAGGGCTACAACGTCTTCCAGCCCATGGGCTTCGACGCATTCGGCCTTCCCGCCGAGAACTATGCGATAAAAACCGGCGTGCAT
>CANRIO010000055.1 GCA_947630605.1 uncultured Clostridia bacterium
TAAGGCGGATTCGATACAATCAGATCAAAGATTCCCTCGATCCCGTCAAACAGATCGCTTTGCAGAAATTCCGCCGCGACGCCGTGGGAGAGGATGTGCTGCGTGACCTTTTCGGGAAGTTCCACCTCCTCCCCCTTCCCCTTCTTCGTGGGGGCATAGGCGTAGAAAATATCCACCTCGTCGATCCCAGCGTCGATGGCGACATGGTCCTTTAAGACGGAAAATGGGATACCCATGCCCGAGGGAGAGCGTACAGAAAGCACCTCCAAGGGGGGCTTGGAGAAGGCGGAAAACTCCACCTTCCCACAGTCCGCCTTGACCCTTTCCGATCGCTTCAAGGGAATGTATTCAAGCGCGATTTCGCTCTCGACGAAGTGAAAGCATTCATAGAGGAGGGTGACCTCCGCGTCCTCCGTCTCCGCCGAAATTTTCTTCGCAAGATCGTCTCTGCCGACAAGCTGCGCCGCCGCGGCGAGGACATCACTGACTTGGATCGGCATAGGGTCCTCCCTTTGTTATGCTTCGGTGATGCCCGCGAGCATCGCCTGCCCTGCCGGGCGATAGCACATGAGGTCGGCATATTTTACGAGCGTGGCCGTGAAGATGGGCTTGCCCGCGACCTGCTTTAATATCTTGCCGTCCTCCCCCTCCAGCCACTGCCAATCGCACAGCTGATGGATGGCGAAATCGTCGGTGTTGAGAAGATACATCGTGCCGTCGGGGCAGAATCTGTCGGCGACGACGGGGATGCCGTTGAAGTTGAGGGCCTTGAAGCCTCCCTCGAGCGTCATGGGTTCCAGCACCCTGCTCTTGGAGAGGACGTTGAAGAGCGCTCTGCGCACCCCCCACGAGCACATGATGAAGTTGATCTTGCTCCCCGTGCGCTCCTCCACATCGTCGATGGCCTTCTGGATCTTCATCTCGTCGAGGTCGCCCACCTCGGTGTAGATGTTGGGCTTGAGCCAGTGGCAGCTCTCGATCCTCTGCCCGTAGAGGGTGCCGCTCTCCTTGAAGAGGGAGCCGAGGCCGGTGAGCTCGAGGTCCTTGGAATCCTGCACGACCAGCGTGTAGTTCGTGGCGGAGGAAATGTCCGAGCCCGAGAGCGCGATGATCTTATTCTCGTGGTCCACCGACTGGATGGTGCGCGAGGAGGCGAGTATGGAGCCGCTCACGCTCAAGACGTCGACGACCATGCCCTCAGCGAGATTCTTGACGGAATCCACATTGTAGTGTGCGGAGGAGGCATTGCCGGTGATGGTGGCGAGCTTTCCCGATCCGTCGCCGAAGAGCATCCTGTTGAAGTTGAAGGAGGCGCTCCGGATAAGGCTGTTCATCTCGTCGTTGAGCAGGCTGACGAATGCGCCCGCCTCGGTGGCGGAGGAGCGGATCGCCTTGTCGGTGATCTCGATGGTGCCATAGAAGTTCTTGAGCGAGGAGGTGAATACCGCATAGGAATTGGTCCCCGCAGTGGGAAGTTCACCCGTCTCCGTGCCCGCGGAAATTCCGCCGTTGACACCGTAGCGGACGAGCTTTCTCACCTCCTTTCCGCTCACGTCCGAAGTGGTCTTGCGGATGCGGGCGAAGAAGGGGCTGACGCTCTTGTCGAGCTGATCGGCGATCGCGGGAAGATAGTAGGTCTTGAGTGCGATCTCCGCATTGGAAGTTGTGACCATAAAGTTTTTCTCCTTTCGATAGGTTTATTTGGATGTTTTGAAATAGCCGAGGGCGAGATCCCCCGCCTCGTAGATGGACTTCGGGGAGGTCTTGGGGGCAACGACGCCCGTTCCCCCCTCCCCCATGAGGGGCACGCCCTTAGGCGAGCGCAGGTACTCGCCCGCGATGCGCGCACGCTCTTCCTCGCTCGGCGCGGGCGCCCGCAGGGGCTCCTCCTGCACGGGCGCGGCATGCGTATCTTCGCCCTCTTTTGAGGCGAGTTGCTCCTCGAGCGCCCTCAGCCGTTGACTGCGGCGGGTAAATTCGGCCTCGAGCTCTCCGTACGCATGCACGAGGGCATCGACGCTCTTGAATTTCCCCAAAACGGGTTTGCCTGCATTGGGCTCCGCGATGGGATCCGCGTTCTTGTTTTCCTCTTCCACGTCTTATTCTCCTTTGCGGCGGTGGGTCTGAAGGTGGCGCATTACCCTCTCCTTTGTCGCCGCGTCCCGTTCTCCGCCCGATAAAAGGAAGCGGAGATGTTCGAGGGTGTGCAGGGCGTGATCGTCGTATTCCGCAGCCTCCACATCCTCCTGCGCCAGAAGGACGTTCTCCCGTTCCGCCTTCGCGATGTGCAGGCGGGAGATGTCCCTCGCGTTCTCGAACGAGCCATAGCCGAGAGCGTCCAAAACCCTGTTTCTCGTCTCGTCCGAAAGGTTGCCCTCGCTATCTTTGAGGAGCCCCAAGGAGAGGAGGTGCAAAATTTCCTCCTTGACCTCTTCGGGGGTGCGATCGTATCCCGTCTCGAACACGACGTCGTCCGCCGAGATATCGCTCGCGTCAAAGTAGTAGAGCTCGGTATGCCCGCCCGTGCCCGTCATGGCGAGGAGGCGCTTTGCGGCGGCGAACTGCTTATAGAGGTGCAGGATCTGTTTCCCCGCCTCCTTCACCGCCCGCTCGACGCTCTCCACCGCCTGGTGCATACGGTTGGTATCCTGGTCGAGGAGGAGCTGCAATCCGACCGCGCTCACGACATTCGTGGGGTTGGCCGAGTTTCTTGAGATCTCGCTCATCCCCGAGACGAGGACGAACTCGTTCGCGATGCGCTCTTCCTCCTCCCTGAACTCCGCGGGGAAGGTCCCGCAGTCCAGAAAGGCGGGCGCGGCGGAGCCCTGGCGGTAGACGAGGATCTTTCCGGGATAGAGCCCCTCCTGCGCCAATTCCTCCGCGTCCACGCTCCCGTCCTCCACCGCCACGACGCCCGATGTGAGCCTGTTCAAAAACTCGTGCTTGCGGTTTCTGACCGCGTTGTACGCCCGCTGCAGCGGGATCATGCGGTCGACGACGGAAGTGCCGAAAAACGACCCGGCGAGTTCGATGCCCGTCTGCCGGATGAAGGGCAAAGTTCTCTCTCCGCGGTCGCCGTTCTTATAGGGAAGGGGTCCCTCGAAGAGGAGCCTCTCCCCCGCGACGATCTCGAGCCGTCCCTCGGGGTACTCTCCGCTGGGACGGGTATACCGTTCTATGAGGATCTCCCTGTCTTCCAAAACGGGAGACTGGGAGCCGTCTATCGGCCGTTTCCAGCCGGAGGCGGAACTGTAGGGTGCGAAGGCAAAGTCGGTGATCGTGCGGCCGGCGATCTCCACGCCGAACTTCTCTTTGATCTCCGAGACGTGGACTGCCTTCGCGTGAATGATGCTCTTGACCTCGGACATGGTAGGGGCCGTTAAGTCGTCGGGGAAAATTTCGAAGGGAGAGAGCGGGACGACGTTGACGTCCCCCTCGTGGAGGGAATGCCCCCTCTCGTCCGTCCCGATGACGCTGCCCGCGTCGAAATTCCACACCACCTTGTAGAAGGCGGTGCCGCACACTTCGCTCCAGAGCGTGGCGCGGGAGATGACCCCGTCGAGGTCGACGCGGCTCTTCACCGAGCGCAGGATGTTCGTCGCGAGGCGGGCGGTCTTCATGTCCTCCTCGCTGTCCGAAAAGGCGCGCACCTCGAGGGTGGGCCGAACCTTTGCGAGGCGGGCGAGGCGGGTGTCCACCGTGGGGGCGATGTGGTTGAAGGAGCGGCGGGACTGCCAATAGAAGTCCGCGCTCTCCTCCTCGATCTCCCCCGACGGGCCGACGTCGCAGAACTGGTCGCCGCTCACGAATTTCATGTTGAGCTGCCAGCCCCGCTCGAGCTGTTTCTTCGCCTTCTGGCGCGCCTCGAGGTCGGCATGGATCTCCTTTACGAGCGCCTCTTTCCGAAGCTCCTCGGCGTGCTCTTGAAAGTTGAATTCCTTCATGATATTCTCCTTCATTTAATCTGTATCTTCTTTGAGTTCGGCAAGGAGGCGCTGCCGCTCCTTCTCGAGCTCTTCATCGGAGAGCGAAGAGAGGTCCCGCTCCTCGAGGAGGAGGCGGACGGCCTTGAGATCGGGCGGGATGTCCTTTCTCGTCTCCTTGCGCTTGACAAGTTTCATCTCGCCGTCCGTTGCCGCATACTCCTCGGTCACCTCCCCGACGCTGTAGCCGAGGGCGACCTTTCTGATCGCTTCGCGGATATCATCCTTCATGCTTAACTCCTTTTGAGACGGCGCATGAGCCGTTCCTTATCCTTCTGAATGGCCGTCTTCTCCGCCGCCGGCCGTTTGTTTTGCGGCTTTGTCATGAGGTAGTAGCGGAGCTCATCCATCGCATGGTCGTCCCGCTTTACGGGCGTCTCCCCGCTCCCCCAGAAGTACCCCTTGAACTCGCGGATCATGTTCACGCAGTTGGAGAAGATGTAGAGGTCGGGCATGCCGTTCGTGCGGGAGAGGTAGCGTTTCACCTGCGCGATGCCGCTGAACACGTCCTTGTTGACGCGGGGGTCGGCGAGGATGCCGCGGGCATAGAAGAGGTCGGAGACGCTCTTTGCCGAGGAGAGCGTCTTTGCCTCCGCGGCGGAGTCGATGAGCGCCGTGAGCCTTCCCTTTGCATCCCTCTTCCAGCCGATGCGCTCGGAGATGCCGAAGATGGCGTCGGCGTGGGAATCGACGTCCAGCCCCGCCGCATAGTGTTCGGCGACGACATAGACGTTTCCGTCAAAGTCCACCGCATACCAATGCGCGGAGAGCGGGTTCTTGAGCCCGGGGTCGATGGAGATGGTGTCCTGCCATTCGGGAGGAATGGGAAAGGGTTCTACAACGTGCACGCTCTCGTCGAATTCGGGGTAGATGAGCCCCTCCCGCGTGCAGAACTTCCCGTACCTTCTCGCCTGTTTGGTGGTCTCGTCCATGGTCGCCTCCAGGAGGGCAATCTCCTTTTTGGAGAGGTAGGGGTTGTCCGCCCACTCCATGAACTCGTACCACACTTCGGGGTCGCGCTTTGGGTTGAGATAGATCTCCTCATACACGAAGGTGAGGCCCTTGAGGGGGGTCATGGTGCCGAAGATGTCCCCTTCGCGGTCGACGATGCGCATGCGGCATTCCTCATAAATGTCCTTTGGGGGCTCCTCATCGAACCAGACGAAATCGAGGGAGCTCCCCTGAAAGCGTTCCCGCCCCTGGTCGCAGCTCTTGAACCCGATGGTGGAGATGCCGCCGAAGACGTTCTTGATGCGGATCTGGTCGATGATTCCCGAAGCGGGGCTGTCCTTCCTGCCGCTCGTCATCACGATGTCCTCTATCCAATCGGGGCGGAGATAGTGCAAGATCTTCGCCTGTGCGACGTCGCGCTGTACCTGCGCCGTGAGGGAGACCACCCAGCCGAAGACGTCCGGCCTGTTCTTTCTGTAGGGGTGGGTGCCGCGGGCGAGCCAGACGGCCTCCACCGCCCCGCACTCCGTCTTGCCCGAGCGGTTGCCCCCGAACACCCAGCGGTTGCGCTTCTTGCATTTGTGAAAGGCGATCTGCTTTTTGTGCTTTTTCTGCCCTGTATTGTAGCGGGCGAGGAAGTCCCGTTCGCGGCGGCGCTTTTGCTCCTCCTCGATCGCCATGATTTTTTGCATAACTTCGTTCATTTTCGTCAAAATTTGTGCGGACACGCCCCGCGCGGCCTGTTATGATAGCGCGTATGAAAGTATCTGTCCTGCCCGCCCTGGGGCTCTTTCTTCTCGTTGCCGCGTCCTTCTTTTCCCCGCCCATATCGGCGAGGGCGGACGTCCTCCGCTATGCCGTGGCGGCAAATGACGGCGTGTGGTTCTATGCCTCCGAAAATGAGGACGAGCGGCTCTTCCTCCTCCCCGAGAGCTACTATGTGCGCGTTCTGAGCGAGGAGGAGAACTTTTCCGCCGTCGAATATCTCGTCAACGATCCCCCCTTCCGGAAGGTCGTCGGTTACTGCCAAACGGCCGCCCTCACCTTTGTGGACTTCATCCCCGCCCGCCCCTTTCTCAAAAAGGAGCTGACCGTCTCCTATACGCTCCATAACGGAGGCGCGGACTTTGGGGATCGGCCCGTCTTCTCCGAGATCGAGCGGAGCTATGTCTATTACGGCATGCGGTATGAGGGGGGCGTTTCCTACGCCTACGTCCTCTATGAGGGGAGCTTCGGCTATATCCCCGTCGAAGGAGAGCCCGCCTTTGAGAAAAACGACGACTATCTGAGCGTCTCCACGGAGCCGGAGGAGGGCGCATCGCCCGAAGCGAAGGGGGGCCTGAGTGCCGCGCAGATCGCCGTCATCTGCGTCGTGTGCGTCGCCGCCGTCGCAGCGGCCGTCTTCATCCTGCGGGGAAGAAGACGCGCCTCGCCCTCGGGAGAAGACAAGACGGAATTCTGACGAAGGGGGCATTCCTCTTTTCGGAACACCTTCCCCTCTCCCTCCTTTTGCAGACGCTTTTTGAGTCTTACAAAGGGCGGATAGGAGCCGAACTCATTCTCGAAAATTCTGTCCGACCAGCCCAAAAACATGAGGCGGGAGCGCACCTTCCGAAGAAGTTCATTCTGTTTGCGGAAGTAGGTCCTCACGGAATAGGTGGGTACCATGTCCGAAAGTGAGGCCAGAATTTTGCGCCGACGAAAGTATTTGTACTCGAGAAGATATTGCTCCTCGGGCGTGAGGCTGTCCACAACAAGAGAGAGCTGATCGCGAAGATGCAGAAGCTTTTCGGAGAGGGAAAATTCCTCCGCGACCGCAAGGCAGTCGTCGAGGGCGGAGCGGTTTGACCTGAAGGAGAGATAAGCCTTGTTCTCCCCTGCGACCTCCGAGGCCTCGGCAAGATCTTCCAGCCTCGGATAGGCATATAAGAGGGTCTTCACATTCAAAACATCCATTTTACTTACACCATACAAGAGATTTTGTCCGCAGGGCAGGAGCTCGGGCTGCATTACGAACTTTTGTTTGCATTTTTATTCTAACACATAAAATTGACAGACGGCCGCCTGTATGACGAAATTTTTGAAAAAACTTTTTATGATTTTAAGTTGCGTTTCACGCACGCGCATGATATAATTAACCTGTATGAATATTTCGCACGCGAAAACCAAAATAACGCTTGTTGCCGCCTGCGCCTTAGCGGCCGCCCTTGCAGGGGGCGCGACCATCATTTCCGCCTCCGCCGAGGAGAGGGAGGAAAGGAACGCCGCCCTCTTTTTGCCCTCCTCCTATGAGCAGTATTTAGAGCTCCAAGCCCCCTCCATTGCCGCCTTCTCCGAGGGGCACATCGCCATTGCGGACGAGGAAGGGAAGGCGCTGTACCTCTTCGACCGCGGGGAGGAATGCTACACCAAGACGGAAGTCCCCAACGGGGAGAGCGTGACGCAGCTCGGCTTTGCGGAGGAGAGGCTCTTTGTCTCCACCCGATATGCGAGCAATTCTTTCTACGAATACGACTTTGAAAGCGAGAATTTCCATAAATTCGGCATCAACTTTACGACGTTCTGTATCGACGGAAATACCCTTTACACAGCCAATGTGGGCGGAACGGCCACGACGATCGCCTCCTATCGCATCACCCCCGAGGGTGTGGATGAGACGCCCGCGATGCTCGGGACGCTGAACGAACACACGCCCCCCAACATGACCATCATCGACGGCAAGCTCTACTGTGCGTTCGAACACACCGTCTACTTCCAAAGTGATGACGGCCTCTTCG
>CANRIO010000056.1 GCA_947630605.1 uncultured Clostridia bacterium
CAAACATGAAGGGTGTCAAGGAAGTGGATACGTGGCAGCTCGGCTACGGCTACATCGGCGTAAATGCCAAGTATATCCCCAGCCTCAACGCCCGCAAGGCCATCATGGCCGCCATGGACACCTCCCTTGCAATGACCTATTATAGAGCAGGTACCGCCGCGACCATCTACTGGCCGATGTCCCTCGTCAGTTGGGCATATCCCTGCACCGCGGGCAACAAGCTCGATCCGAGCGATTATCTTCTCAACAAAGAAGACGACAACGGCAGGGACTATGCTACTAAGATGTCCTCCGAGGCGAGACGTGTCGAACTGATCAAAAAGTACACCGAAGCCGCAAAAGCCATTGATCACTTTACCAACTCCAGGATCACCTTCACGATCCCGGGCTCCAGCCTCACGGAGCATCCCTGCTACGCCGTCTTCCGGAATGCGCAGAAGCTGCTCAATGAGAACGGATGGAACGTCACCGTTCAGCCCGATGTGAACGCTTACATCAAGCTCGCCACCGGCTCCCTGCAGGTATGGGCGGGCGAGCGCGACATGGGACCCGACCCCGATATGTTTGAAACCTATCACAAGAACTCCACGGCGACCTCCGTCCTCGCTTGGGGCTATCCCGAAATCATCGCAAACGGGACGACAATCGAAAAGAATATCCTGAACAACCTCTCCGCCAAAATCGATAGGGCGCGCACAACCCTCGATCAGACCGAGCGTGCGAAGACATACAAGGAGGCGATGGGATATGTCCTCGACCTTGCCATCGAACTTCCCGTCTATCAGAGAAAGACAATGTACGGCATCAACATCAATGTCATCGACGAGAGCACCCTTCCCACGAACATCAATCCCTACACCTCGCCGCTCTCCCGCATTTGGGAAATCAAATTGAAGTAACAAAATGCTTCTCCTTCCCCCGCCTTCCAGGCGGGGGATATTTACGATTGAAAGAGGGGGAGCAGAACTTTTTCAGAGATTTATACTTGTCATTGCGGAAAAATTATGCTATACTATTAACCATGAAACAAGTTACGCCGAAAAAGAGGGCAAAGAGTGCGGCGAGAGAGATCGCATACATCGCGCTCTCTGTCGCCATCATTGCCGTCTGCGCATGGATCACCGTTCCGTTCGGACCGGTGCCCTTTACCCTTCAGACCTTTGCCGTCTGCTTTGTGGGCGCGCTTCTCGGCTGGAAACGCTCGCTCGCGGCGATCGCCGTCTACATTCTGATGGGGCTTATCGGCATTCCCGTCTTTTCGGGGTTCAAGGCGGGAACGGCGGCGCTTTTAGGCCCCACGGGCGGCTATATCTTCGGGTTTTTCTTTGCCATCCTCTCGCCCGCGCTCTTCAAACTCATCCCCGTCAAAAATAAGTGGGCACGCTTTGCAATGTTTTTCGGGGCGGATATCCTCGGGCTTGCCGCATGCTACTTCTTCGGGACGCTATGGTTCGTTCTCGCAAACGGCGCATCCGTCGCGGGTGCCATCGCCCTGTGCGTGACGCCCTTCCTCATCCCCGACGCCATTAAACTCTTTCTCGCAGCGCTGCTCTCTTCGCGGCTGGAAAAGTATATCAAATAGAGGCCTCTCATGAATTATCGGGAAGAATCGCTTAAAAGACATGCAGAGTGGAGGGGAAAGATCGAAGTCGTCCCCCGCGTGGAAGTGGACAGCCGCGAAAAGCTCTCCCTCGCCTATACTCCCGGCGTCGCCGAACCCTGCCTCGCCATCCACGAGGATATCGAAAGGAGCTTCGACCTCACCCGCCGTTGGAACACCGTGCCCGTCATCACCGACGGAACGGCAGTCCTGGGACTTGGGGACATAGGCCCCGAGGCGGGCATGCCCGTCATGGAGGGCAAGTGCGCCCTCTTCAAGGCATTCGGCGAGGTGGACGCCATCCCTCTTTGCATCCGCTCCAAGGATACTGAGGAAATCATCCGCACCATCGAACTTCTTGCAGGCTCTTTCGGCGGAATCAATCTCGAGGACATCGCCGCGCCCCGCTGTTTTGAGATCGAGAGGAGGCTCATCGAGGACCTCGACATCCCCGTCTTTCACGACGACCAGCACGGCACCGCCGTTGTCACCGCGGCCGCCCTTCTCAATGCCTTGAAACTTGTGGGAAAGAAGATCGAAGATGTGCGAATCGTCATCAACGGTGCGGGGGCAGCGGGCATCGCCATCGCGAAGTATCTCATGAAGATGGGGGCGGGGGAGATCGTTCTCTGCGACCGTCAGGGCATCCTCTGCGAAGGGGACGTAAGTCTCACGGAGGCGAAGGCGGAGATTGCACGCCTCACCAACCGCCAAAAGCTCAAAGGCCCGCTCATGAACGCGATGAGGGGTGCGGATGTCTTCATCGGCGTCTCGGGTCCCAACTGCGTGACGAAGGAGATGGTCCGTGCAATGGCGAAGGGGGCGGTGGTGTTCGCCTGTGCCAATCCCACGCCCGAGATATCCCGCGAGGACGCCTTGGAGGCGGGCGCCGCCGTCGTCGGGACGGGCTCTTCCGAAAAGCCCAACCAGATCAACAACGTGCTCGTCTTCCCCGGGCTCTTTCGTGGGGCCTTGGATGTGCGGGCGAGAAAGATCAACTTCGAGATGATGTTTGCGGCATCGCAGGCGATCGCGTCCTGTGTGCCCGAAGGGGAGCTTTCCCCCGACTTCATCCTCCCTTATGCCTACGATCTTCGCGCCCACGAGGCGGTCGCAAAGGCTGTTTCCGAGGCCGCAAGAAGGACGGGCGTCGCCAAAAAATAAATGGGGTAAATAGAAGATTGACCGCCGAGGTGGGTACCATGTCCGCCATCGGCGGTTATTTTTATAAAAAAAGAACTGCATCATCCTGAGTCGAACGTTTCTTTTTCCTCATCTCGACGCGCACCGCCTTTCACCCCAAATTGCCCTTCCGCATAGAATGAAGAACGGAAAGGAGGGCAAGGTGGGGAAATATTTCGGAACGGACGGTTTTCGCGGGCGGGCGAATGAGACGCTCACCGCCATTCACGCATTCCGCGTGGGAAGATTTTTGGGTCGCTACTTTTCCCGCGGGAGATATGACAGGGCGCGTATCGTCATCGGAAAGGACACACGCCGCTCTTCCTATACGCTCGAATATTCGCTTGCGGCGGGGGCGGCCGCTTCGGGTGCGGACGTCTATCTGTTGCACGTGACGACGACGCCCTCTGTTGCATATCTCACCCGCACGGAGAATTTCGACTGCGGCGTGATGATCTCTGCGAGCCACAACCCCTATTTCGACAACGGCATCAAGCTCTTCAACTCCAAGGGGGAGAAGCTCGAGGATGAGAAGATTCGTCTCATCGAGGACTATTTAGACGGGGGAAGTTTGCCCCTTGCAACGGGAGAGGACATTGGCCGCACCGTCGATTATGTGGCGGGAAGGAACCGCTATCTCGCCTATCTTCTCTCCCTGCCCCGCGTGGGATTCCGCGGCATGCGGGTGGGGCTGGACTGCGCCAATGGCAGTGCGTTCATGATCGCAAAGGCCGTCTTCGACGCATTGGGCGCGACCGTCTTCTGTATTGGGACTTCCCCCGACGGCATCAACATCAACGCGGGCGTCGGATCCACCTGCCCCGAGCGGATCGCCGCGCTCGTCAAAACGGAAGGGCTGGACATCGGCTTTGCCTTCGACGGCGACGCCGACCGCTGTATTGCCGCAGATGAGCGTGGGAAAGTCTTGGACGGAGACGCCATTTTATATCTCGCCGCCCGCAGTCTGAAGGCGCGGGGAGAACTTGACGGCGGGGGGATCGTCGCCACAAAGATGAGCAACGGCGGCCTCGAAAGGAGCCTTGCCCGCGAGGGCGTCGCTGTCTCCTACTCGGACGTGGGCGACCGCTTTGTCTATGAAGAGATGACAAAGTGCGGCTGTCTTCTCGGCGGGGAGAGTTCGGGGCACATCATCTTCCGCAAACATGCAACGACGGGCGACGGCGTGCTCACCGCCCTCAAAGTCATGGAGACGGTCGTCGAGAGCAAGTGTCCGCTCTCCCTCCTTGTCGAGGGATATCACCCCCTTCCGCAGGAGAAAAGGAGCGTGCGTGTGCGCGATCAGGCAGTCATATCTTCTCACAATGTTCTCGTTGCAAAGGAAAAGGCGGAGAGCCTTCTCGATGGGGGAAGAGTGGTCCTCCGCGCCTCGGGGACGGAACCCGTCATCCGCATTCTCGCCGAAGGGGAGGATGAAAAGCGCTGCCGCGATGCGGCAGATCTTATGGAAAAAGCCGTTGCCGCGGCGGAGGATCTCGCCTGATGTGCGGCATCGTCGGCTATGTGGGGAGAAGGCAGGCCGCACCCATTCTCCTCGAGGGCCTAAAAAAACTCGAATATCGCGGCTACGATTCGGCGGGGATCGCCGTTCTGGACGTCGGCACCCTTCATGTCATGAAAAGGGCGGGGAGCGTGGATGGGCTCGCTCCCGCCAAGAGCTTTGCGGGCAGTGTCGGCATCGGCCACACCCGCTGGGCGACGCACGGCGCACCCACCGAGGAAAATGCGCATCCGCACATCTTCGGCCGCATCGCCCTCGTCCATAACGGCATCATCGAGAACATGAAGCAGCTTAAGGAGGAGTGCCTTGAAAGGGGAGAAACTTTCACCTCCGAGACAGACAGCGAGGTCATTGCCCACCTTCTCGACTTCTGCTACGAGGGGGACATCCTTGCCGCGCTCAAAAAGACGGCGGCGCGCCTTGTGGGCTCCTTCGCCCTCGCCGTGCTCTCCTTGGAGGAACCTGGGAGGATCGCCCTTGCAAGGCGTGCTTCCCCCCTCGTCGTGGGGAGGGCAGAGGACGGCGTGTACCTTGCAAGCGACATCCCCGCGATCGCCGCAAAGGGGATGGAAGTGTATGCCCTCGGCGAAAACGAGTTCGCCCTTCTCGACGGGAAGGAAGTGCACTTTTACGCCGAAAACGGGCGGGAGATCGAAAAGGACCCCCTCGATTATTCTGTCGAAGAGGATGTTCCCGAGAAGAATGGATTCCGCCACTTCATGCGCAAAGAGATGTCGGAAATTCCGCTCTCCATTGCGAATACTCAGCAAATTCTGCGGTCATATCCTCAAATTTCCGCCCTTCGCAGAGTACTATGTCACGCAGAGTATATCCATATCGTGGCCTGCGGTACCGCATATCACAGCGGACTCTGCGCAAAAGTCGCCTTTGAGGCGCGCGCCCGCATCCCCGTGGAAGTCGCCGTCGCGAGTGAGTATCGTTACCGAGATCCCGTCATACAAAAAAATACGCTCGTCATCGCCGTCTCGCAGAGCGGGGAGACGGCGGACACCCTCGCCGCGGCAGAGCTCGCCAAAAGGAGCGGGGCGACCCTTCTCTCCGTCACGAACGTGCGCTATTCCTCCCTTGCCCGGCTCTCCGATTTTGTCCTCTTCACGGCCGCCGGAAGGGAGATCGCGGTCGCCGCGACCAAGAGCTTCAACGCCCAGCTCACCCTTCTTTTTGCCCTCGCCGAGGAGCTTGCAATGTCGAAGGGGCGGGGCGGTTGCGGGGCGGAACTATGCACTCTTTCCGAACTTGCCCGAAGGGCGCTTTCCTCTTCCGAAGAGGTGCGCGCATGGACGCCGCATTTCCTTTCGGCAAAGTCCGTCTTCTTTCTCGGGCGGGGCGCGGACTATTGCGCCGCGCTCGAGGGCAGCCTGAAACTCAAGGAGATCAGCTATCTCCCGAGCGAGGGCTATCCCGCGGGTGAGCTCAAACACGGCACCCTCGCACTCATCGAAAAGGGGACGCCCGTCGTCGCGATCCTGACCTCCTCCCGCCTCGCCGAGAAGACGATGAACGCCGTCCACGAAACGTATGCCCGCGGCGCAAAGGTCTTCCTTGTGACCTCCCTTCCCGAATACAGAAAGAGGGAGGAGATCCTCTCCTCCGTTCTCATTCCCGATATCGGGGAAGTCTATTCGCCCGCGCTCTCCGTCATCCCGCTACAGGCCCTTGCCTACTACGTCTCCGTCGCCCGCGGGAACGACCCCGACAAGCCGCGCAACCTCGCAAAATCCGTCACTGTGGAATAGAAAGAGCCGCCCGCGCTGAGCTTAAGCGCGGGCGGCGTGCTCGTTTTTTGAAAATTTTACTGTTCGGCTTCGCCCCAGTTGGAGGGAAGGTTGGAGCGCAGGGGCCTTCGAAGTTCCTTTCGGTAGGAGAGCTTGAGGAAGATGGGGGTGAGGACCGACGAGATCAGGATGATGAGGAAGACGAAGGGATAGATCGCCCCCGAGACAAGTCCCGCCGTGACGCCCCGCTCCGCACAGATGAGGATGACTTCGGCGCGAACCATCATGCCGAGCCCCGCACGCACACTGTCCATCCACGAAAATTTGCACAGTTTTGCCCCGAGGCCGCAGCCGAGGAATTTCCCCGTGAGTGCGGCAATGACGTAGACCGCCCCGAAGGCAAGGAAGGAGGGAGTGATACCGGAGAAGTCGAGGTTCATGCCGATCGAGGCAAAGAACACGGGGGAGAAGAAGAGATACCCCATCGTATCCACCTTATTCTCGACATAGGGGGTTTCGGAGAGGGTGCCGCCGAGAAGGATCCCTGCGACATATGCCCCCGTGATATCGGCGACGCCGAAGAACTTTTCCGCCGCATACGCATAGAGGAAGCACGCCGCAAGCGAGATGATGGGCACCCTTCTGTTGTGCGGAGCTTTGCGCTCCATGATGTCGAAGATCTTCCGAAGGGCCACGCCGAGTGCGATCGCCACGACAAAGAAGACGACGATCTTGATGGTGACAAGAGCGGCGTTGGGGTTGAACCAATTCCAGCCCGCGCTGTCTCCGCCCGAGGAAAAGCCGGTGAGGATGGAGAGGACGATGATACCGATGACATCGTCGATGACGGCTGCCGCGACGACGGAGGTGCCCAGCTTCGTATCCAGCTTGCCGAGCTCCTTCAAGACTGCGACGGTGACGGAGACGGAGGTCGCGGTGAGAATGGCGCCGTAGAAGAGCCAAGAGAGGACGCCTTGGTTGGGGATGAGCCCCGCATTTGCGAAGAGGAAGGCGACGAGGGTGCCGAGCCCCATGGGGACGATCACGCCGAAGAGGGTGATGACGACGGCCGCGCCGCCCGTCTGCTTGAGTTTTTTGAGGTCTGTCCCCAGCCCCGTCGAGAACATGATGAGCACGACGCCGATCTTGGAGATGATGTCGATGCCCTTCACGTTCTCGAC
>CANRIO010000057.1 GCA_947630605.1 uncultured Clostridia bacterium
CCGTCTTTGACGAGAATGCGGATGTTCTCCAAAGCGAGGCCGTCGCCCTCATCGAAAGCGCGGGGGCAAATTATATCGGCTGCACAAGGCAGACCATCCGCGAGATCGATCCCGCGACCTTCATCGGGAAGGGAAAACTCGAAGAGATCGCAAATGAACTTGGCGACAGGGAGGCGACCGTCCTCTTCAACGGCGACCTCTCCCCTTCGCAGACGCTCAACATCTCCAAGGCTCTCGCTGATAGAAAGGTCATCGACCGCACAACGCTCATCCTCGACATCTTTGCCTCCCGCGCCGAGAGCAGCGAGGGTAAACTGCAAGTCGAGCTTGCCCAGCTCAAATATCTCTACCCCCGTCTCAAGGGGAAAGGGTCGGAGCTCTCCCGCCTCGGAGGCGGCATCGGGACGCGCGGCCCCGGGGAGACCAAGCTCGAGACAGACCGCCGTCACATCCGCTCCCGCATCCACGCCCTCGAAGAGCGGCTTGAAAAAACGGAAAAGCGGCGCACCCTTCTCACCGAGCGCAGAAAAAAAGAGCGCGTCAAGACGATCGCGCTCGTCGGCTATACGAATACGGGCAAATCCACCCTTCTCAACGCCGTGACGGGGGCGGAAGTCTTTGCCGCAGACGCCCTTTTCGCCACCCTCGACCCGACCGCACGTGCCTTTGAGATCGAAGGCGTGCCCTTCCTCATGGTGGACACCGTGGGATTTCTGCAGGACCTTCCCCACCACCTCATCGAGGCCTTCAAATCGACGCTGGAGAGCGCCTTAAATTGCGACCTCGCCCTCATCGTCTGCGATGCGGGCGGGCCATATGAGATGCAGCTTGAGACCACCCTTGCAACGCTCAAGGAGCTCGGCTTTTCCTCCCCTTACCTTGTCGTCATGAACAAGTGCGACACGGTGGAGTATGCGCGTTTCCCGAGGCAGTTCGTCGAGATTTCGGCAAAGACGGGCGCGGGACTCGAAGAGCTGAAACGCCGCATCTTCGATGCTCTGAAGGACGAATTCGTAAGGACCACCCTCTTCGTCCCCTATACAAACATGGCGGAATACAGCGCGGTGAAGGGCCTCCTCTTCGAGCGGAACGTCATCTATACTGACGACGGCGCCTTCGTCGAAGCCGTCATCCCCGCCATCTACGCCCACAAATTTCAAAATTTTATAAAGAGATGATAATATATGAAAAAACGCCGCCGAGCGCGACGTTTTTTCTATTCAGCTATTCCTTCGTCAAAAGATCGATCGCCACGGAAAGATCGACGTCCTCAAATATGTGTTTTGGCGTCCAAGGGACATAGATATCTGGAACGATCCCCTTTCCTCTCGTCCCACTTCCCTCATCGATCGCCTTGCTTCGCGACGTCGGATAGTGTAAAACATATTCTCCGAAATCAAACCTCGCGAGGTTGGAATAATCATTGATGCCCATTGTCGGACGGCCGATCAGTACTACCTTTTGCAACCGAGAAGCGATCTCCACCAAACTTTCCGCGGAGGAAGCGCAATCATGATCGATGAGAATGGCGACCTTTTCGGGCATTTCCGTGCCGTTTTCCGGGAAAAGAAATTCATCCGGCTTTGCAGGCAGAAATCCCTTCCCCCTGTTTTGCTTCTGTTCCTTGATCTGCTTGACGAAATATTTGCGAATTTCCTCCGAGGTTTGACCTTCGAGGCAGTCCTGCATGTATTTGACGCGCTCATCCACGTTCCGCTCGGTGTAGAGGATCTCGTCCTCTCCGAGGAAAACGGGTTTGCCGCACATCGGATCGTGCTCTTTCAGAAGGAATTTCAGGAGCGGAAGAAATTCGATATCATTCCCGCCGCAATTGTTTCGAAGGTCTATAATGAGATTTTTGGTGCAAACGATCTCTTTCGAGGCATATTCCATGATCGAAGAGATGTCCTGTTCGTCAAAAAAATTTGTAAGTTTTATATAATATATTTCCCGATCGAGAGGCTTGTAGATACAAGACGGCTCTCCGCTCCCTCTTTCTATATCGGTACGGATAGGATAGTCGAAAATCTCCTTTTGCGTGCGGACGGTTATGGCATCGGCATTTGCGATGACGTTCTCCCAAGCTTCGCTCTGGCGGTCGGGAGGATCGCTATTGAAGAACACGGCAAATCGATCCGTAGCTCTTTCGATCGTGTAACTGTCAACGGCGACGATCTCATCTCCCTTCGAAAACGGCATATCCTTTTCCGCATGCGTAATGAATAGGCGGTCGCCATATCTTCTGACGTGAAAGCCTATATACGGACGAAAATTTTTCTTATAAAAATAGAGATGTCACCTTACCTTGAATGTCGCTAAATATTTTTCAACGGAAAATACAAACTGCTTATCGGACATATCGTCGGCGATCCCTGACAAAAACGCCTTCGCATCGCCGCCTTCAATATCCCTGCAGAATGAAGCATCGTTTTTACAAATCTCAACGACCGTTTGTGCAATCTCTCTCTTTGTCATGAACTAAGATCCCGCCCCTATTCCTCATAGTCATCGGGGTCCGTGATGACTTTGTCGATGCGGATGGTCGCATAGTCCTTGATCTCAAGACACTTTCCGCAATTTGTGCAGGGCTTGCTCGGATCGAGGTCGCACACCTCGCACTCCATGCACCCGTCGCATTCTTTCGTCTCATCGAGAACACACATCTTGACTTCCATGTCCCTATTATAATTCTCATGACAAAAAATTGCAAGATTTATAAAAATTTTTTTGAAAACCTTGGAACAAACGTTTGCAACAAAACAAAAAGTGTGTTATAATCAAATCGGAGGTGAGATATGCTCAACAAAAATAAACTCATGATCACGCTCGACTATATCAAGAAGTACAGCGAAGAGAACGGCTTCCCGCCCACCGTCCGCGACATCTGCCGCGACCTCGGGTTCAAATCGACTGCAACTGCCTATGACTATATCTTGCGGCTCCAGAATATGGGCTATCTTGAAAAGGAGAAGAACAAGAAGCGCGCCGTCGCCATCCGCAGCGAAGGCACCACCCGCATTCCCCTTCTCGGCACGGTCACTGCCGGCCAGCCCATCCTTGCGAGCGAGAATTTCGAGGGCTACTATCCCATCCCCTCTTCCGAATTCCGCGGCGAAGATCTCTTCATGCTCCGCGTCAAGGGCGAGAGCATGATCGAGGCGGGCATCTTCGACGGCGACAAGATCATCGTCAAGAAGCAGGACACGGCGGAAAACGGCGACATCGTCGTCGCCCTCTTCGATCCCGACGGCACCGAACAGGGCGCGACCGTCAAACGCTATTTCCGTCGCGACGGGAAAGTCATCCTGCACCCCGAGAATGCCGATCTTTCCGACTTCGTCCTCGACTCCGACAGCGAAGCGATGATCGTCGGCAAAGTCATCGGCCTCATGCGCACCCTTTGAGCGAGTTCATTTATCACCCGCCGCACCGTCGGCGGGTTTTTCTTTTGCGAAATTTCACACAAGTTTCATCTCGCTGATTATGCAGAATTTAGGTTGATATTTTGTATTTATACGGTTCAATCCCGTATAGAGAAGAAACATCCCCCGACGAAAAACATAAATTTTCCTCTAAAAGTGTTATTCATTTTCAAGAGATGATAAATTTGAACGTTTTTGAGGGGAAAAAGTGTAAAATCTTCGATCGTCATCTTCCCCCTCAAATCCGCTTGCGCGCGCGTGACCATATGTGATAAAATAAAATCAAAGTATATAGTTCTTGCATATATACAATCAGGAGGTAAAACATGTCCGTAAAGAAACTCAGGGCGGCAGGCGCATGCCTCATTGCGACGCTGATGATGGGCACATTCGTGGCCGTATCCGCGTGCGGCATCGGGGAGAACGATGCGCAGACCTACACCCTCACTTACAAGAGCGCAAGCCTTGCAGGCGGCTCTGTAAGCGGTTCCCCCGTAAGCGGTTCACAGGTGGCCGCAGGAGCAGAAGTCACCCTGCAGGCGAGTGCAAACGAGGAATACACTTTCTCCGGTTGGTACGAGGGCGAGACCTCCGTGAGCACGGAGGCGACCTATTCCTTCAAGATGCCCGCGCGCAACTACGATCTCTCGGCGAAGTTTGCCGAAAAAGTCGCGAGCTACGTTCTGACCTTCGAGAGCGAGAACGACGCGATGGGCTCCGTTTCGAGCGAAGTCCGCAGCGGCGCGAAGCAGAAGACGGGTACATCCATCACCGTAACGGCGACAGCCAACGAAGGATATGATTTCGTGGGTTGGTACGAGGGCGAGACCTCTGTGAGCGCAAATACGGCCTATTCCTTCCAAATGCCCGCGCATGACTATGCGCTGAAGGCAAAATTTGCCCCCACCCCCATTCCCACCCATTCCGTCTCCTACAGCAGCAGCGATAAATCGCAGGGCACGGTGGTGGGCTATGTGAACGACGATCCCTTCACGAGCGGCACTTCGTTTGAAGAGGGAACGAATATCGCTCTTGAGGCGAATGCGAAGGAGGGCTATGCCTTTGCGGGTTGGTATCACGGTGAGGAGCTCGTCTCATCGGCAAGTCCCTACAACTTCACGTTAGGAACAGAAGACGTCGATCTCGTGGGCAAGTTCATCGAAGATATCAACGCCCTTCATATCGATTTCGACAATACGATGGGAAGCGTCCTCATCACGGTCGGCGGGAACACGCTTGACAACGATACCGTCATCGCACCCAATGCCGTCGTCACACTGAAGGCGTCCCCCACCCCCATCGAACGCGATTATACCATCAACAGAAATCCTCAGGACGGTTACGTCTTTGCGGGTTGGTACGAACCCGAGGCGGATACCCCTAAGTCTCTCGAGGCAGATTATTCCTTCAGGATGCCCTCTTCCTCCTATTCTCTTGAGGCACGCTTCATCAAGGCCTATACCTACACGGCGCAAAAGCCCACCGATAACTGGGCATACATCACCTTCGGCAATTATCCGCAGACCCTCAAGGCCGATAATGTGGAGATCATCACGGCTACTCCCGACGCCCTCGGCTACTACACGGGAAGCGACGGGGCAAAATATTATAAGGTCAAGGCAACCCCTTCCACCGAGTCCGTCGAAAATGCCGACGGAACCAAGAGCGAAGTCGGCAAGAAGTTCAGCAGTGCCGGCAATACCGATACGCGCGTCGTAGTGGGCAAGGATTATTACTTCAAAGTAGAACCTCTCCGTTGGCGCGTCCTCACCGAGCAGGACGGCAAGGCCTTCCTCCGTGCGGACATCACCGTGGACTGCATGCCCTTCCAGAGCTATGTCAAGGAAGATCCCGCATTTAGCTATGTGAATTCCTTCAACGCTCCCGACGAAACGGATGCGAACAACTACCAGTACAGCGAGATCCGCTATTGGCTCAACCACGACTTCATGAAGCTCGCCTTCGCGGGGCTCAACAGCGGCCTCCTTGCAAAATTCGGCGTCGATAACAGCGCATCATTTATGCTTCAGATGGACGGCGTATCCTATTCTTGCAACAACACGAAGGACTATGTTGCCCTCATGAGTCTCGACGAGATGACCAACAGCGATTACGGCTTCCTTGATTACACGCAATATTTGGAACCCGATAAAAACAGGCGCGCTCCCTCGAGCGACTATGCGATCGCGCGCGGCGCCTTCTATTTCGACGGGTATGACTACAGTTCCGGCTATTGGTTGAGAACGGCGGGCGTCATGGACTCCTATTCCACCGGCTATGTCGAGAACGAACAGGTCATCATCGTCGGTTCGACGGGCTCTATCCCCGGCAATCAAGGGGTCATCTACCGCAGGGGCGTCTATGAAGGCAACACCATGACCGATGAGATCGAGACGGTCGGGCCGCAGACGGCGGGCGTCGTGCCCTCCATCTGGCTCGAGATGACGGCCATCAACGATGGGCTCAGCCTCTACAATCCCTACAAGCTCGATTTCCCCGCAAACGATCCCGCGGCAGACTTCGTGCCGGACGCAGCTGCCATTCTCAAGGCGGAACTTGCGGGCGCAATGCTTCCCTCGGAGGGAAAAAACTGACACAAGCATAACTTCCCCGCCGCGTTCTGCGGCGGGGCATCCCCTATCGGAACAGGAGAAATGAGAAATGAATAAACGGAAAAAAGCAGGATTTATCGCATTGTTTGCCGCGATCGCACTTCTGGTCGGCGGGATCTTCGCCGCCTGCGGAAGCAAGACTTCGACGCTTTCGTTTGAAACAAATTGCGACATCTCCATTGAAGCAAAAAAGGCCGAAGTCGGTTCGGAGTACACCCTTCCCTCCATCGCACGTGACGGATGGGCCTTCGACGGATGGTTCGACAACAAAGATCTCAACGGCGAGGCCGTCTCCTCCGTTACCGTGCCCGAAAAAGATACAACCTACTACGCGAAATGGACGCAGATGTATCTCGTTGTTTTCGATTTGGACGGCGGAGAGCTCGACGTCGACGGCGCCTATGTGCGGCCGGGCGACAATCTTCTTTCTGCCCTTGAAAGTTATGTCCCCGAAAAAGATGGCTTGACCTTCGGCGCATGGTTCTATAACGAAACGGGGGAAGCAGTCGGCAAAGACGACGTGATGCCCGAAGAGAAGATCACCCTCCTCGCACGCTATCAGGTGGGCTATAAGGCAGAGCTCTATACCAAGGATCTCGAAGGTGACAAATACACCCTCACAAAGACCGTCGACGGGAAGGATTTCCTCGGCGATGAAGTCGTCTTGCCCGCACCCGAGCTCGAGCACTTCGTCTTCGACGAAGAGGCCCAAGGGAACATCACTGCGCTCAGATTGAAGCTCAATGAGGCGGAAAACGTCTTCCGCTTCTATTACGATCGCGGGAGCGGCTTCACGGTCACTTACGAGGCCGGCGCACCCGAAGGCCACGCGGTAAGCGGCAGGACCCCTTCCGACACCCCTCTCTACGGTGCTTCCGCTACCGCCGCGGAATGCGGATTCCATGTCTTCGGATACCGTTTCTTGGGCTGGAGCGGGCAGAGGGGCGGCGAGGTCGTCTACCACACCGGCGAATCCATTGAGCT
>CANRIO010000058.1 GCA_947630605.1 uncultured Clostridia bacterium
TCCTTCTCTTCCAATCTCCACAGAGTTTGTTTGAACTGAATCTCAAAAACTGTTGCACTTAGTTTGACAATTCACTGGGCGCGCTTCCGATCCCTCACGCCGTCCGCAATATGCGGGCGGCATTTTCCCCCTTCTCAGGTATAAAACTTCCCCGCATCTTCCAAATTATAGACATGAAAAAGGTGAGAAGCAATCCCATGGGCAAGACGAAAGAGGAGCGGGAGGCCTGTTTCCCCGATGCGCGGGCGGAGGAGGTCCGTCCGTGACGGGCAGATCGCGCGAGAACTGCAACCGCAATTATCTTCGCTATGTCAACACCTTCGACCCGCCCACAAAGCACTTCAAGACCTGCCTGCGGGCCTTCCTCGTCGGGGGGTTCATCTGCACCATCGGGCAGTTCTTCCGCTATATGCTCGAGTTTGCGGGGCTGAAAGGGGATATGCTCGCGGGCACCGTCTCCGTGATCTTGATTTTCCTTGGGACCTTTCTCACCGGCCTCGGCGTCTATGACCGCATCGGGAAGAACGCGGGCGCGGGGAGCATCGTCCCCATCACGGGGTTTGCAAATTCCGTCGCCTCTCCCGCCATCGAATTCAAGACGGAGGGCTACGTCTATGGCATGGCGGCAAAGATGTTCATCGTCGCGGGGCCGATCATCGTGTTCGGCGTCTCGGCGGGCGCGGCCGTGGGCCTTGTGTATTGGCTGATAAGTCTTTGAAAATTTGCGCAAATTTAGTTGTCTCTCCCCAAAAAGTGTGCTAAAATAGGGGAAAGCAAACAATAAGGAGCATTCATCATGGCAAAGATCACCAAGGATACGCTCATCGCGGACTGCCTCGAACTCAACCCCAACGCCCCCGAGATCTTAATGGAGGCGGGCATGCACTGCTTCGGCTGTGCCCTCGCCCACGGCGAGACGGTGGAGGAAGCGGTCGCCGCGCACGGGCAGGAACTCGACGAACTTCTTGCAAAACTCAACGAAGGTCTCGAATAAGAGAGGAAAGGCTCGCGCTTACAAAAAGAGCGCGGGCTTTTTGCCATATTGGGAGAAAGATATGAAAGTCGCATGGAAACAGCGCAACAGCAAGATGTGCATCATGTGCGGGCTGGATAATGAGTACGGCGTCCGCGCGCCCTTCTACTCGATGGAGGACGGGAGCGTCGCCACCCTCTTTTCCTACCGCGAACAGCACCAGAGCTACCCCGGCCGCGTGCACGGCGGGCTCATCACCGCCATGCTCGACGAGATGGGCCTTCGCGCCCTCTGGGCAAAGGAGGGGGGAGAAAAGACGTACGGCGTCACCCTCTCCCTCGAGACGAAGTACCGCCGTCCCGTTCCCTACGGCGTACCCCTCATCGGAAGAGGGAAGATCGTATTCGAGAGCGGGAACTTCTGCACCGCCGAATGCGTCATCATGGATGAAACGCGCAAGGTGCTCGCGGGCGCGACCGTCAAATACATAAAGCTCACCCCGCAGCAGATACAGGCGGGCATCGACGAACACGAAGAGATGTGCTACCTCATCGAGGACGGCGTCACGGACATCGACCTTCCCGCCTGAAAATAAGGAGAAGTTATGCAATATACGCTTGTTACGGGCGCGTGCGGGGGACTTGGCGGCGCGTTCTGCGACATCCTCGCCGAGAGAAATGAACCCCTCTTCCTCACAGGGAGGAGCGAGGAAAGGCTCGCCGCCCTCGCGGAGAAGCTCAAAAGCGCCCATGAGGGCCTCGAAGTCGCCTTCCGCGCATGCGACTTAAGGAGCGAGGAGGACCGCCTCGCCCTCTTCAACTATGCGGATGAGATGGGGGCGAGCTTTTCCCGCCTCATCTATGTCGCAGGCGTGGACACGCAGATGGCGTTCGAAAAGTACGACGAGAAAAAGCTCATCTTCCAGACGCGGGTGAATCTCGAGGGCGCGGTCTCCTTCATCAATGCCTTTTTGAAGCGCGCCCCCCTCGACGGAAAGACGGAGATCCTTGCGGTCGGCAGTATGTCCGCTTCCACGCCCATGCCCTATTTCGCTCTCTACAGCGCGACGAAAAAGGGCCTCGAGTACTTCATGTCCGCCCTGCACACCGAACTCAAAGGGCGGGCAAAGGTCACCTGTGTGCTGCCGGGCGGCATCCCCACGCGGGAGGACATCAAAAGGAACATCGAGGAGCATGGCTTTTGGGGAAAAATCTCCCAGAAAAGCCCCCGCGCCGTCGCCGAGGCCTCCCTTAAGGCGGTGCATAAAAACAGGCGCAAAAAGGTCATCGGCTTTTGGAACAAATTCATAAAATTGACGACGGACGTGGCACCCATGTCCGTGAAGTCCCGCTTCATCGCCAACCGCTGGTCCCACACCGAAAAGGACCACTTCTCCGAATAAATACACGCGTCATGCTGCCCCGAGGTGTTCATGCGCGAATGGGCGACCACGTCATGCTGAGCCGAAACGGCAATTACGCAGTCCACGCGAGCTCATCCCCGAAGCATCCCGAGGATGAAAACAGTGACTTTGATAAACAGCACACTGTTCCAAATATCGTCATGTTGAGCTTGTCGAAGCATCACCTTATTATCGGACTTCGTAATTCTGGATTCTTCGGAAAGCTGCTTTGTCGGAAAGCCTTATTAGCAAGTTCGGCTCAGAATGACGCGTTACCATATTCGGACTTCGTAATTCTGGATTCTTCGGAAAGCTGCTTTGTCGGAAAGCCTTATTAGCAAGTTCGGCTCAGAATGACGCGTTACCATATTCGGACTTCGTAATTCGGGATTCTTCGCTTCGCTTCAGAATGACGCGTTACCCCAACACAAAAGCCCCCTGCTTACCTGCAGGGGGCATAACTTTTTCCTATCCTTACTTCTTCTTTTTGAATTCCTGTTCCTCTTCGGGGGTGGAGGAGGTGACCTCGATGCGCGGACAGCGTGCGATGAGGGCGTCCGCAAATTCGTCGAACCACGCCTCGCCCACGACGATCATGATGTATTTCGACTTGTAATCGTCGAAGTAGACGGCGAGCTTATGCGCCCCGTGGAAGTGGTGGACGGAGCAGATCTTCTTCAGATCATACCTCTGCCGGATGAGCCCGAACTGTAAAGTCAGCCTGCTTTCATCGACGATATATTGCGATTTTATCAAAATAGCCGTGAGAAGCACGCCGAGCAGGATGCTCACGAGATAGAGGAGGATGAACTTCATCCACTCATACACCGACGAGATGTCGCCCTTCAAGAAATTCACAAACTGCCACGTCGTGACGCCAAACCCCGCCGCGGCGAGGACAAGCCCTATGATGCAGAGGGCGAGCATGAGCGGACTGAAGCGGAAGGGGAATTTTTTGGGCGGGAGAAGTTTTTCTCCCTGCAGCTCATTTTCATTCATACGGCAAGTATAACCCAACTATCAAAAAAAATCAAATCATTTGCATGAAATAAGCGATTTTCTCTTTCCGAAATTTTTCCCGCGGGGGTTGCGAAGAGAGCCCTTTCATGGTAAAATTATTCAGAAGCACCGATCAAAAGAAGGGGGAGTTTATGAAGAATTACATCATCGCGCTCGATGCGGGCACCACATCCGTGCGGGCCTTTCTCTATGACGTGGAGGCGAGGGAGTTCGTCCACCGCGCCCAGCAGGAGCTCGCCCTTTCCTTCCCCTTCCCGGGGTGGGTGGAACAGGACGCCGAGGAGATCTTCTTCAAATCCGCCTACGTCCTCTCCGACTGCATCCGCGCCGCTTCCGGAGGCCGTATCGCGGGCATGGGTATCACCAATCAGCGCGAGACGGTGATCTTATGGGATAAGTTAAGCGGCGAGCCCATCGCCCCCGCCATCGTCTGGCAGTGCAGAAGGACGAGCGAATTCTGCGCCGCCATCCCGAAGGAGGAGGCCTTGAAGATCAGAGAAAAGACGGGCCTTCTCCCCGACGCTTACTTCTCGGCGAGCAAGATCTTATGGCTCCTCGAGAAGGTCCCCGCGGCAAAAAAACTTCTGAAGGAACACCGCCTCTGTGCGGGCACAGTAGACAGCTTCCTCATCTGGAAGCTCACGGGGGGAAGAAATTTTGTCACCGACGTCACGAACGCCTCCCGCACCATGCTCTTCAACATCCACACCCTCTCCTGGGACAGAGATCTTCTCTCCTACTTCGGTATTCCCGAGGAGATCTTGCCCGAAGTTCTGCCCTCGGACGGACGGGCGGGGGAGGCCGTATTCGGTGAAAAGCGTATCCCCATCGCGGCGGTGATGGGGGACCAGCAGGCCGCCCTCTTCGGACAGGGCTGTTTTTCGGCGGGGGACGCAAAGGTCACCTACGGGACGGGGCTCTTCATGCTCTTCCCCACGGGAGAGAAGCCCGTCTTTTCGGACGGGGGGCTTCTCACCACGGTGGGCGGCGGCTATGGCGGGAAGACGTACTACGCCCTCGAAGGGAGCGTCTTCCATGCGGGCAGCAGTGTCAAATGGTTGCGCGACGAGATGGGTCTCATCGAAAACGCCTTCGAGACGGAACGGCTCGCCCTCTCCGTCGAAGATACGGGCGGCGTATTTTTCGTCCCCGCCTTCACGGGGCTGGGGGCACCCTATTGGGACAGCGACGCCCGCGCGCTCATCACGGGCATCTCCCGCGGAACGAGAAAGGAACACATCGTCCGCGCCGTCCTCGAGAGCATCGCCTTCGGGGCACGCGACCTCGCCGAGTGCATGGAAAAGGCGAGCGGCGTCCGCCTTCGCTCCATAAAGTGTGACGGCGGTGCCTCCGCGAACAACTTCCTCATGCAGTTTCAGGCGGATGTTCTGGGCATCCCCGTCGACCGCCCTTCGGAGCGGGAGTCCACCGCCCTCGGCGTCGCCGTCCTCGCGGCCATGTCGCTGGGGCTGATGGGGGAGAAGGACCTTTGCTCCTTCCGTTCCTCCGAGCGTCTCTTTTCGCCCTCCGAAGACAGGCAGCATTTCGAAAATCTCGTCGAGGGCTACCGCTCCGCCGTCAGAAGGGCCCGCTTCCGCCCTTAAAAAATTCGGGGCGGAGGGGACGAAAACTCCCTTCAAACATTTGACGGACATGCAAAAATTGTTTACAATATAGTTGCAATAAAAATCGAGAGGGCAGCAGCGTGATCACACACGGGAACGAGATCAAGATTTTTGCAGGCAATTCCAACCGTCCTTTGGCGGAGGCGATCGCAAGGAAGCTCAACACGAGCCTCGGCGATTGCGAAGTCAGCAAGTTTTCGGACGGGGAGATCAACGTCCACATCGGCGAGACGGTCAGAGGGCGGGATCTTTTCATCATCCAGTCCACCTCCTTCCCCGGCAACGATCATCTGATGGAACTGCTCATCATGATCGACGCCGCCAAGCGCGCCTCCGCGGGGCGCATCACCGCCGTCATGCCCTACTTCGGCTATGCACGTCAGGACAGGAAGGCCCGCTCGCGCGACCCCATCACGGCCAAGCTCGTCGCCGATCTTCTTACCTCTGCGGGGGCGGACAGGGTGCTTACCATGGATCTTCACGCCGCGCAGATACAGGGCTTTTTCAACATCCCCGTGGACAACCTCCTCGGCGGGCCGACCCTCTATAACTATTATGCGGACAGAATGGACAAAGACTTTGTCGTCATCTCTCCCGACATCGGCTCGGTGGGGAGGTCGAGAAAGGTGGCCGAGCGGCTCGGCTGTCCGATGGCCATCATCGATAAACGCCGTCCCAAGGCGAACGTCATGGAGGTCATGAACATCATCGGCAGCGTGGAGGGGAAGAAGTGCCTGCTCGTCGACGACATGATCGACACGGGCGGCACCATCGTGCAGGGCGCACAGGCGCTCGTCGACGCGGGCGCGGTGGAGATCAAGGCCTGCTGCACCCACGCCGTCCTCTCGGGCAACGCCATCGAGAAGTTGGAGGCATCTCCCATCGACGAACTCGTCATGCTCGACACCATCTACCTCCCGCCCGAAAAGCGCATCCCCAAGATGAAGATCCTCTCGACCGCCGACATCTTCGCCGCCGCGATCGAGAATGTCTACCTCGACAAACCCATGAGCAAAATTTACGACTGAGTTCACAAATTTCTTTTTGGCAAGCAAAAAGAAATTTCGTGAGGCGAATGGGCAGTCTGTTTCATATTAACTGATTGCGGTCGGCTCTTTCAGAAAAACAAAAAGCGCGTAAACGCGCAAATTGGGGCGCACAGCGCAGGGAAACCCTGCTCGCGCACAAATTTTGGAAGCAAGGGCAAACGCGTCATGCTGCCCCGCCCGCACGTTCTGATCGCCAACGAAGGGCGGCACGAGGGGCACCGCCCCGAAGTAGCCGAAACGGCTTTACGCAGTCCATGCGAGAAATTCTCCGAAGGATCCCGAATTACGAAGTCCGAATTTTCATTGAGGGGATTCTTCGCTTCGCTCAGAATGACGCCACCCCCTAACCCCTAACCACCAACCACCAACCACTGACCACTATGTTCCTCATCGTCGGTCTCGGGAATCCCGAGAAACAATACGAAAAGACCTTCCACAACATGGGGTTTCTTGCCGCAGGCGACCTTGCGGAGCTTTTGCATACCAAATTCAAAAAGAAGGAGTGCGAGGCGAGCGTCGCAGAGGGGAATCTGAAGGGCGAGAAGATCGTCATCGCCCGCCCGCTCACCTACATGAACGCCTCGGGAAGGGCGGTTAAACAGCTCATGGCAAGGTACAAAGCGGGGCCCAACGAGCTCATTGTCATCTACGACGACTATGACCTTCCCAAGGGCCATGTCCGCGTCCGCCCGTCGGGCAGCGCGGGCACGCACAACGGGATGCGCTCCGTAATCGCCGAGACGGGAGTCTCCGACTTTGCCCGCATCCGCATCGGCATCCGCGACCCGGAGGTG
>CANRIO010000059.1 GCA_947630605.1 uncultured Clostridia bacterium
GAGGAGAACCACTTCGCCCCCTTCACGATGATGGGGTTGATGTTCGCCCACGTCTCGACGTTGTTCAGGATGGTGGGTTTGCCGAAGAGGCCCTTGACGGCGGGGAAGGGAGGACGGGGACGAGGCTCGCCGCGGTGCCCTTCGATGGAAGTCATGAGCGCGGTCTCCTCGCCGCAGACGAACGCGCCCGCGCCGAGACGGAGATCGATGTCAAAGTCGAACCCGAGCCCCAAGATGTTCTTGCCGAGAAGGCCGTATTTCCGCGCCTGTCCGATGGCGATCTTGAGACGTTCGACGGCGACGGGATACTCCGCACGCACATAGATGTAGCCCTGATGCGCGCCGATCGCATAGCCCGCGATGGTCATGGCTTCGAGCACGCAGTGGGGGTCGCCCTCGAGAACGGAGCGGTCCATGAACGCGCCGGGGTCGCCCTCGTCGGCGTTACAGCAGACATACTTGATGTCTCCTTCGGAGGCCTTGGCGAACATCCACTTTCTGCCCGTGGGGAAGCCCGCGCCGCCCCTTCCGCGGAGGCCGGAGTCGAGCACTTCCTTCACAACGTCGTCGGGCGTCATGGAGGTGAGCACCTTTTCGAGTGCCATATAGTCGCCCGCGGCGATGGCCTCGTCGATATCTTCCGCAGCGATCACGCCGCAGTTGCGCAGAGCGATACGCATCTGTTTCTTATAGAAAGGGGTCTCCGCAAAGGGGATGATGGAGCCGTCCTCGTGGACGGTGCCCTTATACAGGAGCTCCTTGACGACGCTGCCGCCCTTTACAAGATGCTTCTCGGCGACCGTCTTGGCATGTTCGGGGGTCATCTGCGCATAGAACGCACCCTCGGGATAGACGATCATGATGGGGCCCAAAGCGCAGAGGCCGAAGCAGCCCGTCTTGACGAGAAGGACGTCGTCGATGCCGAGTTCCTTGAAAGAAGCCTCGAGCTGTTCGATGACCTTGAGGGAGTGCGAAGAGGTACAGCCCGTACCGCCGCAGACGAGCACCTGATGGCGGTAACCCGTATTGGGGGCGAGCTTTTCCGCCTGTTCCTTCACGAGACGGCGCACATCGATGAGTTCTTTCTTACTTGCACGGATCTTGTCCAGTTCCTGAATGGTCATGCGTTTTGTTCCTCCTGCTTATAGGAATCGAGGATGCCCTTCACCTTGTCGGGGGTAAGGCGGCCGTAAACTTCTTCGCCGATCATCATGACGGGCGCAAGGCCGCATGCGCCGACGCAACGGCAGGTATCGATGGAGAAGAGCCCGTCTGCGGTGCATTCGCCGCTCTTGATGCCGAGTTCCTTCTCGATCTCGGCGAGGATCTTGTCTGATCCCTTCACATAGCACGCCGTGCCGAGGCAGACGCTGATGCGATGCTTTCCCTTGGGGGTGAGCGAGAATTGCGAGTAGAACGTCACGACCCCGTACACTTCGGAAAGGGAGATGCCCAGCTCCAAAGCTATGACCTTCTGCACGGACATGGGAAGATATCCGTAGATCCCCTGTGCCTCCTGCAGGATGTGCATGAGGCAACCGGGCGTCGCCTTTGAGCTGTCGATCACCGCATGGAGTTTCGCTTGCTGTTCGGGCGTTCCGAGCGTCTCGCAGCCCGCGCAGCCCGCTTCGCTTTGTTTCATATAGTTCCAACCTCCGTTGCTTGATTACATTCGTATCGGTGCATTTCACACCAAGGCGTATTATATCATAAATAAAATCATTTATCAACAAGAATTCACGCTCTTTTCGCAAATTGACGAATTTTGGCGGGAAAAATTTTTTTCCTCGGTATCCATTTCGCGGAAGGGGGCAAAAATTTTTCCAAAGGCATTGACAAAGCCTCCCTCGCATGGTAAAATTGATTGCGGTTTTTTTGTCAAAATAGGGAACAAACGGAAACATCCGCAAGAAAAATGGAGAATCATACAATGAAATTCAACCGCAAAGAATTTTTGCAGGACGTGGAGCGCATCCTGCACGCCGATTTCAAGACAGACTTAAAGTCCGCCGGCAAAAAGGAGCTCTACAACGCCGTCTCCAAGGCGGTCATGCTCGAGGCATACCCCGATTGGGAGGCCTCGCGGGCGGCGGACAAGCGGCGTTGCGGCTACTTTTCCGCCGAATTTCTGATGGGCCGCGCCATCTTCAACAACCTCATGAACCTCGGCATCCTCGAGGAGGTGAAGGGTGCGCTCGCCTCCGTCGGCGAGGACCTTTCTCAGTTTGAAGAGGTGGAGGACGCCGCTCTCGGGAACGGGGGCCTCGGCCGCCTTGCCGCCTGCTATCTCGAGTCCGCCGCGAGCAAAGATCTTCCCCTCGACGGGTACGGCATCCGCTACCGCTACGGCCTCTTCCGTCAGGTCTTCGAGGACGGCTATCAGAAGGAGGAGGGGGACGACTGGCTGCGCTGGGGCGACCCGTGGTCGGTGCGCGTCGAACGGGACGCCTGCATCGTCCGCTTCTCGGACATGGATATCCTCGCCGTCCCCTACGACATGCCCATCTTCGGCTATAAGAACGGCGTCGTCAACACCCTCCGCCTCTGGTCGAGCGAGCCCGTCCGCGCCTTCGACTTCGAACTCTTCGACACGATGAAGGGGGACAGCAAGGCGGTCGAAAACTTCAACGCGACCAAGATCTGCGACGTTCTGTATCCCAACGACAACACGATGGTGGGAAAACTTCTCCGCCTCCGCCAGCAGTACTTCATGGTGTCCGCCTCCCTTCAGGACATCGTGAGAAAGTTCAAGGCGGCGGGAAGAGATGTCCGCACCCTCCCCGAAAAATATTGCTTCCAGCTCAACGACACGCACCCCGTGCTCGCCATCCCCGAACTCATCCGCATCCTGCGCTGCGAGGGGCTGTCCTTCGACGAGGCATTCGACGTTGCGCGCCGCACGTTCAACTTCACCAACCACACCATCATGGCGGAGGCCCTCGAGCGGTGGGACGTTCTGGCCCTTTCCGACCTTCTTCCCTCCGTCTATGAGCAGATCCTCGGCTGTCAGGAACGTTTGGAGCGCGAGGGGCTGGATCGGGACCGCTTCTTCATCGTGCGCGACGGCACCGTCCACATGGCGAACCTTGCGATCTTCGTCTCCTCGAAGGTCAACGGCGTCGCCGAGATCCACACGAACATCTTAAAGACGGAGACCTTCCGCAATTGGTACGAACGCTACCCCGAGAAGTTCGTCAACATCACGAACGGCATCACGCCTCGCCGCTGGCTGCTCCTCAACAACCCCGCCCTCGCGAAGGTCATCGATTCGAAGATCGGCGAGGGTTGGCATACCGACCTCAAACAGCTCGCCGCCCTCCGCCCCTATGTCGACGAGATCCTGCCCGACTTCAAGCGCATCAAGGGGGAGAACAAGCAAAAGCTCGCCGCCTACATCAAGGAGCGCGAGGGGGTGGAGATCCCGCCGCACTTCATCTTCGACATCCAGATCAAGCGTCTGCACGAGTACAAGCGTCAGCTCCTCAACGCCCTCTCCATCCTGCACTTCTACTTCGGCGTGAAGGAGGGGAGCATCCAAAACTTCCCGCCCACCGCCTTCATCTTCGGCGCCAAGGCCGCCCCCGGCTACTATATGGCAAAGGCGGTCATCAAGTTCATCAACGAGATCGCAAAGCTCGTCAACGGCGACGCGGAGGTCTCCAAAGTGATGCGCGTCGTCTTTGTGCAGGACTACGACGTCTCCTATGCGGAAAAACTCGTCTGCGCGGCGGACGCTTCCGAACAGATCTCCACCGCGGGCATGGAGGCGAGCGGCACGGGCAATATGAAGTTCATGCTCAACGGCACCGTCACCCTCGGCACCATGGACGGCGCGAACGTCGAGATCTGCGAAGAGGCGGGGAGGGAAAACAACTACATCTTCGGCGCGACCGTGGACGAAGTGAACGCCGTCAAGCACGGCTACAACCCTTGGGACATCATCAACAGGACCCCCGAACTCCGCCGCCTCCTCGATACCCTCGTCAACGGAACGTTCCCGGACGAGAGGGGGATGCTCCGCCGTCTCTATG
Source organism: uncultured Clostridia bacterium (assembly GCA_947630605.1). Classification (GTDB taxonomy): domain Bacteria; phylum Bacillota; class Clostridia; order Christensenellales; family Borkfalkiaceae; genus Gallimonas. Next base: position 4,032 of record CANRIO010000059.1, read on the forward strand.
AGAGCATCACGGGCGGACATGAACCGGACAGATACCTCGTCTGCTACGATTTCGCCGACTATATCCGCGTGAAGGAGGAGCTCCTCCGCGACTACGGCAGCGACGCCTTCTTCAAGAAGAGCCTTCTCAACCTCTGCGCCGCGGGCAAGTTCTCCGCCGACCGCTCGGTCCGCGACTACTCCGACCTCATCTGGCACATCGGCTGATACCATTGAAAAAAATCGGACCGCTTCGGGCGGTCCTTTTTTTTGTGAACAACTTTTGAAAATCGGCCTTCAAAAAGTTGACAAACAGGGGGGGGGGTGCTATTATAAGATAAATTTTATTTATATTATCGTATAAAATCATTTCATTTTCGGTTTTATGCGCATAATATAGAGACAAAAAAGGAGGCACACATGAAAAAAGTGCGCAAACTCTGGCTGGGCGGCATGGCGCTTGCCATGGTCGTTGCGGCCACCTGCGGCATCGTCGCGGGCTGCGGGAAGGCGAAAGGCAAGCTCACCCTCGAAGAGGGGAACGGCGGCACGCTTTCCAAGACGGAATACAAGGTCGCAGAGGGAACATCTCTTAAGGATTTCCTTGCGGACAAGGCACCCGTGCCCGAGGAGGGCCTCACCTTCGCGGGGTGGTACTTAAACGGCGCTCCCATGCAAGACGGGGCCACCATGTCCAAGGATGGCATGACGCTGACGGCCAAATACAGCGTGGGCTACACCGTCAATGTCTACAAACAGGAAGTCGATGGGACCTATCCCGAAACGGCGGAGACGCAGAGCGGGCAGGCCCTCTACCTCGAAGCGTTCGACCTTGAGACGGCGTTTGCTCTTCCCGAGGGCTTTGAATTCGATGCGACGGCGGAGGACGTTCTCACTTCCGCTTCTTTGGGAAAGAATACATCCTTCAACGTCCACCTCTCCCGCAAAATGGTCACCGTCAGCTTTTATGCGAACATCGAAGGGGACGAAGAGGGCCAGCGCAAGATCGTGACCGCACGCTACGGCTCGACGATCGAGGCCCTTTCCGCCGACATCTTCACCGTTCCCCACACCTTGCTCCTTGCGGGTTGGTCGACCTCGGAAGACGGGGAGATCACGCACCGCGTGGGCGAAGAGTTCGAGCTCAAGAAAGACCTTGCGCTGTTCGCACTTTGGGACATGGGGTACACCGATCGCTTCGGAGGCGAGGATGTCCTCTTCCTTCCCCGCACAGAGACGGGCGTCGCTCTTCTCGACCGCGCGGGGCTGCAGCTTCGCGGAACGGCGGAGGAAACTTCCGCCACCTTTGCTCTTACCGATAAGGAGACGCTGAAGGCGAGATTGTATGCGGATCACACGTTCGCATATGAAAAGACGGCCGCTGAAGGGACCTATTCCTATCTCGACGGCTACTATTCGGAGGAGGAAGGTTCTCCCGTGCATCATGATTACACGCTCGAGCTTGACGGCAGCGGGTCCGCTATCGTGCGCAAGACAGCGGAGGATGAGGGTACACAGGGCGGATATCGCCTCGTCGAAGACGGCATCTACGAATTTACGGGCGATCATCCCTTCAAATTCACCCTCCACGACTATGAGGAGGACGGCGCCAAGGTGTCCGTATTCCAGATCTGCGGCGAAGAGGCGGGGGATTACTATAATTTCACGCTCTCGAGCGCGGACGGCTACGGCTCGATAAATGCCTCCCTCATGCTCCGTCTCGACGGCTTCGGCGGTGCTCAGGAAGTCAACCCGCAGGTCACCACCGTGCCGGGCGGCTATGTCATCGCGACGGGCAAATATGTCCTCCGCGACATCAAGGACGCGAGCGGCAAGGTCACCGGGCAGGAGGGCTATGTATTCTTCGAAGCTACGGGTCTCAGTGCTTCGAGGAGCTACACCTTCCGTCTCATCGAACTCACCGTTGGCAACGGCTTTATCAAAAAGAGCTATGCGGAGGGAGAATATTCGAATAGCGAGGACGGCACGCTCACCCTCGACGGCTACGGCGCGTTTGCGGAGAGCGTCCGTTATGTGGATGCCGAAGGAAAGGCGCATACGGGCACCTATCTCACGGAGAGCAGCGTGCTCTTCGGGCAGGTCGTCCGCTTTGTAGAGCTCACGACGGATAAGGAATATCTCCTCGGCCTGACGGGGGAGGACAGCTTCGAAGTGCTCCCCGGATTCACGGAATACTACCAGACGGATATGCGCGGCACGGGATTCACCTATGACCCGATCATCCTCCTTACGGAAGAGGAAGTCAAGGATGGGGACGGCAAGGTGCTCGGCAGGCGCGCAGAGATTTGGAGCGGGAATGCTCCCGCCGTACTCGTCGCGCGCGGATATTATACGGAAAAGGGTGGCATCTATACTTTTACCCGCACCGAAGTCGTCGATGATACAAAGACATCCGCTCTCTTCGAAACGGCTGTCTTCCTCACTGCAGATGCGACCGTGAGAAGTTCGTCGCATACCATCTTCCACCTCCTCGAAAAGGACGGCGTCGCGCAGAACATGGCGAGAAAATGGGAGAATGCGGACGGTTCGGTCCTCTACTATTCGAGCGGCCCGAGGGGCACCACGGGCATCGGAGCGATCTATGTCCCCGCCGAGGGAGAGCCGGTCACGGGAAGTGCGATCATCCCCATGGCGAGCGGTCCCTATGGTCAAATGGTGCTCACGCTCAACAGAT
>CANRIO010000060.1 GCA_947630605.1 uncultured Clostridia bacterium
TGGGGCCCGTGGCACCGCGGGGAATGGTGAAGGTGAGCACGGCATTTTCGCCGCCCGTCGAGGTGACGGAAGCGGCCGTGCCCGGCTCCCCCGTGATCGTCTGGCCGACGGTGATCGTCGCAGGCCCCTGCGGCCCCTGAGGGCCCTGCGGGCCCGTTGGACCCGTCGCGCCGCGCATGCCGAAGCCACAGGGATTGAAACCCATCATGCCGCATGTGCAGGGGCAGTTCCCGCACGAAGGGCAGCGTCTGTATAGCATCATAATTTCCTCCCGACGGCAGTTGAAGGCAACTGCCGCATGTAGATTTCAGGGCGGAACAAACCGCCCTATCTCATCATATTTTGTAAAGCAAATCGGGGTGACTATAATGCTTGCTCCCCTGCCTCCCTCCTCAAAAAAATTTCAAGGGCGTTTTTTACGACACCCGTTTGAGTTCCTCGTACAGTTTCACCATGGCGAAGGTGTCGAGCTCGCAGTACTTCAGAAGGTTGTGCTCGGCCTCGGCGCGCTCATCCGCGGGCATATCCTTGAGGCGGGGAAAGAGTTCCATCGCCTCACTGCCGTTGTGCACGCCTTCCAAATTGTGATAGTTGAGCTTGGGGTCGTCGGGGAAGATCGCGGGAAGCACGCTCTTGATAGAAAACGAGCCACCCATGTCGCGGTTGTAGTAGTATCCTTTCTGAAACGGGTCGAGAAGATCTTTGATGTTGTCCCTGATCTTGAGGAGGTGTTCGGCGAGGTCGGGGAAGGCCTCGGCGAGCTCTGTGATGCGCCCGCATTCGAACCCCTTGTTGTAGGCGAGCACGCAGACATCGGCGGGGATATCCGAGGTGAGCCGCTCGGCAAGCGCCCTTCTCGGGTCCTCCTCGCTGCGTCCCAGGAACTCACGGTGCTCGAGGGTGCCGTTGGGCTCCGTCAGGATGTGCAGCGAATACTGCACGGGGATCTGCTGATAGGGCCTCGTGCCGATATAGCGGGGAATGACGGGCTGGACCGTCTCAAAATCCAAAAAGTAGAGCGGATAGGAAAGCGTCTGCAAAAATCCGCCGATCCCGACTTTATCGACATAGGTGCCCTTGTCTTCGAGGGCATACTCCACCTGACGGCGGCGCAGTTCGTTGAGCTTCACCCCGCTTTTCAGGACATCCTCATAGCTGTAGACGCCGCTTTGATAGAGCTGTAACTTCTTCCCGTAGGCAAGGCGGTAGAGATGAAAGACAGAAGGGGAGGGCAAATTCCGCGTGCAATAGCCGAAGAAGGCGCACGCATACGGTTGGTTGCAGGATGCGGAGAGGTCGATCGCCGGCTCATCCTTTGAGGACATCACTCTCTCTGCCTCGCGGAGGCTCTCCTCCACAGTGCCCATCTCTTCGTCGACGAGCGAGGTCACTTCGGTGATCTTGAAGAGTCTGTGAAGGTCGAGCACGCCGTCGAAGACGTAGCCCGTGTCGATCGTGACGAGAAAGACGTTCTTCACCTTCAAGCCGCACTTTTGAAGGACATACTTCTGATAGGAGGTGTCCACGATGTAGACATAGTGGTCGGGCGAGGCGCTGCTCTTGACTTCATAGATATCGTAGCCGTCGCCGTTCTTCCGGAGGATATCCACGGCGCAATAGAGCCCTTGATGATCGAACGACGCCTCGCAGATATTCTCCCTCCCCTCGGCGAGATATTGCCGCGTGAGTGCCTTCATCCTGTTGAGATCGAGACTGCCGTCGCTCTTATAGGAAGTCACTTCGACGTATTCGCCGAAGAGCCCCATCGCAAGGTCGCCCACCTCATTCCCCGCAGTAAAACGGGCCTGCGTCTCTTCGTCGATGACGTATTCCTCGGGCTTATATTTTTTGAGCCACGGGATCTTGGGACACTGCTTGAAATCACAATACTTCGACTTGCTGAAATAGAACATACGCCTCTCCTTTTGCTTGATCACATTTATTATACCATACGCTCACCGAAAATCAACGGCACTTTTTATAAAAAATGCCTCAAACGGGGGAACTGCGTTATAACCGACACACGTTGGCCTCCGGGGAACAGGCCGCGGCGGAATATTCATAATTTATAATGGGTATGAAACTTACGCTCTGTATGATCGTGAAGGATGAGGAGGAGGTGCTGGAGCAGTGCCTCTCCTCCGTGGCAAACTTCGTCGATGAGGTCGTCATCGTGGATACGGGTTCTTCGGACGGGACGAAGATGATCGCCGGAAAATACGGGCAAGTCTACGAGCTTGCGTGGGAGGACGACTTCGCGAAGGCGCGGAATTTCTCCTTTTCGAAGGCGACGGGAGACTTTATTCTATGGTTAGACGCGGACGACGTCCTCCCTCCCGATGAGGCAAAGAAGCTCCCCGCCCTCCGCGAAGAGATAAAAAGGACGGGAGCGGACACCGTGATGTGCCCCTACCGCTCGGGCGGGCTCGTCTACTTCCGTGAGCGCATCATCAGAAACTGCCCCGACGCAAAATGGAGGGGGCATGTCCACGAGTGCATCCCCATTTTCGGAAAAACCCTCCGCTCCGACCTCACCGTCACCCACCTTCCGAAACGCAAAAATTACACGATGCGAAACCTTCACATCTATGAGAAGTGGGCGGCAGAAGAGCCCCTCTCTCCCCGCGATCTCTTCTACTACGGGCGGGAACTTTTTGACCACAAACTCTATGTGCAGGCGGAGGCGGTCCTCAAAAAAATGCTCGCAGGCGATGGGTGGTATGTGAACAAAATCGAGGCGTGCAAGCTGATCGCGGGCTGCCGCATGGCGGACGGAGACGCTTCGGGGGCCCTTGGTGCCCTCTTTGAAAGTTTTGGGTACGGGGAGCCGCGCTCGGCCGTCCTCTGCGACATCGGCGCCCTCTTCAAGATGCAAAAGAGATACCGTGAGGCCGTCTATTGGTACGAGGGCGCGCTCTCCTCCAAGGACCACAGCGCGGAGGGCGACTTCGACTACCCCGCATGCCGCGGCATCATTCCTCTCTTGGAGCTCGTCGTCTGCTGCTATCATGCCGGCGAGCGGGAGAAAGCCTTGGAATATCATAAAAAATCGGAGGCAGTCGCCCCCGATCATCCCTCGGTGATATTCAATAAAAACTTCTTCGGGCTATAGCTCCCCCTCGCGGATCTCGATGGGAAAGTTCTTCGTGATGAAGGCGTAGCGCGGGCAAGTTTCTTCGTGGTCGCAGATGACGCCCGCGGCCTGCAGATGCGAATAGACGGTGACAGAGCCGAGGTACTTGAACCCCCTTTTGACGAGATCGGAGGCCACCATGTCCGAAAGAGCGTTGTGAGAGACCCATTCTTCTTGGTGCCGGGGGTAGACATACGTCTTGCCCTTCGTGAAGCTCCGGATGTAGGAGGAAAAGGAGCCGAACTTAGCGATGACTTCCAAAAACCTCTTTGCGTTCCAAATGATCGCCCGCACCTTGCGCTCCGATCTTATCATGTTCGGCGTCTCGAGAATGCGCTTGACGTCAGTTTCATCGTAGCGGGCAATTTTTTCGTAGTCGAAGTTCTCGAACGCGGCGCGGAAGGTCTCCCGCTTTTTGAGCATGAGCGTCCACGAGAGGCCGCACTGCATGACCTCGAGCATCAGAAATTCGAACTGCCTTCTGTCGTCGAAGAGGGGCACGCCCCACTCCCTGTCGTGATATTCTTCGTTGAGGCCGCCGTCGCGGCACCACGCACACTTTTCCATATGTCCTCCCTTCGATTTTCAAGCAGTAAGAAAGGCAGACATGACGTCTGCCCTCTACACAAAGTTGCTAATTGCCTGCCGGTGACGCGTTTACACCGCGCTTACTTAGAAGAAAGCACTTATGGCAGGACTTACTGTTAGCTTCTCTATTGTAGCATATGCAAATCGGTTTGTCAATATTTATCATGCGAAAAACTTCTTAATTTTTCGGGAAAATGAATGGATCTTTAATTATTTTCCCTTTCTTCAACGAGTTAAGCTTGTTTTTATACTTTCCTGTCATGAGGAAGGAATAATATATGTTTGCGAATACATCTGCAATTTGTATCATCTCGTTCGCGCAGGAATCGAGATATTCCACCGATATATTCTCCGTCATAATGCCATTATAAAGTAATTCTGTATTCAAATAATCTTCTAAGGTGTATTTCGCATCTGTACGGATATTTCTTTCGTCAATATGAAAAGCATAGGTATCTTTTGGAAGAATATCGTGGGAAATATAATATGTCATGAAGGTTTTCAAAAGATAATTGAAACACCGCGCCTTATTGTCGGCCAGCTTTGCCGACAGTCCATGGTTGTTAAGCCTGATATAATAAACTTCAAAAAGCGGCTTTTTCGAAAAGAAGTCCAGAAATTTTTCCTTCATTTTCGGAGTCATACAACAGCCTTTTAATTCCAAAAAGCCCCCGCTTTTATCGAACATCTTGCCCTGTTTGTCCGTCTTTTTTAAGGTGTCGTAATTGGAGGAAACAAACCTCTTGAATGCACGCTTCAGCACAGGTCTGTTGAATACACGTACAAATGCGATCACAAAAAAAGGGTATCTATCTGCGTATACATTTGTGATCGAGCCTGACTCATCGATATAAATATTTTGTGCCATAAGCCACCTTTCGTAAAATTTCATTGAGAATAGATCACGACGCGCGCCGCCACGGGCTGACGCCTTCTGCCAAGCGGAGCTTTCTTTTCACGTATCCCTCTATCGAAAAACGCCCGAGGGGGCGTTGTTTGATGCGAATGTCTGAAGTTGGATGCCCCGCTGGGGCCTTAATGGCAACAGATGCTCAGGCCTCGGAGTTTTCCTGCAAGAAGTTGATGACGGCGGTATAGTCCGCCGTGTTCGTAAATCCTCCCTCCTTGAGGGCGGAGATCAGGGCGGCGCAGAATTCCTTGTCCTTCTCCTTTGCGGCCTCCGTGGCGAGGGCGATCGCGGGGTTGCCCGAGGGGAATGCTTTGTCCGTCTCGTTGAGGGCGAATGTGATGACGGCCGCCCTCTCCTCCTCCGTCTTTGCAAGGTGATATTTCACGCGGGAGGCGAGGCCGAAGATGTAGGAGCGGTATGTGCCCGCCTCGAAGAGAACGCCGTCCTCCTCCCCTGCGGAAGAGAGCTTCTCGTCCTGCTCGGTGCAGTATTCCTCGAACCTCTCTTCGCCGACGAGTGCATCGAAGCGCTTCTCCGCCGTCGAATACCGCTTGTGCTCCGCCGAGATGATGAAGGAGCGGGCGAGGCAATCCATCGAGCCCGAACGCTCATACTCCTGAAAGGCATAATCCCCGCTGACCTGCGTGAGCCCGAGCGAATCCGTAAAGCGCATCATCGTCGCGGGCGCGGCCAAAGAGACGATGCCGAAGACGGCGATCGCGAGGATGAGGGCCACCCCGAAGGTGATAAAAATTGTCTTGAAAATAAGGTTTCTCTGTCGCATCGGAACTTTCGTGCTCTCTGCAAGCTTTCTCAATATTGTATTATAGCACGACCGCAAAAATTTTGCAAGAGAAATGAAGGATATTGTCATGAAGAATGCGGGATTTTCATAATTTGATAGCATGAAGAAAGCCATCTTTGCATGTATCCCCCTCTGCCTTCTCCCCCTTCTCGCCCTCGCGGGATGCGGGAAAAAAGTTGCCCCCGAAAAATATCTCTCCGAAGTGAAGTCGGACATCTTCGTCGCCGAGACGGAGGAGTTCTCCCTCACCCTCTCCTGCACCGAGCGCGAATACCCCTATGCGGACGACGGCATCGCCTGCCCCCGCTCCAAACTTTGCGAGATCTCCATCGTGACGAAGACAAGCGCCGACTACTCCGTCTTCGTGCTCGGAGAAAAAAGTTGGGGCGGCGAGACTTCCTACCGCAACGTCCGCGGGGACTATTATTATTCGCAGGGGGTGGAAGTTTTCCCCGAAAAAAGCGTCACCCTTCGCATCCAGTGGGAGGAGGAGACGCGCGAGATCGTCGCCACCTCCGTCAAGACGGAAAAGACGATCTCCCCCGAAAAAGCCCTCGGCGAAGCCGTAAAGAGCGAAAAGGAGGCCATCTCCCGCATGACGAGGGAGGGCGAGTTCTTCGGGGAATACCGCGTGCGCCTTCTCAAGCGGGACAGCGTCTACTACTATGTCGGGATCGTGGATAAAAACGGCCACACCATCTCCCTCCTCCTCGACAGCGAGACGGGCGAAGTCCTCGCCCGAAGGGAGAGCGCGACTTGAAAAAAGCCCAAGCTCCCTTCATTGCCGAAAATCGGGAAATCTTCATGTGATATGTAAAAAGGTTGGCGGCGGTCTGCGGATTCGCCGCCCTTTTCTATGCGTCAAAGTTATAGCGGATTGCAAAAACGGTATTTTACATTGTGCGCTGCCCGCGCTATAATAGAGGCA
>CANRIO010000061.1 GCA_947630605.1 uncultured Clostridia bacterium
TGCCCGCCTTGCCTTCGCCGTTTTCGGCATCCAGGCCGCAAAGGGCGTGGAGCTGGGCGCGGGCTTTGCGGGGTGTGCGAGACGCGGGAGCGACTTCCACGACGAAATTTTTTACGAAGAAGAGCGGGGATATTATCGGAAAACCAACCGTGCGGGCGGCATCGAGGGCGGCATGTCGAACGGGGAGGAAATTGTTCTTCGCGCCGCGATGAAGCCCCTTCCCACCCTTCGGCGCGGCCTTCAAACGGTGGATATCCGGACGAAAGAACTCACACATGCCGCGGCGGAGCGGGGGGATACTTGCGCCGTCTTTGCCTTCGAGCGCGTCGTGGAGAGCGTCGTTGCCGCCGAAATCTTGGCCTGTGTCCTCGAACGGCTGGGCGGGGAGACCGTCGACCTTCTCAAAAAACGCTATTCGGAGCTCCCGCAATGAGCGATCTGCATTTCAAAAACGGGCAGAGCGTCCTGTATCCTGCCGACGCCTTCAAAGAGCTTCCCGCCCACATCGAGGGCAGGCCCTTTTTTGTCACGGATGAAAACGTCTCCTCCCTCTACAAAGACCGCATTGAGGATGTCCTCAAGACGAAAGATGGTTATACCATGTCCGCGGGTGAGGCTTCAAAAACGCCCGAAACGCTCCTTCGCATCTTAGAAAAAATCAAGGAAGAAAATCTCACGCGAGCGGACACTCTCGTCGCGGTCGGCGGCGGTGTCGTGGGGGACGTCGCAGGCCTTGCCGCGGCCCTCTACATGCGCGGGATGCACTTTTTGTATGTGCCGACCACCCTGCTTGCGGACGTCGACGCCGCCATCGGCGGGAAGAACGCGGTCGACTTTTGTGGCGTAAAAAACCTTCTCGGCACCTTCTATTTTCCCGATCATGTCCTCATCGATCCCGCATTTTTGCACACCCTTCCCCGCCGTGAGCTCCGTTGCGGCCTCGGCGAGATCGTCAAACATGCCGCCCTGTGCGAAGGCCTCTTTGACAAATTGATCGTCCAAAAGGACCTCTTCGACTTGGAATTTCTCTCCTCGCTCATTCCGCAGAATATTGCGATCAAACGCCGCTTTTTCGAGGCCGATCCCTTCGACCGTGGCCTTCGCCGCGCCCTCAATCTCGGGCATACGACCGCGCACGCCATCGAGCTTGCGGGGACAAACCTTTCCCATGGCGAATGCGTCCTTTTCGGCATCCTCGTCGAGGCCGAGCTCGCAAAGCGCCACTGTGCCGCGGATGAGGTCTATCTCGATGAACTGAAGGCGCTCTCATACCGCATTTTGCAAAAGACAGCGCCCGATATCGACCTCTCCCTCGCCGCTCGTCTCGCCCGCTTCGACAAGAAGAACGGGGAAAACATCGTCTGCATCTGCCCGAAGGCGAGGGGGGAATTTGTGCGCTTGGAGCTTACGCCCGACGAATATGAGAGAGAACTTCTCGCGATCGGAGGTGCGCCTTGATCCGCCTCGCCGTCGTCGGGGAGGACGTCTCCCGCTCCTTGAGCCCCGCCATCCACGCCTTTCTCATGAGAGAGCATTTCCGCACGGAACTCTGCTACGAAAAGGTCAGTATCCCGAAGCACTGCTTCCACACGCGCATCGAGGAACTCTTCGTTCTCTTCGACGGCCTGAATGTGACCGTCCCCTACAAAGAGGAAATTCTCTCCCACCTTCATTCCGCCGAGGGGGTGGCAAGCGAGCTTGCCGCCGTCAACACCGTCCTCACGAAGGAGAGAAGAGGCTTCAATACGGATGGGGCGGGCTTTTCCCTCATGCTCTCGGAGGCGGGCATGGATGTCGCAAAAAAGCGCGTCCTCGTGCTCGGTGCGGGCGGTGCGGGCAGAAGCGTCTCTCATGCGCTCATTGCGGCGGGGACAAACGTCTTCGTCTATGAGAAGAACGCTTCCCGTCTCGAAGAGTTTCATCGCCGCGATCCCGCCTTTACCCCGCTGAAATTTCTTTCCGAAGACAGCTTCGACCTTGTCATAAACTGCACGGGCGTGGGGAGCCGTGAGACGGTTGGAACGCTTCCCACTGTCCGCTTTGGAGAGAGGGAAGAGAGCGCAGAGCGACTTCTCAAAAATTCGGGCGGCGCCGTCGACCTCATCTATGAGCCGCCCCTCAGCGAATTTCTTCGCGTCGCGAAAGCGTACGGAAAGCCAACAGCAAACGGCGAAGGCATGCTCTTCTTTCAGGCATACTTTGCGGACTGCATCTTCCTCGGCCGGCAGCCCTCCGAAGAAGTCGCCCGCGCACTCTACAGAAAATACAAACAGTCCAAGGACAGGGAGAACATATGAAGATCTTGATCATCAACGGCGTCAACTTAGGCCTCACGGGAAGCCGCGAGCGGGAGATCTACGGAAATGAAACCCTCGAGGAGATCAACGAGAAAATAAGTGCATTCGCCGAAGAGCGGGGACACGAGGTGGACTTCTTTCAGAGCGACATCGAGGGGGAGATCTGCACCGAGATCGGCAAGGCTTCCTCCCGCTATGACGGCGTCGTCATCAACGCGGGGGCATATTCGCACTATTCCATCGCTATCCGCGACGCCCTCGCCGCCCTGTATATCCCCGCCGTCGAAGTGCACATGTCCAACCTTCTCTCCCGCGAACCCTTCCGCCAGGCCTCCGTCCTCTCGGAGGTGTGCAAGGGGACGGTGTTCGGCTTCGGCATGAAGGGCTACCTCTTGGCCTTGGAGAGCTTCTTTCTATGAACGTTGTCCTCATCGGCATGCCGGGGGCGGGCAAGACAACGGTCGGGCAACTTCTCTCCCGCATGACGGGGAGAAAGTTTGTAGATACCGACGAAGTGCTGACCGCCCGCTTCGGCGATATCTCCGCCCTCTTTTCGAAGAAGGGGGAAGGCTTCTTCCGCGCGGAGGAGAAAAATCTCTGCCGCGAGATCTCGTCGGAGGACGGCCTTGTCATCGCAACGGGCGGGGGGACGATCTGCGACATGGAAAATGTCACAGCTCTCCGGCAAAACGGCACGCTGATCTTCCTTCGTGCCCGCGTTGAAACGCTTGCCTCCCGCCTGAAAACTTCTCCCTCCCGCCCCCTTCTTCATGGTAACTTGGAGGAGCGGTTGAGGCTCTTGCAAGAGGAGAGAGGGGAGAAATATCTGCGGGCGGCACATCTTATCGTCGACACGGACGGCCTCGGCATCGAGGCGGTCGCACAAAAAATTTGGGAGAGTATCGCATGAAATACGCACTCATCTCGGGCGGTACGCGGGGCATCGGTCTCGCCGTCGCCAAAAAGTTCTTCGAGGAAGGCTACGTGGTCCGCGCCCTCTATTCCTCCGACGAGGAGGATGTGGCAAAGGCGCGCGTGCTTCTTCCCCATGTGCAATTTGTAAGGGCGGACGTCTCAAACGAGGCCGCCGTGAAGGAGGCGATCGAGGACCTTCCCCACATCGACGTCCTCGTCGCAAACGCCGGCGTCGCCCTCTATGCGCAGGTGCAGGACACCTCCTTCGAGGACTACCGCCGCGTCATGGACGTGAACATGGGGGGCGCCTTTCTCCTCTGTAAACACGCCCTCAAAAAGATGCTCTCCCGCGGCGGCGCCATCGTCACCGTCTCCTCCGTCTGGGGGGAGAAGGGGGGAAGCTGCGAGAGCGTCTACTCCGCATCCAAGGGGGCGGTCATCGCCTTCACAAAGGCCCTCGCAAAGGAACTCGCGCCCTCCTTCATCCGCGTGAACTGCGTCCTGCCCGGCGTCATCGATACGCGCATGAATGCCCGTTTCGCAGGGGATGAACGCACCGCCCTCATAAGGGAGATCCCGCTTTGTCGCATGGGTACGGCCGAAGAGGTCGCCTCCGCCGTATTCTTCCTTGCGGAAAGCGAATATATCACGGGTGAAACTTTAACAGTCGACGGGGGATTTTCCCTCTGAAATGCGCTAAAAATTACGTCTGCATAGTACTATGCGTGACATAATGATGGGGAAAGCGGGTAAATTTGTAAAATTTCGGAAAAAATTTCTCTGAAAAAAGAGGAGTTTTTTTCTTTTCGCGCGAAATAAATAGTGTGATGAAAGAAATGATCAAAGAGAAAACTTACGAAAAGGAAGCGGCGTTTCTTGCGCCGTACGCAACGCACTCGGATGCGACCCGCGGGAGAGCGCGAAAGGAGGAGCCCTGCGCCATGCGCACCGACTTCCAGCGCGACCGCGACCGCATCATCTATTCTAAGGCCTTCCTTCGCCTCAAGAATAAGACGCAGGTGTTCTTTGCCCCCGACGGCGACCACTACATGTCCCGCCTCACGCACACCCTCGACGTGAGCCAGATCGCCCGCTCCATTGCGCGCTGTCTCTCCCTCAACGAGGACCTCTGCGAGGCGATCGCCCTCGGCCACGACCTCGGTCACACCCCCTTCGGCCATGTGGGGGAGAGGGTGCTCGACCGCGTCTCCTCCTGTGGCTTCCACCACCACGAGCAGTCTCTCCGCGTCGTGGACAGGCTGGAGAAGGACGGCAGGGGCCTCAACCTCACCTACGAAGTGCGCAGCGGCATCTTGAACCACACCCCCGCGGGCCATCCCGAGACGCCCGAGGCGGAGATCGTCCGCATGGCTGATCTTATCGCCTACATCAACCACGACATCGAGGACGCCGTCCGCGCCGGCTATCTGAAGAAGGAGGACCTTCCCAAGGGTCCCATCTCCCTCCTCGGGGGGCGCAGTTCCGAGCGCATCAACTCCGTCATCGAGGATGTTCTTCGCGAATCGCAGGGGTCTCCCAACGTCAGAATGTCCCAAGAGATGGCGGCCGCCCTCTCCGAGCTTCGCACCTTCATGTTCGTCAACGTCTACGAACAGGCGAACAAGATCATACAGGAGAGCGCGGAGCGCATGCTCGGCGCACTCTATACATATTTCATGCAAAGGCCCGAGGAGCTTCCCGCCCTCTATCGCTCCGTTGCCAAGGAGGAAGGGGAGCCCCGCGCCGTGTGCGACTATCTCTCTTCCATGACGGATAGGTACGCGATCGGCCTCTTCAAACAGCTCTTCGTGCCGCGCGAGGGGGTCGTATGATCGGGGGAGATTTTTCCGACTTTCTGCGCATCCTCAAGGAAAAAAGCGACATCGTCGACGTCATCGGCTCCTATGTGAAGCTCGAGCGGCGGGGGTACAGCTATTGGGCATGCTGTCCCTTCCACCACGAAAAGACGCCCTCCTTTGCCGTCAACGCCGCCGACAGGTACTATCACTGCTTCGGCTGCGGGAAGTCGGGGGACGTCATCACCTTCATCAAGGAATACGAGAACGTCGATTTCCGTCAGGCGGTGGAGATCCTCGCCGCCCGCGCGGGGCTGGAAGTTCCCGCCCTCGACGACCGCTCCGCCGAGGAGGCCGCCGAGAAGAAGAAAAAGCGGGACAGGCTGTATGCCCTCATGCGGGATGCGGCACGCTTCTACCTCAACAACCTCTATTCGGGCAGGGCGGACCCGCACATGGCATATATCGCAAAGCGCGGCCTTGCACCCTCGACGATGAAGAAGTTCGGGCTGGGGGCTTCGCTCGACTACAGCGGCCTTCCCGCCTTTCTCCTTGCACAGGGCTACACCCCCGAGGAGTGCGTCGAGAGCGGCGCCTGCGTCAAGACGGACGACGGCAGGCTCATCGATGCGGAGGGGGAACGCCTCATCATCCCCATCATCAACAATCTGGACGAGGTCATCGCCTTCGGCGGGCGGGTGCTTTCTCCCACCGACCGTGCAAAATACAAGAACACCCGCGAGACCATCCTCTTCAACAAGAGCAAGAATCTTTTCAACATCAATCTCGTCAAGAAGGAAAAGCGGGCGGGCGGGATCCCCAGCCTCATCATGGTGGAGGGGTACATGGACGCCATCTCCCTCTATCAGGCGGGATTTCATAACGTCGTCGCGAGCATGGGCACCTCCCTCACGAAGGAACAGGCAAGGCTGTGCAAGCGATATACCGAGAGCGTATTCATCAGCTACGACGGTGACTTCGCGGGGCAGAAGGCAAACCTCCGCGGCCTCGACATCTTAAAGGACGAGGGGCTGAAAGTGCGCGTCGTCCCCCTGCCCGACGGGCTGGATCCCGACGACGTTGTGAGAACGCAGGGGAATGCGGGCTATCAGAGCTGTCTCGACAAGGCGATGCCGCTCATCGATTTCCGCATCCTCGCCGCCCAGAGGAAGTACGACCTTTCCGACGAATACGAAAAAAGGGAATTTGTGGGCGAAGCGCTTGCCATCGTCAAGGAGGCAGAGACGGAGACGGAGCGCGAACAGCTCCTTCGCCGCATCTCCGAACTCTCGGGTATCAGCAACGCCGCCC
>CANRIO010000062.1 GCA_947630605.1 uncultured Clostridia bacterium
CATGTCTGCCTTCAAAGACAACAAGCGCGAAGCGCAAATTGAGGGAAAAAACAAAAAGCGTGGTTTTTGTTTTTTCAACGAAATAGGAAATCTTTGACCTCATTTCCCTGCGATCATTCCTTTGCGAAGCGCCCACCCCCTTTGATTCCCCCTCCCGAGGGAAGGGGTGGGAAGAGCGCCTCCTCGGGGAGGAGCTGTCACGAAGTGACTGAGGTGGGGACTCCTTCTCCCCTTCACCCGCGTTGCGGGAGCTTCCCCCATAAACGGGGGACGCCTTCTCCTTGTTGCCCTCGGTCACGAGAAGACAACATAACATAAAACGAAGGGAGCATGTCCGCGATCCCCCCTCATCGCGCCGCGTAGCAACGCGTTCATTTTCGTCAAGCTCAAGCCGAAATGCCAAATTGAATTTTGACCGCTTGATTTCTCCGTGCGGTTGTGATATAATGGGAACGATCAATAGGAATTTCGCGGAGGAATTATGCCGTCAAGCAAGGAATATTTGAATTTCATTTTGGAGCAACTATCCGACTTAAAGGACATCACCTACAGGCCCATGATGGGTGAATTTCTGATTTACTATCGCGGCAAACTTGTCGGCGGGATCTACGACGACAGATTGCTCGTAAAACCCGTGAAATCTGCGATCGATTATTTGCCGAACTCGGAGTATTCCTTGCCGTATGAGGGCGCAAAGGAAATGCTCAATGTGGACAATGTGGACGATAAGGTTTTTTTGACAGGACTATTTGAGGCAATGTATGACGACCTGCCAATGCCGAAAATGAAAAAGCGGTAAATTTTAATTTCGTGGCATAGAAAAAGGCGAGGGCTGTTTGTCCTCGCTTTTTTCTATGCGCCACACCCCCTTTGATTCCCCCTCCCGAGAGAAGGGGTGGGAAGAGCGCCTCTGAGGGGACGCCGAAAAAGGGACGCCATGCGCGGTTTTGCGCTAAGGAAAAAGCACCCCGCAAGGGATGCTTTCGAATGATTGCTCAGACAAGCTCGATGATGGCCTCTTCTGCAGCGTCGCCGCGGCGCTGGCCGAGCAGATAGATGCGGGTATACCCGCCGCCCTGCCCGAGCTCTTCCTTTCTCTGCGCGTATTTCGGCGCGATCTCATTGAAGAGCTTTTCCATGAGCGGATGCTGGATCTTCCCCGTCCGTTTTTTGAAATCTTTCTTGCTCTCGGCAAACGGCTTGATCTCCTGGAGGTCATACGTCTTCGCCATGATGGCGCGCCGTGCCGCCAATTTCTTCGGACCGTCTTTATACGCGGTCGTCTTGATCTCCTTGCCCTTCTTGTCCTTGGCGATGACCTCGATCTCGACGACGTCTTCATAGGTATTGATCGCCTTGGTGATCAGCTTCTCGACGTAAGGCTGGAGTTCCTTCGCACGAGCCGCCGTTGTTTCAAGTTTTCCGTACCAAAGGAGCTGCGAGGCCTGGCCTCTCAAAATTGCGAGCCTCTGCTCCGTTGTTCTGCCCAATTTCCCCGGCATGGTTTAATCCTCCTTTTTTTCGAGCGAAAGACCGTACGCTTCGAGCTTCTGAATGACTTCGTCGAGAGATTTCTTGCCAAGATTTCTCACCTTGAGCATGTCCTCTTCCGTGCGGCGAATCAGGTCCTCCACGGTGTGAATGTTGGCTCTCTTCAGACAGTTGTAGGAGCGGACCGAGAAGTCCATATCCTCGATCTTCATCGAGAGAATTTGTTGCTGCTTGTCGTCGTCCGTCTTGACGAGGATATCCATGTCTTTGATGGTATCCGAGAGGTTGACGAACAGATTGATGTGATCCTGCATGATCTTCGCCGCAAGCGAGACGATCTCCTTGCCCGAGAACGTGCCGTTCGTCCAAACCTCGATGGTAAGACGATCGTAATCGATGTTTTGGCCCACACGGGCGGGCTCGACGTTGTAATTCACTTTCTTGACGGGCGTATAGATGGAGTCGATGGGGATATAATCGATCTGCGGCTGTTTGTTATCCTTTGCGGGATGATATCCTCTGCCGCGGCCGATCGTGATCTCCATGTCGACCTTGCCGCCCTCGTCGATCGTGCAGATATACTGGTCGGAATTGATGATCTCCACTTCCGCGTCCTGCGAAATGTCCGCCGCCGTAATGACCGCGGGACCCTCTTTCGTGAGCCGCAGAACTTTGGTGTAATCTTTATCGGTGATCCTCGTCTTGATGGCGAGCAGTTTGAGGTTTAAGATGATTTCGGTAACGTCTTCTTTGACTCCCGGAATGGAGGAGAACTCGTGTTTTACGGTCCCGTCCATAAATTTGATCCCTTGCGCGGCAGCGCCGGGAAGCGCCGACAGCAGAATTCTTCTCAGACAGTTGCCTATCGTAAGACCGAATCCCTTTTCGAGCGGCTCAACGACGACTTTGGCGTAGCTTCTGTCTTCGCTCTCCGTAACCTCGATCTTGGGCATATCCATTTCGATCATATAGTACCCTCCTTATTTGATTTGATTACTTGGAGTACAACTCGACGATCATATGCTCTGCGATCTGACTGTCGACGTCCTCTCTTGTCGGGAGCGCCAAAACTTTCCCTTCGAGCTTTTCGGGATCAAATTCCAGCCACTTGGGCATGTTCGATACCTTCATGGATTTGACCTGCTCGAAGAATTTATTTCCTTTTCTGTTTTCCTTGACGGTGATGACGTCGCCCGCGCGCACGATATAGGACGGAACGGTGACCGTCTTGCCGTTGACGGCGAGATGCGCGTGATTGACGAGCTGACGGGCCTGGGTGCGCGAAGCGCCGATCCCCATGCGGAAGACGACGTTATCGAGCCTTCTCTCGAGAAGAGACAGCATGTTTTCACCGGTGATGCCCTTCATGCGCTCTGCGATCTCGTAGTAATGGCGGAATTGGCCCTCCTGCACGCCGTAGATGCGCTTGGTCTTCTGCTTCTCACGAAGCTGCTGGCCGTATTCCGAGACCTTCTTCCTGCCCGCGCCGTGCTGCCCCGGAGGAAGCGGCCGCTTATTGAACGGGCACTTCTCCATATAGCACTTATCGCCTTTCAAAAAGAGCTTCGCGCCCTCTCTTCTGCAAAGTTTGCATTTTGCTTCTCTGTAAACTGCCATGATGTCTTACCCTCCTTAAACTCTTCTGCGCTTGGGCGGACGGCATCCGTTGTGCGCGATCGGGGAAACGTCGGAGATGAGCGTGACCTCGAGCTCGCAGTTGGCAAGCGCGCGGATGGCCGACTCTCTGCCGGCACCGGGCCCCTTCACATACACTTCGACGGAACGAAGCCCATGCTCTTTCGCCGCCTTGGCCGCCGTCTCGGCCGCCATCTGCGCTGCAAACGGTGTCCCCTTTCTCGAACCGCGATAGCCAAGCGCGCCGGCGCTCGACCACGAGATCGCGTTGCCGCTCATATCCGTGATCGTAACGAGGGTATTGTTGAACGTGGACTGGATATGCACCTGTCCTTTATCTACCTTTTTGAGTTCTCTGCGCTTACGCGAAACAGTTTTTTTCTGACCTGCCATGATCCGCCCTCCTTACTTCTTCTTGTTTGCAACCGTCCGGCGGGGACCCTTGCGGGTTCTTGCGTTGCGCTTGGTGCTCTGGCCGCGGACGGGCAGCCCCTTTCTGTGGCGCACGCCGCGATAGCATCCGATCTCCATCAGACGCTTGATGTTCAAAGAAACTTGTCCTCTGAGTTCGCCCTCCACGGTGAGGTGGTGGTCGATATATTCTCTCAGTTTGGATACGTCGTTTTCATCGAGATCCTTGACGCGCGTATCGGGATCGATCCCCGTCTCCGCCAAGATCTTTTTCGACGTCGTAAGCCCGATCCCGTAGATGTAGGTGAGGCCGACCTCGACCCGCTTCTCTCTCGGTAAATCCACACCGGCAATACGTGCCATGTAACTTGTAACCTCCGTTTTTTCGGTAAAAATAATTTATCTATGTCCGCCTTGCCCTGCGGGGCTGCAGTGGAAAATGCTCCCCCGAAAGGCCGGTTATTTTCGGTTTCACGAAACTTTTCCCAAGCTCCGTGATGCGATCTCTCCGCCCGAAGGCAGAGAGGACTTCGGCGCTTTTAAGCGCAAAGTAAGCCGACTTCCCGCACGTCTTTTCTGCGGAAATTCAGCTTAAATTGCATATTGCCTGCGGTTTTTTTCGCAAACCGCATCTTGTATTATAACACGCCGAAATTTTTGTGTCAACTGTTTTTAGCCCTGTCTTTGCTTGTGGCTCTTATTTTTCGAGCAAATGACCATCACTTTGCCGTTTCTCTTGATCACCTTGCACTTATCGCACATGGGTTTTACGGAAGGTCTGACTTTCATAGTAATTACCTCAAAGTTGATTTTTTGGGATGACCGCGCGCCCCGCGTCATGCGGGAGCCGGAAGGCCCGCGCGATCCTTGGGATCAGTTCTTGCTTCTCCAGGTGATGCGGCCCTTCGTCAGATCGTAGGGACTCATCTCCAACTTGACCGCGTCTCCTTCGATGATGCGGATATAGTTCATGCGGAGTTTTCCCGAAATATAGGCCGTGATCACATGCCCGTTGGAAAGCCGCACTTTGAATGTCGCATTGGGGAGCGCTTCGATGACCCTGCCCTCTGCTTCGATGACATCGTCCTTTGACATAGTTCCTCCGATTAAAGCGTCAGGATTTCCACGCCGTCCTCACGAATGACGACTGTGTTCTCATAGTGTGCTGCGGGCTTGCCGTCGAGCGTGACGGCCGTCCAGCCGTCCGGAAGCACCTTTACCCGAAACGTTCCCGCCGCGATCATGGGCTCGATGCAGATCACCGTGCCCGCCTCGAGACGGACGCCCGTGCCGCGTCTTCCGACGTTGGGGACCGCCGGGTCCTCGTGCATCTCTCTGCCGATCCCGTGTCCCGTATACGCGCGAATGACGGAAAATCCGTTGGATTCGGCGTGTTTTTGCACACGGTAGCCGATATCGTAGAGCGGTGTGCCGGCTTTGAGCCCCTCGATGCCCTGAAAAAAGCACTCCTCGGTGACGCGCACAAGTTTGTCCTTTTCGGGCGAGACCGTTCCGATGCGGAACGTTCTGGCGCCGTCGCCGTGAAATCCGTTTTTATAGGCGCAGAGATCGACGCTCACGATGTCGCCCTCTTCGATCACCCGATCGTCGGGGATGCCGTGGACGACGACTTCGTTGACGGAGATACATGCCGACGCGGGATATCCGCAGTAGCCGAGACAGCTCGGCTCCGCGCCGCTCGCCTTGATGAAATCATAGACGAGACGGTCCACGTCTTTGGTCGTCATGCCAGCCCCGATCTTCTCCCCCACGAAACTGAGACAGTCGCGGACGATGGCCGTAGGCTCGCGCATGAGAGCTATTTCTGCTTCGCTCTTGACTTCGATCATAGCGTGTTCAAGAGACCGTCGAGCACGCGCTTGACTTCTTCGAACAGGACCTCGGCGGGCGCCTCGGTTCCCGTGAAGTTATGGATGATCCCTTTTTGGGTGTAGTAATCGATGAGGGGCGCCGTCTGTTCGTTGTATACGGCGAGCCGTGCCCCCACCGTCTCGGGATTATCGTCTTTGCGCTGATAGAGCTCTCCGCCGCAGCGGGCGCACTTCGTCGCGCCGTTCAGGGTCGAGACATGGTAGCTCTCGCCGCAATCTCTGCAGACCCGTCTGCCGCACAAGCGGTCCATAAGGAGCTTATGGTCGATATTGATGTTGACCACCCCGTCGATCTTCGCGAACGTGTCCAACGCCTCCGCCTGATAGAGATTGCGGGGGAAGCCGTCGAGCAGATAGCCCTTTTCGCAATCCGGCCAAGTGAGGCGGTCCTTGACGATGGCAACGGTCACCTCATCGGGAACGAGCTCGCCCTTATCCGTATAGGACTTCGCGAGAAGACCGATCTCCGTGCCGTTCTTGATATTCGCCCGGAAGATGTCCCCCGTCGAAATGTGAACGAGGCCATACCGTTCGGCGATCTTGGTTGCCTGCGTACCCTTGCCTGCGCCGGGTGCGCCGAGTAGGATCAGATTCATAGAAACTCCTTGATTTTACAGAGTTCACGAAATTTCTTGTGCCAAGAAATTTCCGTGAGGGGTTAAGAAAGTGCATCTCAGAGCGATTCGCCCACACCCATATCTGCCTTCAAAGACAACAAGCGTGCGGTGGCGTGGCAAATTGGGACGCGCACGGCGGAAGTCAATTCC
>CANRIO010000063.1 GCA_947630605.1 uncultured Clostridia bacterium
TTCTCCTTGCCCGCCTCTTCCACGATTTCAATATTTGCCCCGTCCATCGTTCCCACGGTCACAGCGCCGTTCATCAT
The DNA here is from genome assembly GCA_947630605.1 of uncultured Clostridia bacterium. Lineage (GTDB taxonomy): Bacteria > Bacillota > Clostridia > Christensenellales > Borkfalkiaceae > Gallimonas. Next base: position 78 of record CANRIO010000063.1, read on the forward strand.
CAGTTTCATATTGCCCGTGCCGCTCGCCTCGAATCCCGCCGTGGAGACCTGCAAGCTGACGTCGCTCCCCGCCACGATCTTCTCCGCATAACTCACATCGTAGTTTTGCACGAACACGACCTGCAATTTCCCCTTCACTTCCCCGTCTCCCGCGATGAGGTCTGCGATCTTATTGAGGAACAGAATGATCTCCTTCGCCCGTTTGTAGCTTCCTGCCGCCTTTGCGCCGAAGATGAACACCGTGGGCGTGAAATCGGGCAGTTTTCCATTCTTGAGGTCAAAATAAATGCGCAAGATAGCGAGGGCGGTCATGAATTGCCGCTTGTACTCATGCAGCCGCTTGACTTGAGCGATATAGATAGCATCGGGCAATAGCTTTACGCCCTCTTTCTTTTCGATATAGGCGGCAAGCTGTCTCTTCTTCTCCGCTTTGATTTTCGAGAACGCGGCGAGCGTTTCCACGTCTCCGCAGTTGATATTCCGAATGAGGGAAAGATCGTCCCGCCATGCCGTGCCGAGCCGTTCATCGTAATACTTCGCCAGCTCTTCATTGCAGAGAAGAAGCCATCTTCTTTGGGTTACGCCGTTGGTGACGTTGAGGAACTTTGCGGGTGTATGCTTATATGCCGCCGCGAAAAGGCGTTCCTTCAAAATCTTGGTATGTATTTCCGCGACGCCGTTGACGCGCCCCGAAATATAGACGGCGACATTCGCCATGGAATATTTCCCGCCGCAGACGATAGACATTTCCTCGATCTCGGGTCTTAAATAGCCGCAGGTGTCCCATTCTCGCTTGGCGAGAATATGCAAGCGGGTGAGTATTTGCGCGATCTCGGGCAAGATCTTCTCCACGAGGGTCACGTCCCAGCACTCTAAAGCCTCGGGCAGAATGGTGTGGTTGGTGTAATTGAACGTCCGCTTTGCGATCTCCACCGCATGGGGAAGGCTGAGGCGGTATTCTTTCGTCAAAAGCCGCAGGAACTCGGCGACGGCAAATACCGCATGGGTGTCGTTGAGCTGAAAGACATGGAACTCGGGGAAATGCTCGAAGTTCTTGCCGTAGCGTTTCACATATTTTTTTACGAGCTGTCCCACCGCTGCCGCAGAGAAGAAGTACTCCTGCCGTATCCGCAGCAGCTTCCCCTCTTCGGTGTCGTCCGCGGGATAGAGATATTCGGAGATCTTCTCCGCTTCGGGCGAGCCTTCTGCTTGGAACAGCCGCAGAATATTGACGGACTTCCCGTAAATCGGCATATCGTAGGGCACCGCCGTGACGGTCATGTCCGCGAAACTCACTTCTATTTTTTCGTCTGAACGGCGAACGCTCCACGGGTCGCCCCATGTATTCAGCCAATCATCCGCCTCTTCCACCTGCTCGCCGCCTACAAACTTCTGCCGAAATAAGCCGTACTTATAGCGGATGCCGAAGCCGTACAAGGGGTAGCCCAAATTTGCGGCACTATCCAAATAGCAGGCGGCAAGACGTCCTAACCCTCCGTTGCCGAGAGCGGCGTCCTCGACATCCTCGAAGGTATTGAGGTCGAACCCCTTCTTTGCAAAGATCTCCCTTGCCTCGTCTAAAATGCCGAGGGCGAGCAAGTTATTGAAGAACATTCTCCCCATGAGATATTCCACGGAAAAGTAATACGCGCAACGCACGGGGGCTTTCTGCTTTTCCGATAAAATTTCAGTCATGCAAGCCGAGGAGATTTCCTTGTAAAGTTCCACGGCGGTCTTATTTTTTACGTCTATATTCTGTAACGTCTGTAATAATCTTTCCCGATTCATACGCTCTCCTTTACGAGCCTGATATTTTCATATTCAAAGATAACGTCGCCCTTTGTCTCTGTTCTTCCGAAGTACGCCTTGACGCGCTCTGTCTCATTCTCCCGCACCAAAACCAAAATGCCATGTTCCGTCGTGGCGTAAAATTCGCCATAGGGGAGGGATTTTCTCGTCTTTGCAAGTTCCCGTAAAAACAGCGCATGGCGGGGCTTATGCGACCAATCATAAGTTCTGCGGCAATCGGGGTCGCCGTCCCCCGTAAGGGACAATTCCGTCCCGTACAGAACGCAGGGAATCCCCGCCGAGAAGTACAGCGCGACAAGGGCGGCGCGGAGATTTTCTTCGTTCTCATTGCATTGCCGCAAGAAACGCGGGGTATCGTGATTATCCAAAAAGTTCAGCATCATGACGTTTGTCTGACGGCGGTGACACATAATAACGCGGTTGATGCGTTCTGCCGCTTCCGCTGCCGAAAGAAGGTCGCCTGCGAAGTAGTCCGCAAAGACCTTTTGGAGTTTATAGTTCATCACGCCGTCGAACTCGTCGCCGCCTAAATACATTCCGTTTTCATGCCATACTTCGCCGATGAGGAGCGCATGGGGGTACTTCTCTTTTGCCGCCGCTTTCAGCTCCCGCCAAAGAACGTGGGAAACTTCGTCCGCAACGTCGAGCCGCAGCCCGTCCACACCCCACGAAAGGTAGGTGAGGGCAATATGGATGAGATATTCCCGCACTTTCGGATTAGACGTGTTCCACTTCGGCATATAGGGGCAGTCCGCGAAGATCTCGTAGTTGCACGTTTTCGCGTCGTACTTTTCGGGGAAATCGCCATGCACGATGAACCAATCGTAAAATTCGGACGCCCGCCCCCTCTCTTTCACGTCCATAAAGAGCGGATTGCTCTCGTCACAGTGATTGAATACGGTGTCCAAAATGACGTGCATTCCGCGGGCATGGGCGGCTTCCAAAAGCGCGTACATATCGTCGTTTTTGCCGAACATGGGGTCGATTTTTGTGTAGTCCGTGACATTGTACTTGTGATTGCTCGGGGAGCGGAAAATCGGCGTCAGATACAGAGTATTAAAGCCCATATCCTGTATCGTATCGAGTTTTGAAAGAATGCCCTTGAGGTCGCCGCCTGCAAAGTCTTTCGCCCCGGGAACCTGCTCCCATGTTTGCGTGATATAGGTGTCGTCCTTCTCCATATCCCCACGGCAGAAGCGGTCTATGAAAATTTGGTAGACGACCGCATCCTTCGCCCATGGAACAGGCGTAATCACGTCCGCCTCGTTGATGAAGGGGAACTGAAAGAAGGTGTAATAGCCGTGCTTAAAATCGTATTCGCTCGTGACGCCTTCCTCGGAGAAATAGTACTCTTCATCGTTTGGAAGCGTGAGCAAAAACACATAGGCAAAGCGCACGTCCGCGCTCGAAAGATCGCAGACATAGTAGTCATAGAGTTCATCGCTGCACAACTTCCGCATCCGCGTGAAATTGCGCCGCTTTGCAAAGTCATATTTATTGTTCCATAACACCGAGACCTCTTTGAACTTCTCCCCTCTCGCCACTTTCAGAACAAGGCGCAGGGTGTTTTCGTTCAAAGGGTAGGCATATTCGCTGTCCGGGATATGTTGTATGGCGTATTTGTTCATAGTCTTGTTTGCGTATTTTATGGGATCCTTCGCATCGCCTTGGGGCGGTGCGAAATAGTAAACTGTTTTACCTTGATAATATCAAAGCGCGCGGACTTAAAACCGCTTTTCAAATCCGCACGACGTGGGTCTTTACCGTCTCTCTTTTAACGGCTTTATTGTAACAATCGAGGATGGCGTCCACGCGCCTTTCGGTGATGGCGGGCATCAGCAACTTTTCGCGGTCGGCAAGCTCGGGCAGGTTCATGAGGCTTTCATTCACCGTGACGATATTCCCTCTCGGCACATTTTGAAGCCCGTGCTCGGAGAGAAACGTCACATTCCCGCAGACTTCGCAGATCTCTTTCTTGCAACTCTCGCTGTACATATCCACGAGAACGACGGAAAAGTTGTCGCCGAAGCGCTCCCGCCCCGCCCGCATCACCGTTTCAAAGTTCTGAAAGACCTGAAAGAACAGTTCATCGTGGATGCGGGAATCGACGGCAAGCAGCGGCACAAAGTTCTCCGCCGCGATCTTGCGGAAGGTCTCCTCCTCGGTGCCCGCGCAAATGATGGCGTCCGCCGAATCCACGTAGATGGCCTCCAAGTAGGTGCGGATGATGAGGTTGAGCCTGTTCTTTTCCAAGGCCTTTCCGAGCATGCGGACGAGCTTGAAGCTTTCCGCCTGTTGCAAAACCGTCTTGTGCTTATCGGCAAGGAGAATGATATTGTCGCTCTTGCCCCGCGCGAAACACCGCGCCACCCGCGAAGGGCGATACCCCAAAATGTTGATGGCATGAAGGACTTTCTGTCGCGTTTCAAGGCTACATTTATCGGTGATGCCGTTCAGAATAAACGACACCGTCGTCACCGATACGCCCGCCTCTTGCGCGACTTCCTTGATCGTTACTTTGTTGATCTCTTTGTTACTGTCTTGCATAAAGGCACCTCTCCTACGTGCCGCCCTCTCCAAAGAGAGAGCGGCAGTAAGGGGGGAATTCGCCTTGCGGCGAAAAGGATAAATAGTTTTGGGAACGCATTAGGGGGGTGTGCGCTCCCTATCATAGACCCCTTCCATGAGAAAGGAGTTTATGAGCGTTAAATGGTGCTCTGCAGATTTCCGATAAAATCGTTGAGCGACTTTTGCAGGCTTGCGGTATCGCCTGCGAGCGACCCGTTATAGATAGACGAACCCACCGCCTTCGCCGCTTCCCAATAGCGGGAAATTTCGGGGATGACGGGCACGGGCACCGACATATCCAACTGCTCGCGGATGACTTTGAAGAACGGGTCGTCCTTCACCGCCGCGTTCTGCTGGGCGTTCTTGTTGGAGGGGTAATACCCCCGCTCCTCCGCATAGCGGAGTTGGCTGCTCTCGCTTGTGACAAAGGCTGCGAGGCGGCTCGCCGTCGCCTTGTGCTCGCTCTTGTTGTTGACGACGTATACCTTGCTGTTGGAGAAGGACACAAGGGGCTTTTCCTGCCCGTCTATCGTGATCGTGGGCAGAGTGCGATATTTAATGTTCTTCGCGTTCTTGAAGGTGTCCTTCATCTCCCACGCGCCCGAAATGCACGCGCCCAAACGGTTGTTGAGAACTGCCGTTGCAAGGTTCTTTGCGTCATCGGACTTGAACTTTCCGCCGCTCTGACGGAAATTCTTTGCCGCATATTGCATGAACTTCATGCCGTCTGCGTTATTCCAATTGCAGGCGTTGATGTCCGTGCCGTCCTCGCCGTACAGCGTGCAGCCGACGGCGAAGAAGCCCATATTGAGATAGAAGCCGTCGCCGATGTTGAAGCCGAACGCCGCCGCTTTCTCCGAACTCGAACCGATATTCGGCATATTCGCCGCAAGCATCGCGTCTACACTGCCCAAAAGGGTATTTTCGAGGCTCTCGGGGAAGATATTCGTCGTGTAATATTCGATATAGGTATCCATCGTGAGCGGGAAGCCATAGAGGGCGCCGTTGTAAGTCACCTGCTGGACTGTGGCGGGGTCGTTGTTTGTGCGAATGTCCGTTGCAAAGGTTGCCGCCGTGCCATCCCTGATCTCGGCGAGAAGTCCCGACTTTGCCATGATACCGATATGATCGTTCTGGCAAAGAATGACATCTGCCGCAGCTTCGGGGTCGTTGGCGACGATCGATTGGGCATTCCACGGGTCCTGTATGCGGACGATGATATTGTCGGTTATGTCGGGGTTTGCCTCTTTGAACTCTTTCACGATTTCTTTTAAGAGCGTCTGATCTTCCGCACCGCCCCAGACGACGACCTCACCCGAATTTCCGCCGCAAGCGGCAAGCGTCCCGACGGAGAGACACGCGCACAGGGCAAGCGTTGCGATTTTTGTGATTGTTTTCATGGTTTCTCCTTTTGAGAAGTTTACTTCCCGTTCTCCCCCGCAAAGAATGCGGGAGAGACGGGAAAGCATGGAGGAATATGCGGGTTACTCGGCTACGATGTGCGCTTCGTATGCCACCCAACCCGTTGCCGCTTTATAAGCGTCGAGCGAAGCCGCAGGAACCTTGATCGTGCCTTTGAAGCTCGACGCCGTACCAAACATGCTCGTCTGACCCGCGGGAGGCGTGGTCGCCTGAACGGTGACGGTGAAACCGGTTGCGCCGTACCCAAACGCATAGTACGAAAGAGACGTGCAATCCTTGCCGAGCGTTACGGATGTGAGACCGGTG
>CANRIO010000064.1 GCA_947630605.1 uncultured Clostridia bacterium
TCTCGACGACACGATAGTGGCGCACGAGCCGAAGGCGAAGTACGACTCTATCGCGGCGGAGGAGACCCCTACAGACCCGCTTCAACGCATTTACACCAAAAAGGAGGCACCCATGCCTGGGATATACGTTCACATTCCATTCTGCAAGCACAAATGCACCTACTGCGATTTCGTCTCGTTTCCCAACCGTTTGAACTTCGCCGAGGCGTATATGGCTTGCCTTATGAAGGAGACGGAGATGCGCGCGAAGGAGCTTGAAAAGGTCACTTTCGATACCGTCTACATCGGCGGGGGGACGCCCTCCGTCGTCGATCCCAAATACATCTACGCCCTCATGGCGAAGATCGTGAAGAGCTTTCATCTTTCGAAGGACCCCGAGGTCACCATCGAGATGAACCCCGGGACGGTGGACGCGGAGAAAATTCAAATTTACAAGCGGGCGGGGATCAACCGCTTCTCCGTGGGCTTGCAGACGGCAAACGATTCTCAGCTCGAAGAGATCGGCAGGATCCACAATTCCAAAGATTTCGTCGCGTGCGCAAACCTTCTGCGCGGGGAGAACTTTTCGGCGGATATCATGCTCGGTCTCAGGGGGCAAACAAAAGAGGACGTCGCGGCGACGATTGCACTCGCAGACGACAACGGGGCCACCCATGTCTCGATGTATGCCCTCACGCCCGAGGACGGAACGCCCATCTACACCGACTATCTCAACGGCGAACTTCCCGACGGCGACGAGGTTGCCGCCCTCTATGACTACGGCTATGAGCTTCTCAAAAAGCGGGGCTATATGCGCTACGAGGTGAGCAATTTCTGTAAGCCCGGCTTCGGCAGCCGTCACAACCTCAACTATTGGAAGCGCGGGGAATATATCGGGCTGGGGGTCTCGGCGAGTTCCTTCTTCTTCGGGAAGCGGTTCACCAACACGTTCGACTTGGACGAGTATATGAAGTGCATCCTCTCGGGGCACTATCCCGTCATCGAGAGCGAGGAGGTTTCGGAGAAGGACGCGAAGTTCGAGTTTGTGATGCTTGCCCTTCGCACCGTGTTCGGCATCTCTGGCGCAGCCTATAAAAAGCAGTTCCAAAGCGATTGGAAGGAGGACTTCAAGGCGGCATACGAGAAGACGAAACAATATCTCGAAGAAGCGGGGGACATTACGAAAATCAAGGACGAATATCTCTATGTGCAGAATCAAATTCTGACGGAATACATGGAATAAACGGAAGGTAAAATTGTGCCCCGCGCCATATCGGCGCGGGGCTTTTGCAAGATAGTGGTCAACCATGTCTCGCGAGGCTCTTATAATTCTTTTTTCATGTATCTCGGTTCGTATTCGCGGTAACCGTTTTTGGGATAAAAGGCGTATGCCTCAAACCATTGCTTCCGCGGTGCGCCGAGATGCACTTTCGAGACGGTGATGCCCCTTGCCCGCATGGCATGTTCTGCCGTCTTCAAAAGTGCAGTCCCGATCCCCTTGCGCTTTTCGGAGGGCTTCACATAAAGCCTATGAAGAAAGGCTTCCGTCGTGCCTTCTGTTTTGGAATATCCGATGCACCCGACCACCCTGTCATTTTCATCGATCGCCAGCCAGAACATATCGCCGCGCTCCAAGTAATTTGCGGTGACATCCAACAGATCTTCGTTGATGGTGGGCTTTCTCCCCAGAGCGTCTTTGGCTTGCAAGACCATGAAGATCATATCATCGCGGTAGCTTTCATTGAATACCCGAATTTGCATATTTCCTCCGCCTGTACCCTGCACTTCTTACGGCAATTTGTCATAATCTTCGTCGGAGACGGGTTCGAGCCATTCGTTGGATGCATTCACGCCGGGAACTTCGACGGCGAGATGCGAAAACCAACTGTTCTTTGCCGCGCCGTGCCAGTGCTTCACGCCCGCGGGAATGTTGACGACGTCGCCCGGGTGCATTTCCACGGCCTCCTTTCCCCATTCTTGATAGTAGCCGCGCCCCGCAACGCAGAGGAGGATCTGCCCGCCGCCCTTTTCCGCATGGTGAATGTGCCAGTTGTTGCGGCATGCGGGTTCGAAGGTGACGTTGAAGATGCCCACCTGCTCCTTGGAGATGGGGGCGAGATAGCTTCTCCCGCTGAAGTACTGCGCGAAGCCGTCGTTGGGTGCGCCGATGGGGAACACCATCTCGCTCGCATGCGCCGCCATCGCGGTCTGGGCGTCTTCTTGCGCCCAAACTTCTTTCGCCATGTTGAACACCGCCCACGCCTTCGGCCAGCCCGCATAGAAGGCGACGTGGGTGACGGCGGCTGCAATTTCCTTTCTCGTCACGCCCGCCTTTTTCGCGTTCTCCAAGTGATACTTGAGGGAACTATCCGTGACGCCGGAAGCCATGAGGGCGACGACGGTGACAAGGCAGCGCGTCTTGTGGTCGAGGTCCGTGTTATTCCAATTCTCGCCGAAGAGGATATCGTCGTTGAAGTGGGCAAAGTCGGGGGCGAACGCTCCAAGCGCTTTCCTCCCCGCGTCCTGTGTGATTTTTTTCATATATAACTCCTTTTTAATTGTTATCTGTGTTTAAGCTGTTCACCCACTCCGCAACGACGCTCTGCGCCGCACCGCCCGAAAAGCGTCTGCCCGAAAGCCATGTTGCGTCGCTTGCGAGGGCTTGAATATCGGAGAGACTTCCGCTGATGGGACTCGATCCCGAGGTGCAGAAGGGGATGATCGTCTTGCCTGCGAATTCGTAACTTTCAAGGAAGGTATAGATGATCTTCGGTGCCTTGCTCCACCAGATGGGATAGCCGAGATAGACGACGTCGAAGGCACCCATGTCCGCGACAGAGCTTTCAATTTGCGGGCGCGCAGTCTCATCGCTTTGCTCGCGGTTAGCGCGGCAGTCGGTGCCGTAGTCAAGGTCTGCGGCGGTATAGGGGACAGCGGGCACGATCTCAAAGAGCGTTCCACCCGTGACATCGGCGATCTTCTCCGCAACGCCCTTTGTCGTTCCCGTGGCCGAGAAGTAGGCAACGAGAATGCTTGCCGCCGCCTCATCCCTTTGGACATTGAATTTTATCTCCAACGTGCAGTGCAGATCCCACATCGTTCCTTTTTGAACATCGTTCCATTCCGTCTCGCTTCCCTCATATTCGATGGCCGCGATCGTGCTGTCCGCGAAGGCGTACTTGTCGATGCTTTCAACCGAGCGGGGGACATAGAGCGTGGAGATCCCATTTGCCCTGCGGAAGGCGGCGACGCCGATCCCCGTGACGGTAGAGGGGATCTCGCTGTTGTTCGTGCCGCGGATGATCGTGTGCGCAGCGAGGTCTATCAGATTGTTGCCTTCGCCCGAATAGGCCGCATTCCCGCTTGCGACGGTAAAGCGGTCGAGCGAGCCGCAGTTGTTGAAGACGCTGTCGCCGAGCTCTGAAAATTCGGCGGGCAGATAAAACGATTTCAGCGAACTGTTGCCCGAAAAGGCGTTGTTTTCAATGGCTTCGAGCTGGCTGTTCGTGCCGATGTTCACGCTCTCGAGCGCGTCTTGATTGTGGAAGGCGTTCAGGCCGATCTTCGTGACCGAGTCGGGAATGGTGACGGAGAGGATGTCCGACTTGTGCCTTGAGTAGGCAAACGCGCTCTCGCCGATCTCCACGACGGGCAGGCCGTCATGTGTTTCGGGGATGACGATCTTCGCCTCCTGTCCCGCGCCCGTGACGATGTAGCCCGCACCGTCTGCCGTCTTTTCGTAGGTAATGCTCGCCGTCGCCTCGGACGTATCCGCCGCCCAATGCGCAAAGAGCGTCATATCGCCATTCACGCGGCCCGTGTCGAAGTTCCACTGTCCGGCATCCGGGTCTGCGGAAGCAAACCACCCTTGGAAGAGGAGCTCTCCGTTGGAGGGGGAGGAGGGGACGTGCACGGGATTGCCTTCAAGAACGCGTTGGCTCTCCACACTGCTCCCGCCCTGCGAGTCGAACGTGACGGTGTAATAGGTGGCATTTCCGTCGTCTTTGTCGCCATCTTTATTGTTCGGGCCGGAATTCCCGCCGCAGGCGGAAAGCCCGATGGCAAGGCACACAAAAAGTGCCGTTAAAATCAATACAAATTTCTTCTTCATGATCTGCTCCTTACCCTTAAAGATTTATATCGACCTTCCCATTTGAAAGGCTTCCTCGAGCTTTTGATCGCCTTCGATGTCGCCCACGTCGTTTACGCCGCCGCAGAACACATGGCCGGCAAGACGCGCTCTTTCATAGCAAACGACCCAACCGTCGAAGCTCGCAAGCGTTCTCTTTTCGGCATCTTCGCCATCCTCCGCCGCCGCAAAGAGCAGGTAGACGTCACGGAAGCGATAGTCCGAAGAATAGAGCGGATTGCAGCGGTCGAGCAAAGTCTTGAGCTGTCCGCTTATGCCATAGTAGTAGACGGGCGTTGCGAACACCACAACGTCCGCACGGAGCATCTTCTCGCGGATCATGTCGGCGTCGTCGTGGATCACGCATCTATTTGTCTTCTGGCAGGCGAGACATCCGCGGCAGAAGTTTATCTTTTTGTCGTGCAGGGAGATAAATTCAACTTCGTTTCCCGCCTCGATCGCACCTTTCGTAAATTCTTCGGCGAGCATTGCCGAATTGCCCTTCGTCCTGAAACTTGACGAGATGACCAAAACTTTCTTGTTCATGTATGTATCTCCTTAAAATTTTATTGCAAACTTATCATCACCGCGACGGGGTTGCTTTCCGTGAGAATTTCCTTGATTTCGCTCTCGGAGGAGCCTTGCACCTTTCCGAGCTTTGTATAACTCCACGAATTCCTGCCGTAAAACAGGACGATTTGATCGCCTGAATAGAGAATGACGTCGCCCGTCTTGGTCGTCATCTGCCTATCTTCGCGGGGAAGGGTATGCCCCAAGTCGCCCACCTTTTCAAAGCCGCCGTAGTCGTGCGCGGTGTAGGTGATATCGCCCTCTTGCAGAAGTTCGACGAGTGCCTTCGTTGCAGCATTCTCTTCGAGTTTTACGGCAATTTTATGAGTTCCTATCGTCAAATAAATGGTATCCACAATTTGTTCCTCCCGATCGTTACCGCTTGTTGTCTCCTGCCCGGTCGTCCCGTTCTTCCCGCAAGCGGCAAGAGCAAAGCAGAGGCACAGCAAGACGGCCGTTAAGATAACAACAAACTTTTTCTTCATGACCTGCTCCTCAATAATAGAAATTATTTCATGATTTCTAAGCCTTCGGCATGAGATGCTTCATGTGACCTCTGTGAATTTTTGCACCCGCATTTTGAGGTGATACTTCTCGCGGAGAGCGGCGATCTCTTTCATCATGGGACTTTTATGGTGGAAATCGAGGGCTTCCTCGTTTTCCCAAGCGTCGATAAGGAGAACGGTTTCACTATCATCCATCGGCAGAAAATACTCATAGCGAAGGTTTCCCTTCTCGGCGCGGATGCGTTCCACAAGTCCGCTATCTCTCATCTCCTCCGCAAACTTCCTCGCGTTGCCGTCCGTTCCCGTATAATAGAGATTGACCGTAAGAGCCATATTTCACCCCCGAAGGCTCTTGCCAAGCTCATAGGCCTCAGCCATATAGCGGGAATGCGCAGAAGCGGTCGATGACCGTTTTGAGCTGTGCGGACATTCCATAGTAGTAGAGGGGCGTGACGAACACGACCATATCCGCGCCGAGAATTTCCGCCTTGATCCCGTGCACTTTTCCGCCCTCCGAACCCATATCGTCCTTCTGCGCACAGGGACCGCTGTATCCGCAACGGACACAGCCCGTGCAGGGGCGGACATTTGCGTGTGCCGTGTCGATGACGGAAACGCTGCAGCCCGCCTCCGTTGCGCCCTTGATAAACTGCTCTGCAAGCAAATTGGACGAGCCGTGCTTTTGCGGACTGCCCAGAAGCATGACGATCTTCATAACTTCAAACTCTCCAAAAAGGACTTGATCGTGTCCTTGGTCGCACCGTTTATGAGCTTTCCG
>CANRIO010000065.1 GCA_947630605.1 uncultured Clostridia bacterium
TGACAGGACTTGAACCTGCATGGTCTCCCACAGGAACCTGAAACCTGCGCGTCTGCCAATTTCGCCACATCCGCATATGGATCCCGTCACTTTTACTCGGCCGGGAAAACGCCGAGGCGGAGGTCAAACCCGCTGCGCCGCTTTTCGCGGCAACCTTGCCCGCTATTTTTACACGGCACGGGGGCCGAAGCGCGCGGTCAAAACTGCCTTTTGACGAGGTTCTCCCCGTCGGAGCCGTCGAGCATCCACACTTTGCCGCCGTCCGAAATGCTGCAAACGGGCTTGCCGTCCTTCATCTCGAGTGCGGCGCGGTTCTCGAGGCCCCACGCGCATTCTCTATTATACAGGACGATCTTGTCGAAGTCAAGCATTCTTTCGTCATAATGGGGAGAAATTTTCCCTTTCACCCAGCCGAGGCCCCTGTGCATTGCGTATTCCCCCTCGATGACGGAGTCGGAATACATGTCCTCGAACCAGCAAATGGCTCCCGCGGACAGCCCGCAGATGAGCTTCCCCTCTTTGTAAAACTTTTCGATGTAGGCAAGAAGGCCGCTCTCCCGCCACTTCTCGAGCATGAAGACGGTGTTGCCCCCGCCGACGTAGAGAAAGTCCGCTCTCTCGAACTTTGCCGCCATTTTTTGGGGATCCAATTCCCTACCGACGGTCAGGGCGACGTCCGTCTTGATGTCGAACAGCCCCGTATACACCTTATGAAAGGTATTATAGTATGGCATGCAGTCGTGGCTGGCGGTGGGGATGAAGAGTCCCGCTGGGCGCCGCTCGCCCGCGATGCGCTTTGCCTCCCTTGCGATATAGGCGTCGATCGTGTAAGTTTCACGCTCTTTGAGTTCTCCCCCGCCGATGAGGATGAGGCGGCTCATGCTCTCTCCTCTCCGCCCGCTGTTGCCGCGAGCTCTGCCTCCTCCGCGGCGGAAATGCCCGCCGTCCTGTCCACGGGAAGGGAAAAGATGACCCCCGCGGCCTCCGTCTGTGCGCCAACGCTGTCCGAAAGGGCGGCCATGATGTCGGGCGTTGCCTCCTTCCTCGAGAGGATGAGGAGCACTTCCTGTTCTTTCATGAGGGAGATGCCAACGAACTGTTCCGCCTTGTCGTTCTGCATCGCACGGCCGCTGATGAACGTTCCCCCCGCCGCGCCCTTGGAGCGGGCGGCGTCCACCGCCGTCTCGATGAAATTCGCCCCGACGCAGGCGACGATGAGGTCGTATTTTCTATCCGAACTTTTCATGATCTTGCTCCCCTCCATGACTTTATTGCTCGCCGCTCCCGTGATGCCGTCCGCCACCGTCTGCGAAATGCCCGAGAGCGGAAGGGTGAAGGAGATCCCCTTCCCCGCGAGGTAGAGAGACATTTCCTTCCGCAAAAGACGGAGGACGGTCTCCTCATCCGATTCTGGGAAGAGGGAGAAGAGGACGGCCTTCTCCGTCTCGGCGATGCCGAAATAGTCGAGAACGGCGGACTGGGCCGTGCCCGTTCCCGTGAGTTGATAGCTGATGCCCACCGAACAGTCGTCCAAAATCTCTTTGAGCTTCTTCTCGTCCCGCAGTGTGACGATGCTCACGAGAAGTTTCGGGCGGAGCGTCCCCGAGGCGAGGTCCCGCGTGACGGGGACATCGGGCAAAATTTTGGGTCTGATGCGTATTTTTCTTCCCATCAATCCACCTCATAGATGAGAATTTTTTCTTCTGCCGCGATGAAGTTGCGCTTTATTTTGCGCGTCTTGATGCGGTGGTAGATGCCGAGGATCTGAATGGTGATGAGGGGCGTCAGGGCGACGAAGGCGACACAGCCGAAGGCGTCCGTCATGATAAACTGCGACCCGCCGTTCAAGGCATAGCATGCGCCGAAGGCGAGCGGCAGGACGAAGGAGGACACCATTGCCCCGCTTGCGACACCGCCCGAGTCGAACGCGATGCCCGTATAGAGCGGCGGCGCAAAGAAGGTGAGAAGGAGGGCTACGCCGTACCCGGGAAGCAGGATCCAAAGGATATTGATATGCGTCAAAACGCGCACCATGGCGAGCCCGAGGGAGATGGAGACGCCGATGCAGAGGGCGCGCTTCATCGCCCTCTCGGAGACGGCCCCCGCCGAGATGCGCTCCACCTGTTTGTTGAGGACGTGCACCGCGGGTTCGGCCGCGACGACGAAGTACCCGATGAGCATGCCTGCGGGGATGAGGAGCCACCCTCCCGCAATGCGGCCGAGCTCTTCGCCGATCATTCTCCCGACGGGCATGAAGCCCGTGTTCGCTCCCGTGAGAAAGAGGACGAGCCCCACATATGTATAGATGAAACCGAAGAGAATGCGGAGGACCTGCCGCTTTTTGAAGGAGCGGGTGGCGAGTTCGAAGATGAGAAAGAAGATGATGATGGGACTGACTGCGACGGCGACATCCATCGCATGGACGCGGAAGCCGTCCGCATATTCATAGATCACATCGCGGGTAGTCCCGACGCCCGAAGGGATCCTGAGTGCGCTGTCGATGTCGTACTCGATGCCATTCGCCTTGAAGATGAGGCCGAGGATGAGCGTTGCAATGATGGGCCCCACGCTCGAGAGGGCGACGAGGCCGAAGGAGTCGTCCCTGCTCCCCTTCCCCGCCCGAAGGGAGGCGACGCCGACGCCGAGCGAGATGATGAACGGGACGGTCATCGGCCCCGTCGTCACACCGCCCGCATCGAAGGAGACCGCCCAGAAGGAGGGCGAGACGAAGATGCAGAGGATGAAGGCGATCGTATAAAATGCGATGAGAAGAATGGAGAGGCGGATCTTCAGGATGATGCGGAGCATCGCGATGACAAGGAAGATGCCGACGCCCCCCGCGACGACGATGATGAGAAGGTAGTTGCCGAGCGGCGTCCTCTCCGCGACCGCGGGGACCTGACGGGCGAGGATCTGAAGGTCGGGTTCGGCGATCGTCACGATGATGCCGATGACAAAGGAGAGGAGCGCGATGAGCCAGACCTTTCTCGACTTCGTCATGGCGGAGCCGATCTTCTCGCCGATGACGAGCATGGACATGTCCGCCCCCTGCGTGAAGAGCCCCATCCCCAAGATGAGAAGAAGGACGCCGATGAGGAACAACACAAAAAATCCTGCGTCGAGCGGGATCAGGACGATGGACAAGGCGACTACGATGAGTGCGATGGGTAAAATGGAAGAGAGCGATTCTTTGATCTTATCGCAAAGTGCCTTTTTGAGCAAGGAGGTGTCCTCCGGGAAGAGCTATTTGAGGTGAGAATTTTCGATGTCGGAAATTTTTTGAATGCGGCGCATATGGCGGTCCTCCCCCGAGAAGGCCGTCCCGAGGAAAACTTTGACGATGGAAAGCGCTTTTTCCTCGTCCACCATGGCCGCGCCGAGGGCGAGCATATTCGCGTCGTTGTGGAGGCGGGACATCTCCGCCCCGTGTTCCTCCGTGCACAGAGCACAGCGGATGCCCCGCACCTTGTTTGCGGCGATGCACATGCCGATGCCCGTCGTGCAGACGAGGATGCCCCTCTCGCACACATTTTTTGCGACCGCCTCGGCCGCGGCAAGGGCGAAATCGGGATAGTCGCAGGAGACTGTATCATTGGTTCCGAAGTCCACAACTTCGTACCCTGCCCCCTCAAGGTAGGCGGCGATTTGCTGTTTGCGGTCAAGGCCGCCGTGATCGCTTGCGATGGCAATCTTCATAAAAATCTCCAAATGGGAAGTTTGCGTCAATCCTCCACGGGAGGACAGACGAGGCGTACGACGAGGGGCATACACTCGCGGATGGTGCGTAGAGTCACGCGGTAGACATCCATCCCCTGCCCGTAGGGGTCGGGGATCTCCCTGCCGCAGAGTGCATAAAAACTCGTCACGTTTGCATAATCTTTGAGAACGGCACGCTGATTTTCCGTCATGCAGATGACCATGTATGCCCCCTCGATCATCTCCTTTGTGAGCATCTTCGAGGTGAAATCAGGGGCAAATTTTACCTTCGCTTCCGAAAGAGCTTGCACGGCATTCGCGGACATGGGGTGCCCGTCTTCCGTCTTGAGCCCCGCAGACTGCACGCGGTACCAGCGGATTTTTTTCTTTTTGAGCTCGGCGCGCATTGCCGCCTCTGCCATGGGAGAACGGCAGGTGTTGCCCGTGCATACAAATAAAATCGTCCTGTGTTTCATACATCGCCTCCAAACGCCCTTGTAAGGCGGTTGAGAACGCCCGCCATCACGCCGCCCTCCATGGAGGGGGCAATTCCGATGAGGAGAGTCGCCGTCCTCTCTGCCATCCGAAGGAGCATATAGAGGCGCTGTGCCATCTCCTCTCCGCTTGCGCCGAGGTCGAGAAATTCCCTTCCGCCGAGGCGGGATGTAAGGCCGCTCTCGCAGAGGATGCAGGGCTTCCCGCCCCGTTCCCTTTCCTCATCATAGAGAGCGCTCGCCTCTTCGACGGTCTTGACATATGCGGTGCGGCAACGGGGAGAATAGTGCTTATACGCCATTCCGGGGCTCTTGGGCCTTTCGCCCGCTGCCGCATGGTAGACGCCGCACTCCCCCGCAACGGAGGCGATCATCTCGCGGGTGACGAGGCCCTCGCGCAGGATCTGCGGAATATCTCCCGTGCAGTCGAGGACGGTGCTTTCTATCCCGCCCGTGCATGCGCCGCCGTCAAGGATGAGCGGGATCTTCCCGTTGAAATCGTCAAAGACGTGCTGCGCGGTGACTGGCGAGACGTGTTTGGAAATATTCGCGCTGGGCGCGGCGACGGGAAGGTCTGCTTCCCTTAAGAATGCCTGCGCAGCGGGCGAGGACGGAACGCGGATGGCGAGGGTGGGAAGGCCGCAGGAGACGAACTTCGAGACCTTTCCCGTCGAGGGATAGACCATCGTGAGCGGCCCCGGAAGAAAGGCGCGGCGAAGAGCTTTTGCATAGGGCGGTTCGCCGTCGATGAGTTTCGCGATGTCGTAGCCTTGATGGACATGCACGATGAGCGGGTTGTCGGCAGGTCTTCCCTTGAGGGCAAAGATGCTTTTTACCGCTTCATCCGAAAAGGCATCCGCGCCGAGACCGTACACCGTCTCGGTGTGGAAGGCGACGACCTCGCCCTTCCTTAAGAGGGCGGCCGCCTCCTTGAGGGCCTCCCCCTCCGCTTTGAGAATGCGCGTCTCCATCTTTCAGTACGGGATCCCGTCGTCCGATTGCGGAGGGAAGGCTTCCTCCGCCGAGGGAAGTTCCTCTGCCGAGGGCTTTTTGGAGAAGATGGGCTCCTCCGTCGGGCGGTCCTGATCGTCCACGTCGACGAAGCGGGTGGTCTCGCCAAGGAAGCGGAGCTGGATGCGGCCGAGCGGGCCGTTCCTGTGCTTTGCGATGACGAGTTCCGCCGCTCCCTTTACGACGTTGCCCCGCGCCAAGTCCTCCTGCGTGGCGGTGACGTCGGGACGGTTGATGAACATGACGATGTCCGCGTCCTGCTCGATCGCCCCCGATTCGCGGAGGTCGGAGAGCTGCGGTTCCTTCGTCTGGATACGGCGGAGCTGGGAGAGCGCGATGACGGGGACGTTGAGTTCCTTCGCCATGATCTTGAGGTCGCGGGTGATGGAGGCGATCTCCTGCTGGCGGTTGAAGTCGGAACCGTTGTATTTCGCCTCGCCGCCCATGAGCTGGATGTAGTCGATCATGACGAGGTCGAGCCCCCCTTCGCTCGCCGCAAGCCTTCTGCACTTGGAGAGGATCTCGGCGGGCGTCACGCGGGAGGAATCGTCGATGTAGATCTTGCTCTTCTGGAGACGATCCCCCGCGAGCATGAGATTCTTCCACTCCTTCTGGACGAGTTTGCCCGAGAGGGCCTTCTCCATGCTCACGCCCGCATGCGCGCAGAGCAACCTCTGCACGATCTGCACGCGGGGCATTTCGAGGGAGAAG
>CANRIO010000066.1 GCA_947630605.1 uncultured Clostridia bacterium
CCCGCGGCAAAAAAATACCGCCGCTTCCTCGTCCTCTGCACCCCGCGCACGGCGGAGAGCGAACGGCTCAGACGCCTCGTTGCCCGACATCCTTCTTCCGAGATCGAAGTGTTCGCCCCGAAGGACCTCGCATGGGCCATAGAGGAAAGTCTGCAGAAAAGAAGGCCGCTTCTTCTCGAAGAGCACCTTCCCCGCGGGCAGTTCGACGCCGTGGTTTTAGGCTGTACGCACTATTCCTTCCTCCGCAGCGAGATCGCCGCATTCTACGGCGCAGAGGTCTTTGATGGGGGAGAGGGGACGGCCGCCCGCGTTCTTGCCTTGCTTGAGATAGGGAGAAGCAACCACCTGCAGCCACCTGTGACCCACACCATACAAACGTTTGAAAAATGTAAAAAACAAACAAAAAATATGGTTATTTTTGTTGGACCATGCAAAAAGATGAACAAAACTATCTTTTTATCAAACAAATGTTCCACATAATCACAAAAAAATTTTCATTTTTATCAAAAAAATTCCCCAGAGTGGTTGACAGTGGTCAGATTTTATGATAAACTCATATTACGAAGCAAGTTCAGCACGAAGGTGATTGTAAGATGAAGCTCTTGAGCGGTCAGGTCAGCCACACGCTCGACGCCAAAAACAGGATCCGCATTCCGGCGAAATACAAGAATGCTTTCAATGGGGAAGCACTCTACTTTGTATCATATGCCGACAAGTGCATCTTCGTGCTTCCCGAGTCCGCCCTGCAGGCGAGGCTCGAACGCTTCTCCTCCATCACGACGGCCGAGCCCGAGAAACTCGCTGCAAAGCGCAGGATCCTGAGCCAGATCGAAGAGGTGGAAGAGGATGGACAGGGCAGAACGGTCCTCTCGCAGTCCCTTCGCACGAAGGCGGGCATCGTGAAGGACGTCGTTACGGTCGGCATGGGCGATTTCATCGAGATCTGGGCGAAGGAGAGATTCCTTGCAGACGAAGAGGATATGTCCGTTTCCGACGCATTCGGGATCCTCGGGTTCTGAAGATGGCCTACCATCTTCCCGTACTTCTCCGCGAAGTCCTCGAAGGCCTTGCGATAAAGAGCGGCGGCGTCTATTTCGACGGAACGGTCGGCGGCGCAGGGCACTCCGAAGCAATTTTGAAAGCAGATCCTTCGGTCAGGCTCATCGGAACGGACAAGGATGATGAGGCGATCGCCGAAGCTTTGAAAAGGCTCACACCCTTTGAGGGAAGATTTTCCCTCCACAGAACAGATTACAAAAATTTCGCCGAGGTCCTCGATGAGGAAGGCGTGGAAAAGCTCGATGGATTTCTACTCGACTTCGGCGTATCTTCCCATCAGATAGACGACAAAGAGCGCGGGTTTGCCTATAGAAAGAAGGACGCCCCCCTCGACATGCGGATGGACAGGAGATGCTCCCTCACCGCAAAGGACGTCGTCAATACCTACTCCGAAGAGAGGCTTTGCCGCATCTTCCGCGAGTATGGAGAAGAGGCCTTCGCCTCCTCGATCGCACGGGGTATCGTGCGGGCGAGAGAAAAAAAAGAGATCACAGCGACAGGGCAACTCGAAGCCCTTGTCGAAGAGGGGATCCCCCCGAAATTCCGTTCTGCGGCATGTGCGAGAAAGGTGTTTCAAGCCATCCGCATCGAAGTGAACGGCGAACTCGATGGACTCAAAGAGTGCGTCGTCGGCCTCATCAGAAGGCTGAAGAGCGGCGGAAGAGCTTGCATCCTCACCTTCCATTCGTTGGAGGACAGGATCGTAAAACAGGCGATGCGCGAACTTTCGACGGCATGCACCTGCCCCAAGAGCTTTCCCGTCTGCGTATGCGGAAAACGCGAGGAGATCAGACTTCTCACCAAAAAGCCGCTCACGGCAGGGGATGAGGAGATCGCTCAAAATCCGCGCAGCAAGAGCGCGAAGCTGAGGATCGCCGAGAAACTTTGAATGAACGGGCGACATCGAGAATATCAATAAAAGGAGAAACCGTCATGGCAGACGCGATCATAGAGAAACAGAGAGAATATGTAGCCGAACAGGAAGAGCATCAAAGACACATAGCGGAAAACTACAGGAAACTGCTTGACAGCGCTTCTCCCAAGACGGAGGAACGCCCGGCATACCATGCGCCCGCACCTGCGCCCGCACCCATGCCCGTTTCCGCTCCCGCAGCCCAACCTGCATCCAATGCCGCCGCACGCATCCGCGACTATAACGCATACCGCGTGGCAGAGGGGCAGCGCACAATTTCCGGCAGCGCCCCGACGGCTGCAAATGAGCTCGTGATGAGCGTTCCCGTTGCCGCGACAAAGCGGGCGGAGGTAAAGTCCGTGCGCGCAGAGGAATCGGAGGACGCACGTCCCACCGCTGCGACCATGGCAATGCTCAGCCGCGATGAAGAAGCGGTGATCGAGGCTCAGCAGATCGGGTTCTTTGCCGCGCTTCCCACCAAGCTCAAAGTTGCCTTCTTCGTCGTCATGTCTGCGATTATTGCGGCGATCTCGATCATCTTCATCAACACGAGCGTGCTCCGTTCGATGGATAACCGTATCGAGGCGGAAAGGGCGACCGTTCAACAGCTCGAACAGCGGGCGGAGGAAGTCCGTCAAAGCATCCGGAATGCCACCGACCCCGATGCCATCGCTCAGTGGGCAGAGGAACACGGGATGATCAAAGGTTGACGTTCGGAGGTCGATCTCATCAAAAAGAAAGAATTTTCGCTTTCTGTTTTACAAAAGAGGTTATTTGCCGTACTCGCGGCGATAACCTTTATTTTTTTGGTTTTTCTCGGCAGATTTTTCTATATTCAGGTGATCTGGGAGGACGAACTGCATTATCGAGCCCTCGACCAATGGACGCGCGAGATCCCCGTCAACGCGGGGAGGGGGAAGATCGTCGACAGGAACGGGGAGCTCCTCGCGGGCAACCGCCAGAGGTTCGGCATCTACGCGCGTGCGAGTGCGGTGGAGGATGCCGAAAAGAGCGCGGAGATGCTCGCCAAGGAGCTCGGCGCCTCCTACGATGAGATCTATCAAAAGCTCACGGACAGATCGAGATCGGAGATCGTCATCGTGCGGCGGGCGGACAAGGAGCTTGTCGAAAGCATCGAAAAGACGGAGATGAAGGGGGTGTATTATGCGCGCAACGACGAGCGCGTCTATCCCCACGGAGCCCTTGCCTCGCAGGTCATCGGATTTACCGCCTTCGACCGCGCGGGAACGACGGGCATCGAGAGCTATTATAACGCCTATCTCGCGGGAGAGAACGGGGAGATCCTCTTCGATACCGACCTTGTCGGCGTCGATCTCAAGGGGGCGACCGCGGCCTATCTTCCGGCGACGGACGGGCTGAACGTCAAACTCACCCTCGATTACCGCATCCAGGCCATCGCCGAGGAGGTGATGGGGAGGGCGCTCGAAGAGCATGGCGCCCGTGCCGCCCGCGCCATCGTCCTCGACCCGCAGGACTTCTCCATTCTCGCCATGGTCAATCTACCGAGCTACGATCTCAACGACATCCCGCGCGACGACATGGATCTTTTGAATTCCCTCTCGCGCAACTGTCTCGTCTCTGACGTCTATGAGCCCGGCTCCACCTTCAAGATCTTCACTGCGGCGGCCGACATCGAGGAATATCTCAGGGGGAACAGTGCGGCCTTTTCGCCGCAACACATCTTCTCGAGTGCGCGCACCCGCATCGTGGACGGCACCACCATCAAGTGTTGGAGCGACCATAAGAACGGGAAACACTCCAACGAGACGCTCGCCGAGGCGCTCAACAACAGCTGCAACCCCTGCTTTGTGGACATTGCGCTCTCCCTCGGCAAGGAGACTTTTTACGACTACCTCGCGGCTTTCCGCTTCGGAAGGGCGACGGGCGTGGATTTCTCGGGAGAGGCCATCGGGATGCTCCTTCCCGAGAGCACCCTTCGGGAGTGCGACTTTGCCCGTATCGGCTTCGGGCAGTCCATCGCCGTCACCCCGCTCCAGCTTGCTACTGCGGCGGCCTCTGCCGTGAACGGCGGCTACTACTATGCGCCCCGCCTCGTGAGCGAGATCTATTCGGAGGACGGCAGCGTCAAAGAGCGCATGAAGCCCTCCCTTGTGGGAAGGACGGTGAGCGAAAAGGCTTCGGCGATGCTCTCGGGAATGCTCGAAGGTGTGGTACGGGAGGGGAGCGGCAAACATGCCTACATAGAGGGCTACCGCGTGGCCGGCAAGACGGGCACCGCGCAAAAATACGAAAACGGCGCGATCGCGCAGGGGAAATATGTCTCTTCCTTTCTCGGATATTTTCCCGCAAATGCGCCCCGCTATCTCGCGCTCGTCATTCTGGATGAACCGCAGGGAGCATACTACGGCTCCACCGTTGCGGCGCCTTGTGCAAAAGAGATCTTCGAAGGGATCATCGATGTGATGAACATTCCGCCTGTGGAGGGATAGCATATGAAACTTTCCGATCTCGCAAAAGAAACAGAGGGGACGATGAGGGGCGGAGACGCCGAGATAAGATCGCTGTGCACGGACAGTCGGGTCGCGGGAGAGGGGGACCTCTTCTTCTGCTACCGCGGAACGGCGGAGGATTCGCATGCGTATGCTTCGGATATCGAGGCGCGGGGCGCGGCCGCAGTCGTCTGCGAACATCCTCTCGAAATTTCCCTACCACAGCTGATCGTAAAGGACGGAAGGGAGGCAATGGCGCGCATCGCTTCCGCCTTTTACGGCCATCCCGAAAAAAAGCTGAAACTCATCGGCGTGACGGGCACAAACGGCAAGACGACCATCACGCACATGCTCTATCAGATCCTCCTCGCAGCGGGCGGGCGCGCAGGGCTCATCGGAACGCTCGGCGCACGCTTTGGGGATACCTTCCTCCCGCCCGCCCTCACGACGCCCGACCCCGTCGCCCTCTTTTCCATTCTCGCGGATATGGCAGAGGCGGAGACGGAATATGTCGCCATGGAGGTCTCCGCCCATGCCCTCGCCCTCAAAAAGACGGAGCCCATCCTCTTCGAACTCGCCATATTTTCCAACTTCACGCAAGATCATCTCGATTTCTTCGGCGACATGCAGTCGTATGGCGAGGCAAAGAAGAAGCTCTTCACGAAGGGACATTGCCGCGAGGCGATCCTGAACAGCGACGATCCCTTCTCGCGAGAACTCGCAAAAGAGGTCCCCGTGACGAGCTACGGGCTGGACACGCCCGCCGACTGCTTTGCCCTCGTGGAGAGCGAGAGCATCCGCGGCTTTCGGCTGCTTTTTAACCTTGAGGACGAGCTCATCGAGGCCAATCTTCCCATGGCGGGAAGGCACAACGTGTATAACGCGCTCGCCGCCGCCGTCGCCGCGAAGAAGCTCGGCGTGCCCTTGGAAGCGATCGCAAAGGGACTTTCCAAGACGACGGTGGAGG
>CANRIO010000067.1 GCA_947630605.1 uncultured Clostridia bacterium
ACGGAAGGGGTGTTGCTTGATCGGAACGACACCCCCTCCGTCTCGCTAACGCTCGACAGCTCCCCCTCAAGGGGGAGCCAAGAGGGTTGGCGCGCGAACAGCTCCCCCAAAGGTGGAGCCGAGAGGGTTGGCGCGCGAACAGCTCCCCCCGAAGGGGTGAAGGCCCCGCCCCTCATTCCAAAAAAAAGTCTGCCGGGAGAGGCAGACTTTTTTCGTGACCGAGCTTCAGTTCACGTTTTTGGGGTCGAAGCTGATGCCCTCTGCGGCGCGGTCCTCGGGGAAGAGGGTCGCACCCGAAATGACGGGCAGATTGAGCGGATTGATGAAGGACGCCGCCGTGAGAGAGGTCACGGTGGAGCGGAGGTAGGGGTACATCGTCTCCGTCGCGTTGAGGGCGAAGATGCGCCTGTCCTCATCGGTATTCATATCGTTGACCTCGAAGATCCCCACGAGGCGCACGACGAGGTTGAAGGGCTTGGGCTGTTCCTCGGTGGTTTCGATCTTGCATTCGAGGATGACGATGTTGATCTTCGGGTTTTCTTTCGCCGTCTGGATGCGGCGGGAGAAGAAGGGCTTGATCTCGAATTTGGTATCGGGTGCGACTTGCATGGGATTGACCTTGAAGTGCAATTCATCGGCGGTGAGCCCGCGAAGGGTGTAAGCGATCATAACAGTACCTCTTATAATGGATTTCCGCAATATTGTACCATACCTTTCCGCAAAAGTCAACGGGGGCGGAAAAAATATTCGCGGAGTTTTTGCCGTTTGCGTCCGGAAAGGGCGCGCGGGCAGGTTTTTTATGCGGAATTTCCGATTTTTTCCTTTCAAAGGCTTGTTTTTTGGAGGCGGATGGTGTACAATAGCATTTGGCAAACATGAAAAATCTTTTTGGAGGAATTCAAATGGCTAAAAAGTATTGTTACCTTTTTACCGAAGGCAACGCGAACATGCGCGAGCTTCTCGGCGGCAAGGGCGCGAACCTTGCGGAAATGACCAACATCGGTCTGCCCGTCCCGCAGGGCTTCACCATCTCCACGGAAGCGTGCACGCAGTATTATGAGGACGGCCGCCAGATCAACGACGACATCCGCGCCGAGATCATGGAGTACATCGACAAGATGGAAAAGATCACCGGCAAGAAGTTCGGCGACAAGGAGAATCCGCTCCTCGTCTCCGTCCGCTCGGGTGCGCGCGCTTCCATGCCCGGCATGATGGACACCATCCTCAACCTCGGTCTCAACGAAGAGGTCGTCGAGGTCCTCGCCCGCAAGTCGAACAACCCCCGCTGGGCTTGGGACTGCTACAGAAGATTCATCCAGATGTTCTCCGACGTCGTCATGGAAGTCGGCAAGAAATATTTCGAAAAGCTCATCGACGACATGAAGGCGGCGAAGGGCGTGAAGCAGGACGTCGAGCTGAATGCGGACGACCTCAAAACGCTCGCGAACCAATTCAAAGCGGAGTACAAGTCCAAGCTCGGCACCGACTTCCCGTCCGACCCCAAAGTCCAGCTCTTCGAGGCGATCAAAGCGGTGTTCCGTTCGTGGGACAACCCCCGCGCCAACGTCTACCGCATGGACCACGATATCCCTTACAGCTGGGGCACCGCCGTCAACGTGCAGATGATGGCGTTCGGCAACATGGGCGACAACTGCGGCACGGGCGTTGCGTTCACCCGCAATCCCGCCACGGGCGAAAAGGGTCTCATGGGCGAGTTCCTCACCAACGCACAGGGCGAGGACGTCGTCGCAGGCGTCCGCACTCCCATGCCCATCTCCAAGATGGCGGAAGTCTTCCCCGAAGTTTACAAGCAGTTCCAGAATGTCTGCAACATTCTCGAGAATCACTATCACGACATGCAGGATATGGAGTTCACCGTCGAGAACGAGAAGCTCTATATGCTCCAGACGCGTAACGGCAAGCGCACGGCGGCCGCGGCCATCAAGATCGCCTGCGACCTCATCGACGAGGGCATGATCACCGAACAGGAAGCCCTCATGCAGATCGACGCGAAGTCCCTCGACATGCTCCTTCACCCGCAGTTCGACCCGAAGGCATTGAAAGAGGCGGACAAGAACATCGTCGGCAAGGGCATCGCGGCTTCCCCCGGCGCGGCGGCAGGTTCCATCGTGTTCACCGCAGAGGACGCCGTGAAAGAGGGCAAGGCGGGCAAGAAGGTCGTCCTCGTCCGTTTGGAGACTTCCCCCGAGGACATCGAGGGCATGAAGTTCGCACAGGGCATTCTCACCGTCCGCGGCGGGCAGACCTCGCACGCGGCAGTCGTTGCCCGCGGCATGGGGACCTGCTGCGTCTCCGGTTGCGGCGACATCAAGATGGATGAAGAGAACAAGTGCTTCACCCTCGCGGGGAAAGTTTATCACGAGGGCGACAGCCTCTCCCTCGACGGCTCCACGGGCAACATCTACGATTGCCTCATCCCCACCGTTCCCGCAGACCCCAACAGCGGCTACTTCGGAAGGATCATGGAGCTCGCCGACAAATATAAGGCGCTCGGCGTCCGCACGAATGCGGATACCCCCAAGGATGCAAGACAGGCCGCGGCGTTCGGCGCACAGGGCATCGGCCTCTGCCGCACCGAGCACATGTTCTTCGATCCCGCAAGGATCGGGGCATTCCGCGAGATGATCTGCGCGGACACGAAGGAGGAGCGCGAGAAGGCGCTTCTCAAGATCGAGCCCATGCAGCAGGCAGACTTCGAAGGCCTCTTCGAGGCACTCGGCGGCCAGCCCGTCACCATCCGTTTCCTCGACCCGCCGCTCCATGAGTTCGTTCCCACCGAGGAGGAGGACATCGCCGCCCTCGCCAAGGCGCAGAAGAAGACGGTGCAGGAGATCAAGCAGATCATCTCCGACCTCCACGAATTCAACCCCATGATGGGTCACCGCGGGTGCCGTCTCTGCGTCACATATCCCGAGATCGCCGTCATGCAGACGAGGGCCGTCATGAAGGCCGCCATCGCCGTTGCAAAGCGCCATAAGGATTGGAAAGTCGTGCCCGAGATCATGATCCCGCTCACGGGCGAAGTCAAGGAATATAAGTTCGTAAAGGACATCGTCGTCAAGACCGCGGAAGAGGTCATCAAGTCCAAGCACAAGAAGATCAAGTACGAAGTGGGTACCATGATCGAGATCCCGCGCGCCGCACTCACCGCGGACCAGATCGCAAAGGAGGCCGACTTCTTCTGCTTCGGCACGAACGACCTCACCCAGATGACCTTCGGCTTCTCCCGCGACGACGCAGGCAAGTTCCTTCCCGCATACTATGCAAACAAGATCTATGAGAGCGACCCGTTCGCAAGACTCGACACGACGGGCGTCGGCCAGCTCATGGAGATGGCAGTCAAGAAGGGGAAGAAGGGCAACAAGAAGCTCCACCTCGGCATCTGCGGCGAACACGGCGGCGACCCCTCGTCCATCGAGTTCTGCCACAACATCGGCCTCACCTACGTCTCCTGCTCGCCGTTCCGCGTCCCCATCGCAAGACTTGCCGCCGCACAATCCAACATCAAGAATCCGAGAAAGTAAACTCTTTCAAGCCAAAAAAGGCACCCGTTCGGGTGCCTTTTTTATACGTATTTCAACTGATTGTCAAACCTGTCATTCCGAGACCCCGCAGGCAAACCTGTCATTCCGAGACCCCGCAGGGGTCGAGTGGATCCCCCATACGCAGTCCGTTGTCACCCGCGTCATCCTGTCCCCCGCACCGTTTACCGCGTCATCCTGAGGAGCGAAGCGATCGAAGGATCCCCCCATACGCAGTCCGTTGTCACCCGCGTCATCCTGAGCCAGTCAAACTATACTATGTCCGCAATAGACCATCCGCGAAGGATCCCGAAATACGGAGTCCGAGCCTTCGTCCGCACCACACGTCCTCATTCCGAGGCTCGCAGAGCCGAGAGAATCCCTACTCCGCGAGGCAGAAAGCATTGAATAAGCCGCCGTGGGCTGGTAGGGATCTCCTCGCTTCGCTCGAGATGAGGAATAAGGCGGGGCGTGTGGTTTCCTATTCCACTCTGAGCACAAAAAACTTCAGATACTGCGTCTCGTCGGCGGAAAGAAGCACGGGGTGGTCGGGGGCCTGCGAGCGCGTCTCCACGCACTGCACCCGTCTTCCCGACCGTCGTGCGGCCTCGGCGAGCATCTTCTCGAACATCGCCATCGTGACGAAGTGCGAGCAGGAGGAACTCACGAGATATCCGCCCGGCTTTACGAGTTTGAGCCCGAGAAGGTTGATGTCGAGATACCCCTTCAAAGCGTCCTTGACCTCGGCGGCGGATTTGCAGAAGGCGGGCGGGTCCAAAATGACGCAATCGAAGGCTCTCTTTTGGACATGGTATGCCCGAAGAAGCTCAAAGGCGTCCCCGCACACCGTCTCC
This sequence comes from uncultured Clostridia bacterium, assembly GCA_947630605.1. GTDB lineage: Bacteria > Bacillota > Clostridia > Christensenellales > Borkfalkiaceae > Gallimonas. The sequence goes on from CANRIO010000067.1 coordinate 4,397, forward strand.
ACATTGGCAAAACCGTTGAGGCAAGCGTTGCGCTTCACGTTCTCGAGGGCAAAGGGGGAGGCGTCGAGCGCGGTCACATGCTCCGCGGAAAGGGCGGCATTCATCGAAAATCCCCCGCTGTTGCAGAAGCAGTCGAGCACCTCCCCGCGGGCGTAGCGGCGGACGGCGAACCTGTTCTCCTTTTGGTCGAGAAAATAGCCCGTCTTCTGCCCGTTCTTGAGGTCCACGGCCATCTTCAGCCCATTTTCCTCGATCTCCACCCAATCGGGGACCTCGCCGTAAAGAAGCCCCGTCTCCTCGGGCAGGCCCTCCTTTTTGCGGACGGCCACATCCGAACGCTCCCAAATGCCCTTGGGGGAAAACTCCTCGACGAGCGCTTTGACGATGATCTCCTTCCGAAGATACACCCCGAGGGAGAGAAGTTGCACCGAGAGATAGTCGCCGTACTTATCGACGATGAGGGCGGGAAGGGCGTCCGCCTCGGCAAAGACGGCGCGGTAGGCACAGCCGTATCCGAGTGCCTTTCGATAGGAATTTGCGGCATGGATGCGGGCATGGTATAGCCCGAAGCCGTCTTCCTCGCTTCCGCGGATGAAAATGCGCACCAAAATCTTGGAGGCATGGTTGATGTACCCCTTGCCGATGAAGCGGCCGTCGAAGGCGCGCACCGTCGCGAGCGAACCGTTCTTATCCTTGCCCTCGATGCGGGCGACCTCGTTGGCATACACCCACGGATGTCCCGCCAAAACGCGCTTTTCTTCCCCTTTCTTGAGAATGACTTCGTAAGACATATCCCCATTATACCGCAAAGTTTCAAAAAAGTAAAGCGGGGAGGCCTCTTTCCGAAGGAAGGAAGCCAGGCCTCGTCTTTCACAGTGAATTGTCAAACTAAGTGCAACAGTTTTTGAGATTCAGTTCAAACAAACTCTGTGGAGATTGGAAGAGAAGGA
>CANRIO010000068.1 GCA_947630605.1 uncultured Clostridia bacterium
GCTCGCGCAGACGGAAGGAAGTGAGCCTGTTGAATACCGCCTCGAAGAGGGGCATGAACGCAATGGCCCCCACCGAGGAGACGATGCACCCGAGGATCTGATAGCCGACGGAGGAGACATAGTCGATCCAGTCGTACTGCTTATTCGGGATCTGGAAGAAGAAGATGATGAGGACGGTCGGGACGGCCAGAAGGATGCCCGTGATCAGCAGCCCGAAGCGGTTCTTGACCTTGTTCGCGACAAAGACGGCGAAGGTGCCCGAGACGAAGCCGAGCAGCATGGTCGTGTAGACGCGGTCCGCACCCAGCGTGGGGTTCCCCGAGATCATCGTGGGGTCGTTGCCGAAGAGATCGACGGAGAACATTAGAAAGACGAACAGGAAGTTCAAAAAGAGCGCCTGCCGCCTGTTCTTCAAGAAGAGCCATAAAAGAGCGAACATCGCATACGGGCGGGCATAGATGGAGACGAACCGCCCGAAGATATAGCAGATGATCGCCGAGAAGATGACGGTGGAGAAGAAAAGGGCGACGTTGGAGAGCTTGTAGAGGAACTCCCTGTCCTCGAAATAGAAATAGAAATACCCGATGCCGAAGATGAAGAAGGCGGAGACGACGATGGAGAAGACGTCCGAGAAGTTGTTTTTGAAGAACATCTTCCATCCCGTCGGCTCGTTGACGATGAACATCAAGAAGACGACGAGGAGCACGATCGCATAGCATGCGAGGAAGACGAAGGCGCTCGCGATGAGCCTCCGCTTGTCCCGCTTGTTCCGCATGCCGAGTTCGGTCACTTGTTTCATGATCTTTCCTCCTTCTTTCGTTTGCCCTCCTCCCGCTCATACGCCTTGACGATGCGGGAGACGAGGGGATGGCGCACCACGTCGCGCTCGGAGAGCTTGCAAACGGCGATATCCTCGATGCCGTCGAGAATTTTGACGGCGTGCAGAAGGCCGCTCTTCTTGCCGTCGGGAAGGTCTATCTGCGTCAGATCCCCCGTGACGACCATCTTGCTCCCCTCCCCGAGGCGGGTGAGGAACATCTTCATCTGCTCGCGCGTCGCGTTCTGCGCCTCGTCCAAAATGACGAATGCGTCGGAGAGCGTCCTTCCGCGCATGTAGGCGAGGGGCGCGACCTCGATCGTCCCCTTCTCCATGAGCTTTGCATACGTCTCGGGGCCGAACAGCTCCTGAAGGGCGTCATAGAGAGGGCGGAGATAGGGGTCCACTTTGGTCTGGAGGTCCCCCGGGAGGAAGCCGAGCTTTTCACCCGCCTCCACCGCGGGACGGGTCAGAATGATGCGCTCCACCTCTTTTGCCTTATAGGCGGCGACGGCGAGGGAGACGGCGAGATAGGTCTTGCCCGTCCCCGCGGGGCCGACGCCGAAGGTGATGGTGTTCTTCTTGACCGCCTCGGCATACCTCTTCTGCCCCACCGTCTTGCACTTGACGGGCTTGCCCTTCGCGGTGATGGCGACGACGCCCTTCATGACGTCCTCGATCTCCTGGGACTTCCCCTCGCGCGCAAGGCTGATACAGTAGAGGATGCGCGACAGGTCGATCTCCTCGCCCGCGGCGAGGACTTTGAGGAGGCTCTCCGCGACGGCCGCGGCGACGGTTTCCTCCTCCCCTTCGAAGCGGATGGTCGTCCCGTCCACATGCGCCGTGACGCCAAGTTCCCGCGTGAGGATATTGATGTTTTCGTCAAACGTGCCGAGCACCTTCTGGAGCTTGTCCAGCGTGCCCATGTCCACGGATGCCATAGGGCACCTCCTAATCGAGGCCGACCGACGCAGTGGAAAACGCCGTTCCAGAAATGCGGCAGCCCCGCTCTGTTTTTCGGATATGTAGGTCTTTCAGCTCGCCGAAATCGAGAAATGCTTGTGCAAGGGCCTCTTGCTCGGGGAGCGTATATTCCCGGTCCACTCTGTAGCGCACGGTGACGCGCGCGATGACGGCGATCTTCTTCCCCCCTTCGGGCAGAGAATCCGCGACGACGACCTCCCCCATCTTCACGGCATCCCCCTCTGCAAAGAGCGGTGTGCCGCGCACGACGATGAGCTCCTCGATCCGCCCGCTCGCGGGGGCAAGGAGGGGGAGCATATCGAGGGGCCTTGCCTCCTCCCCCACTTCGACGCCGACGGTGAGCACCCCGCCCTTCAGGCGGAAGGAGCAGAATTCCACGCGGTCGAGGGAGAGCACCTTTGCGGTGAGCGGGCCTGTATCCTCGGGGAAGGCGGAGAAAAGATGTACCCCCTCCTCCCTTAAGATCTCCATGATCTCGCGCTCGTAGTATGCGCCGCTGCCCGAAATTTTCACCTTGAGGACGCGGCTCTCCATAAAGAGGAAGACGCCAGCAAAGAGGACGGTGCCGAGGATGAGCCCCGCCGCCCGCCTTGCCCATTCGAGAAGGCGCGCCCCGCCGTGGCGGGAGAGATTTTTTACATTATAACACGAACCGCGTAAAATTGCAAAGGCTTTTTTGCGGTCTTTGCTCGCGATGCGTACGCGGACGGAAGTTTTCCCCATGCTTTTTGCCATGAGGACGGGGATGCCCGCGCGGGAGAGCTTCTCGACGACATGGTGGGCGGAGAGACTCTCCACCGTAAATTCCACCGTGGAAAGCATTTCTATTCCTCCCGCGTGACGCTTCGGATGTCCCCGAGAACGGCGGCGTCCCCCGCATAGTATTTGCCGAGGGCAAGGTCCTTCCCCTCGACGCGCACGCCCCCGTGTTTTCCCAGAAAGACGATGCGCTCCGCGGAGAATTCCTTGACGCGCTTCACGTTCTGAAAATATCCCCCGCGGCCGTCCACGACGGTGTATTGCACCCGGAGGGCCTCCCCCTCCCCGCCGAGCAGTTTGAAAATTTCCTCTTTGAGCCTCATTTTTCTATGTATATGAGCCTTCCGCGGAATTTAGCAGTGGTCAGGGGGTTCGCGTCATTCTGAGGCGCAAAAGAGAATACGGCTGTCCGATAAGGCCCCTCTCCGAAGAATCCCCTGATACGAAGTCCGAATGTTTCTAAATCGTCATGCTGAACGTAGTTGAAGCATCGCCGCATTATAAAAAAAGGTGATGTTTCGACAAGCTACTTCGTACCGAAAGTCGGCACTCGTGCCGACCTTCGATAAATAATAGAAGCCGCGGTCGGGGCAACATGACGAATTTGGAAGCACCACACTGTTTATCAAAGTCCGTGTTTTCATCCTCGGGATGCTTCGGGGATGGGCTCACATGAACTGCGTATAAAGAATTCGGCTCAGCATGACGCGGACCACGACGACGTATTTCGCAGCCTATACGCGAGTCGCCTGAATAAGTAAAAATTGCAAAAAAAAATCGACCCCGAAGGGTCGAAATTTTTTTGCTTTTACTTAAGCTCGGCAAAGTACTTGATGGTGCGTACCATCTGCGAGGTATAGCTGTTCTCGTTGTCGTACCAGGCGACGACCTGCACCTGATAGGTGTCGTCGTCGATCTTCGCGACCATCGTCTGGGTGGCGTCGAAGATGGAGCCGTGGGTCTCGCCGATGATATCGGAGGAGACGAGCTGTTCCTCGGTGTAGCCGAAGGAATCGGACGAAGCGGCCTTCATGGCGGCGTTGATGCTCTCCTTGGTCACTTCCGTGCCCTTGACGACGGCGACGAGGATGGTCGTGGAGCCCGTGGGAACGGGAACGCGCTGTGCGGAACCGATGAGCTTGCCGTTGAGGGCGGGGATGACGAGGCCGATGGCCTTTGCCGCGCCCGTGGAGTTGGGAACGATGTTGACGGCGGCCGCTCTTGCACGGCGGAGGTCGCCCTTTCTATGCGGGCCGTCGAGGACCATCTGGTCGCCCGTGAAGGCGTGGACGGTCGTCATGATGCCCGAGACGATGGGATAGGTGTTGTTGAGCGCGTTCGCCATGGGGGCGAGGCAGTTGGTGGTGCAGCTGGCGGCGGAGATGATGGTGTCCGTCGTCTTGAGGGTGCCCTCGTTGACGCCGAAGACGATGGTGGGAAGGTCGTTGCCCGCGGGAGCGGAGATGATGACCTTCTTTGCGCCCGCGTCGATGTGGGCCTGCGACTTCGCCTTGGAGGTATAGAAGCCCGTGCACTCCAACACGACGTCGACGTCGAGTTCCTTCCAGGGAAGGTTGACGGCGTCCTTTTCCTTATAGATACGGATGGTGGTGCCGTCGACGGTGAGCGTCCCCTCTTCGTCGTTTGCGGAGACCTTATCCGCAAGGGCGTATCTCCCCTGTGCGCTGTCGTACTTGAGAAGATGTGCGAGCATGCTGGGGCTCGTAAGGTCGTTGATCGCAACGATCTCATATCCCTTCGCTCTGAACATCTGACGGAATGCGAGACGGCCGATCCTGCCGAATCCGTTGATCGCAACTTTTACGTTTGCCATTGGTAGTGTTCCTCCGAAAAAGAATTTTTATCGTCCTCATTATAACACGCTTTGGGGAGGACGTCAACGCTTTTTTTGCCGATTTTTCTTGCATTTGTCAATTTCGTGAAGGGAAAAAGGGAGCGGGACGCCCTGTAGCCTCATGCAAAAATTTTCGGTGCGCAGGCCGCTTTTTCTTGCATTTTTTCTGCAAAGGACGTATAATTGAGAAAAACCCTTCGGAGGAATCTTATGCCCCTTGTGACAACGACGGAAATGTTCAAAAAGGCATACGCGGGCGGCTATGCCGTCGGCGCGTTCAACGTCAACAATATGGAGATGATCCAGGCCATCGTCGAGGCCGCCTCGGAGTGCCGCTCCCCCGTCATCCTGCAGGTGTCTGCGGGTGCGAGAAAGTACGCCAACCCCGTGTATTTGCGCCACCTCGTCGCCGCCGCCGCCGAGACGACGGACATCCCCATCGCCATGCACCTCGACCACGGTGCGGACTTCGACATCTGTAAGGCCTCCATCGACGACGGATTCACCTCCGTCATGATCGACGCCTCCTCCAAACCTTGGGAGGAAAACATCGCCCTCACGAGAAAGGTCGTCGAGTACGCGCACGCGCACGGCGTGGTCGTCGAGGCGGAACTCGGCAAGCTCGCGGGCATCGAGGACGACGTCAACGTCGCCGCAAACGACGCCATGTTCACCTCCCCCGACGAAGTGGAGGAGTTTACCCAGAGGACGGGCATCGACTCCCTCGCCATCGCGATCGGCACCTCGCACGGGGCCTATAAATTCAAACCCGGGCAGGATCCCAAACTCC
>CANRIO010000069.1 GCA_947630605.1 uncultured Clostridia bacterium
CGTGTAGCCGTTCATCGCAAGGATGGCGACGATGGTCGCCTTGTCCTTATCGTCTTTGATTTCGAGTGTGTTCATCATCTCCTCCTATCGAAAGTCGTAATATCCGCCACGGATTGCCGTGTAAACGCTATTGATCATCCCCGGTTCGTCCATGGCACCGTACTTGTCGTACAAAAACCCAATAAGTTCCTCGAAGCGGTCGTTTGTGACTATCTGCTTATTGGCGGAGCAGTGCCGAATATACGCCCATAAAGCCTCGCAGAGATGCGGAGAGCATTCCCATCGCCTCATAATTTCGGCATATCCCTCGCGCGCGCCCGCGGTTGATGATTTATTTTTTTTATTACGTTCGTTCGTACGTATAGATATTTCTTTTTCTTCTTCTTCAAGAAGGGGCAAAACGCAAGCAAAATCTTCTTCGCTTTCGGTTTGCTTGTCGTTTGCTTCATTTTGCTTTGCATTTGCTTCGGCTTTGCTTCCGTTTGCTTCAATTTTGCTTTCTGTTTGCTTGTCGTTTGCTTCGCCTCCTCTCTTCCCGGACTCGGAGCGGACTTTGGAAAGGTCGAGGGACACGCGAATGAGGTTGAACGCCATGCGGCAAGCACCCTTCAGCTCGGGCTCTTTCCCATCGAACATGTACGCGAAGATGGCGTTGTAGAGTTTCCCCTGCTCCTCTTCCGTGAGTTCGTTCTCGGGGTCGTTGATGGCTTCGTAATAGTTCCGAAAGAATGTAAAACCTTTCATTTTCTCACCCCATGTTGGCATTTTTGCCCAAATAGTTGCGCCCGATGAGCCTCATAAACTCGTCCCGCGTGTGCGTCTCCTCGAACTTCTTTTGGCAGTCTCGGCGGAGTTTCAGATCGAGCGCTTTGTTGAAGTGCACCCCGTACTCTGACCCGTTGTGGTGAGCCGCGCAGAGATACACCACGAACCCGTGCGTCTCGCTCTGCCACCGCCTGCCCGTCCCGCAAAAGATGTGGTGACGGTGGAGCCCTTCCTGCGCGCCGCATACATAACAGCGCTTGTCCTTCTGCAAAATGCTATCCACAGTACGCCTCCCGTGCCGTCTCGATCTCGCTGTCGTAGATGCCGAGTTCCGCGAGTTTATCCAGCGTCGTCTCGATGAGCGCCGTCATTTCGCCCTTGTCGTACTTGGAGGAGCCGATGAAGCATTTGTAGACGTTCATCGTCTTGCCCCTGTACGGGCGTTCCTCGACCTTCTTCACGGCTCTGAATGCTTCCCTCAATCCCTCCTCCGCTTCGGGAAGGGCGAGGAAAAACTCATACTTCACGTTCGTCGCCTCGAGCATGGCGAGATAGCAGTCGTAGGTGCTTTCCGCGTCTTTCTTGCCCGAGACGGCCTCCGCCATCTTCCCGAGAAGGGCCCACAAAAGGCGGTTCTGTTCGAGGCTCCTCTTGGGCTTGTACGGCTTGACCTCGATCGTGAGTTTCTCCGCCTTCTTGGTCTCCTCGACCGCGAGGGAGGCGGCGTATTTGTCGCCGCCCTTTACGACGTAGCTCACGATCATGTTCCCCTCTTCGTCCGTCATGCGGTATGTACGCGCCGCGATAAACTTACTCATCTCTACTCCCCCGCCTTTTCCGCATTCACGGCTCTTCCGATGATCTTCATGACGGCGTCGAACTGTTCTTCGGTGATGCCCTCGATTCCCTTCCCGCCGGGGAACTTCTTATCAATGAGCCTTATGACGTCTATCATGCCATACGACGTTCCATTGATGAGCGCCTGCACCTTCTTCGTGCGGGACTGCGGAAGCGGCTCCCCCGCGCCCGTCTGCGGCGTCCCTTGCCTTTCCTGCCCTTCTGTCCGCGGTGTTCCGCCCCTGCTTTGTCCCGTCGTTTGAGGCGCAGGAGAGCCGCCGTTGCCGCCGTTTTCATCGCCGCTGCCGCGCGGGGTGTACTTTGTCGAATCCTTGGACCAATAGACGTCCGCGCCAATTCCGAGCGCCTTACAGGCCACGGAGATCGCGTCGGTGTACGCCTTTTTGAAGGCTTCGTCGTCAGTGTAAAGACCGTTCTTTTCCTCCGAGACGAACATGCTCCCGCCCGTCCCGGGGATCGCTTTGCTCCATTCCCCATCAATTTTGACGAAGAGGTCGATATCCACGAACGCGGCGATTTCCCCGTTCGCGCCCTGTTCGGTCCACTTTTTTCTATCGATGGTGTACCAGCCGACGCCGCACGGACCGAACTGCTCCGTGAGTTTCTTGATGCGCCACATGGGGTTGATATCCGTTTTCCCCTTCAAACGCCCCGCGGCAATCTCTTTCTGCGCGGTTTGAGGTACGGCTCGCACCTTCTCGTAGATCTTCAAGTTGTCGTTTTCCATTTTTCCCTCCCGATTTTTAGGCGAGCATGTCGCCGATTTTCTTCGAGATGTCGGCGTAGGCGTCGCGGAGATATTCAAGTTCCCTCCGCTCTTCCTTCCCAACCTCGCCGTACATCTCTATGGTGTGCGCCACCCGCAAAAGGCGGCTGTGCAGACATTCACCGTCCGCTATTTCCATGAGTTCCCTCCATACTTTCATTGCATCCATTTCTCGCCTCCGAATAGGATATTTTCCCGCCCTACTCTTTCGGAAGGGCTCTCCAATAGGAGCATTTTTCGCAACACAGGCAATAATCCATGCACTTCTTGTCCGTGCCGCGGCGCGTTTCGATGTAGTCGCCGCCGTTCTCCGCCTTGTACTTCTCCGCCTCTTCCTCGCTGTCGAGGACGCGTAGGGCGGTCTTTCTCCCGTTCTTCATCACGGCATACTTGTCGCCCTCATTCCAACGATCTTCGGGAGAGCAAACGGGAAGCGCATCATCGGGTGCGTCCTCGTATTTGATGAGTTCGTCGATCTTGCCCCGGATGAACTTGTCGACCGCTTGCAGGCGTCCCTCCGTGACGTTGAACCTCACCTCGACGATGGGGAGTTTCGGGTAGTCCGATTTCACCTTTGCCTCGCGGGTGTTGTGATCTTTGAGGATCGCATAGAACTTCACCGTCCGCACGGGCAAATTGTTTTTCCGAAGAAGCCACGCGTAGATAAGCCCCTGCCGCTTCCACTCGGTGAAGTCCCTAAACTTCACCTTCCACACGCTTGCGGTCTTATAGTCGACGACCTCTTCCTTCTCCATGTCGTAGAAGTCTATGATGCCGCTGACGGTGTAGCCGTTTTCGAGCGTGTAAGAAAGCCGTTCCTCGGTGAACTCGTTCGTCCCCGTCCCGTACTTTTCGAGGATCTGATGAACGGCCTGTCCGAAGAGAAGCCAAATCATCTCGGAACAGTCCTGCGTGAGCGCCTTGTCGTGCCTGCGCTTCAAAAGTATTTCACGGACGGGTTTGAGGAGCGTCGTCGCGGAATACCTCTTCGGAGTGGGTTCATAGTCGCTTTGTGCCATACGCACGAACGGCGCGGGGAGATTGACGTTGTTTGTGATTTTCATTTTCCCGTCCTCCTACTTCGTCACTTTCTTCTTGTCGAACGTGAACACCTCGTCCTCTTTGGCGTGCTTCGTGCCCAGCCATACGAGCCGCGCACGGGCATTGAGTTTCGCAATGTTCCCGCTCGTAAGCAGTGCCGCCATCTGTTCCTTGGTGAGGCTATCCAGCCATTCCTTGTTCGTCATGCCGCCTTTCATGCCGCCCCTCCTTTCGCTTCCTTGCCGTAAAGCAAAAGAAGCGTCTGCTCCTTGGGAGAGAGGACAAAACCTCTTGTCCTCTTCTCCTCGATTGCCTTGATCACTTCCTTCATTTCCTGCTGTGTCATACCGTTTCACCTCTCAATGCTCTGTCATAGAGCCGTTTTCCTTGTTCATACGGCGCTGTACGCGCGTTTACCGCTTTGGAGACCTCAACGATCTTTCCGATGAGCCACTCCACGCCTTCCCCGAGGGCTTCATCGCCCGTGAACACTTTTGTCTCCTTCATGCCGAACTCGTTTTCGCAGTCTACGTCCGCCTCCAATCGGGTGAACGTCCACCGCAATTCGATGTCCACATACAGCCCGTTCGCCGCTATCGTGTGGTACGAGTAAAAGCACCCTGCTCGTAGCCCCCACGCGCTGCCCTTCATTGCCCTGTTCACTTGGCGCTCCACATACCGCTGCAACGCCGCGTCGGTCATAAACCTTGCCATTCCATTTACCTCCTTGCACACAGATTGTGGTTATATGATAGCACACATTTCGTGGGCAGTCAAGCATTTGCACACATTTTGTGGTAAAATATTTTTATGAATGGAATTGGCGCAAAGTTAAAGGAACTTCGCTTGGAGCGCGGGCTTTCTCAAAGGCAAGCATCCGAGGCTATCGGGCTCACGCGCAATGCTTTCGGAAACTACGAGGCGGAAATTAGGGAGCCGTCTCTTTCCGTCCTTAAAAGCATCTGCGACTTCTTTGACGTGTCCGCGGACTATCTTATCGGAAGGTCGGAAAATTTCCGATGAGCACTTTCTCCGATAGGATAAAAGAGTTGCGGGTTGCCAAGGGATTTACCCTTAAAGAAGTTTCGCGGGAAATTGGCATGAGCCTTATGGCGTATGCCCACTATGAGCACGGGGACAGGGAGCCGTCCGTCGAGACAATCAAAAAACTCTGTGACCTGTTCGACGTTCCCGCGGACTACCTCATCGGGCGTTCCGACAACTATTGAGCGCGGCTTCGAGGACTTCGAGAGCCCCCACCCCGTAGCACTCCGCGAGCGGGATGACCTGCGCCGTTGAAAGGGCGCGGTGTCCGTTCTCATAGTTGCTGATTGCATTTGCCGTCACGCCGAGCGCGGCGGCCGCTTCTTTTCTTGTCTTTCCGCTCTGAATGCGGAGTGTTTTCAAATCTTCCATTGTTCCCCTCAAAATTCGTTCGTAGGCGGCGCGTAGACGGGCGCCTCTTCCTCGTCGGGTTTCTGCCCGACCTCTCGTC
>CANRIO010000070.1 GCA_947630605.1 uncultured Clostridia bacterium
GTCGATGGACCCGATGCCGAAGCGAAGGTCGAGGTTGGTCGAGACGGCCGCGACGATGTCGTCCACCGTGATGCACTTGTGGTTGAGCTTTTCGACGAGGGGACGGAGGGTCTTCTTCTCCGCGGGCGTGACGCCGAGGATGCGCACTTCATTGTCGAGATCGACGGGTGCGAGCGGATCCCTTTCATCGGAGCGGGAAAGCAGTTCGTGGAAGAGTTTGCACGCCGTGACGAACTTGATGCGGGCGTCCCTTCTCTTCTCGCGGTTCTTCTTCTCCTCCTGCTTTTCGTCCGCCTCGGGGGCGGTCTCATGCGTGTAGTAGAGGGCGTTGATGTCGTCGCAGAAACGCTCGGCGACCTCCTCCACCGTCGCGTCTTCGCAGGCCACAGCGATCGTCTTGGAGAACACGAATGTGGGATAGTGCACCGTCTTCAGAAGCCCGAATGCCTTGGGGTCCTTCTCCGAGAGGGCGTCGAAGTCGACGATGTTGTTGGAGATGATCTTGTGGCGGATCTCCCCGTCGTCGGGATCGGTCACAAGCACATACACCGAGCCGATGCCCGCGTTCTGGATGGCCTTGGCCTGCTCGTCGGTGATGACGTCCCCCTTGAGGGCGAGCACTTCGCCCGTCTCGGGATGGAAGATGTCGTCCGCGATGCGGCAGCCGGGGAGACGGTAGGCAAGGTTGAGCTTCTTGTTGAACTTATACCTTCCCACCTTCGCAACGTCGTAGCGGCGTGCGTCGAAGAAGAGGTTGTTGAGGTGCTGGCGCACCGATTCCTCGGTGGGAACTTCGCCGGGGCGCAGTCTTCTGTAGAGGGCGATGAGGCCGTCCGACTCCGAACGGATGGGATTGTTGGGATCCGCTCCGTCCTTCTTGACGGTGGCGGCGATCATCTTGTCCCCGCCGAAGAGCTCTTCGAGGGCGCGGTCGGAACCGTACCCGAGGGCGCGCAGAAGGACGGTCGCCGTGAGCTTTCTCTTCCTGTCGACGCTCACCCAGAGGACCCCCTGTGCATCCTGCTTGAACTCCAGCCATGCCCCGCGGCCGGGGATGACCGTCGTCTCGTACATCTTCTTGCCCGTCTTATCCGTCTCGGAGACGTTGTTCACGCCGGGAGAGCGGACGAGCTGGGAGACGATGACGCGCTCGGCACCGTTGATGATGAAGGACCCGTTCTCCGTCATGAGCGGGAAATCGCCCATAAAGACGTCCTGCTCCAGGATCTCGTCCTTCACCTTGTTGACGAGACGCACCTTCACGCGGAGGGGAAGGGCATACGTCGCGTCGCGGTTGCGGCATTCCTTCTCGTCGTACTTCGAATTCTTCCCGAATTCATGGTCGAGGAAGTAGAGTTCGAAGTGGTCGGAAAAGTCGGTGATGGGCGAATAGTCCTCGAAGATCTCGGAGATGCCCTCATCGATGAACGCGCGATAGCTCTCTTTCTGGATCTCTACGAGGTCGGGAATGTCGATGACCTCGTTGATCGAGCCGAACTTTCTGCGTTCCGTCTTGCCGTACTTGTAGATTGGTAAGTTCATCCGTCAAATAACTCCTTTTTTGATGTTATCACTTGACGGTCTACCGAGTATATCTTTTCATCGATAAAAACCGAAATGTCCGAACGGAAATTTCCATTCCCCTCTTTACAAACGCGCAAAAAGCGGTTATAATGGGGAAAGACCGTTTGCCGAAAATTCTATAAAAATCGGTGAAACGGGCGCGTATGCGCGCTCAGAACATAATGATACAGTATGGAATTATAACTTTTTACGCACAAGATGTCAACTCGTTTTGCGCGCATATGGAAATTTTTTTCGAAAACGACAAAAAAAGTGGGAAATTTTCATTTTTCAATAGGGAGAAAAGTACCTTGCGGGAGGGGGAAATATGAGGATCGATAAGTTTCTGAAGGTCTCGCGCATTCTGAAGCGCCGCACCCTCGCGCAGGAGGCGGCGAGCGCGGGGAAGATCTCGGTGAACGGCAGGGAGGTCAAGCCCTCCTACCGCGTGAAGATCGGCGACATCGTCGAGGTGTCCTTCCTCTCGGGCACTCTGAAGTTCCGCGTCCTCGACCTCAAGGAGACGGTCAAAAAAGACGACGCCCAGAATTTGTATGAGGTGATTGCAGAGTAAGGGGACAATAAGGTGATTCCTCGACAAGCTCGGAATGACGATTTGAACGTCGGGATGCTTCCCAAATACGTCATGCTGAGCCTGTCGAAGCATCACCGCATTCATAATAAATTGCAAATCAATGCTAACAGTTATTCTTTGTGCCGCGGGGCGCGGCACCCGAACCAAACTGCCCCAAAACAAGATCCTTTGCGACCTGAACGGGATGCCCGTTCTCTGCCACTCCCTCTCCGCATTCATGCCGTTTGCGGGCGAGATTCTCGTCGCATGCCGAAAGGCGGATGAGGCGCGGATAGAAAGCATCCTCTCCCCCTTCCCCTCCGCACGCACCGTGCGCGGCGGGGCGACCCGCGGGGAGAGCGTTTTCCGCGCTTTGAAGGAGGCAAAGGGCGACATTGCGATCATCCACGACGCCGCCCGCCCCTTTGTCACGCAAAAGATCATCAAGGATTGCATCGAAAGCGTGAAGAAATACGGCTCCGCCGTTGCCGCCCTGCCCGTGACGGACACCGTCGCACACGTTTCGAACGGGTGTGTCGCGGACATGCCCCCAAGAAACGCGCTCTACGCGCTTCAGACGCCGCAGGCATTTTACACCAAAGAGATCCTCTCCGCCTACGAGAAAGCCTTCGAAGAGGGAAGGGAGAAGAAGTTCACGGACGACAGCGGCGTCTTTGCCGCCTACATCAAAAAACCGCACATCATCGCGGGCGATGTCTGCAACCGAAAACTTACATATGCGAGCGATTTCCTCCCCGCCGAGCGCGTCGGGTTCGGGGTGGACACCCACGCCTTTGCCCACCAAAACGAGATCGATATGGGCATCGCGCGGCTGAATCTGAGCCATATCGTCCTCGGCGGAATGGTCATCCCCTCGAACCGTGCCATCGAGGCGCACAGCGACGGCGACGTCCTTGCCCACGCCCTCATGGATGCCCTGCTCTCCGCCATCGGCGAGCGGGATATCGGCCACCATTTCCCCGATTCCGATGAGAAGTACAGGGACGCGGACAGCATGCAACTGCTCTCCATCGTCATGGAGATGGTGCGCATCAAGGGATTCACCGTCAAGAACGCGAGCATCTCCGTTCTGTGCGAACAGCCCCGCCTTTCGCCCTATATCGAGGGCATGCAAAACAACCTGCGCGCCGCCCTCTGCTGCGAAAACGTCGCCGTCGCCGCCGGGACGAATGAGAAGCTCGGCTATATCGGCGAAGGCCGTGGAATCACTTGCTACGCGATGGTGCTTCTTCAATCGAACCGCAGATAACTAACCTCGGCTCCCCCCTCGAGGGGGAGCTGTCGCGCTGTCTTTGCGCGACTGAGGGGGTGGCACACCCCTTCCATCACGCCGCGTGCGGCGTGACACCCACCCCTTGAGAGGTGGGCAAGAATACCATATAACCACATTCTTATACGAAAGGAACTATTATGCCGAAGAATTTGACGCAATTTGTATGCAATGAATGCGGGTATACCTCCCCCAAGTGGCTGGGGAGATGTCCCGACTGCGGGAAGTTCAACACCCTCGTCGAGGAGGCGGTCTCCCCCGCTTTGACGAAAAACAAGGCACCCATGTCCGTGACCCCCTCGCGCGCAATTCCCCTCTCGAAGGTCACGTTCGAGAAATTCGAGCGCGTCTCTTCGGGCATCAGGGAGCTCGACGTCGTGCTCGGAGGCGGCATCGTGAAAGGCTCCCTCATCCTCGTCGGGGGCGACCCCGGCGTGGGCAAGTCCACCCTTCTCACCGAGGTCGCGGCACACCTTGCAAAGGAGCATAAAGTTTTATACCTCTCCGCCGAGGAGAGCTGTTCGCAGGTCAAGCTTCGCTGTGAACGCCTGGGGCTCAACTCTGACAACCTCCTTCTTCTCAATGAGACCAACCTCGAGGCGGCGGAAGAGAGCTTTTACTCTGCCGAATACGTCATCGTCGACAGTATTCAGGCGGTCTACACCGAGGCCCTCTCCTCGGCTGCGGGCAGCGTCGGGCAGGTGCGGGAGTGCGCCGCCAGGATCATGCGCATCGCAAAATCCAAGGGCATCACCTTCTTCCTCGTCGGCCATGTGACGAAAGAGGGCACGCTCGCGGGGCCCAAAGTCCTCGAGCATATCATGGACACCGTCCTCTATTTCGAGGGCGAACGGTTCGAAAACTTCAAAATTCTCCGCGCGGTCAAGAACCGCTTCGGCTCCGTGCAGGAGGTGGGCGTCTTTGAGATGACGGGCGAAGGCATCTTCGGCGTTTCCGACTATTCCTCCCTCTTCCTCTCCGAGAGCCGCGGCATCGCGGCGGGGGCGGTCGTCACCCCGAGCGAGACGGGCAACCGCTGCATGATGGTGGAAATTCAGACGCTCATGGCAAAGACGGCCTACGGGCTCCCCCGCAGGATGTCCTTGGGGGTGGACCCCAACCGCCTCATCGTCCTCATCGCCGTGCTCGAAAAGCGGTGCGGCATCCCCCTCGGCGTGCAGGACATC
>CANRIO010000071.1 GCA_947630605.1 uncultured Clostridia bacterium
TGATCTCCGTCGGTTCGCCGTCCTCTTTCCCCAGCCATGTCCCCGCCTTGGGGGTCGCCGTGAGGGTATACTCGCCCGCATTTTTTGCGGTCAGTTTCCCGTTTGCAAAGGTCGCGCCTTCGGGGGTGGAAGAGAGATCCATCCTCGTGTAATTTTCGACAAATAGGCTGTGTTCCGTCCCGTCATATTCAAAGGAGAGGTTCTTTCCGAGCGGCCTTTCCACCTGTTCGGTGGGATCGGGCTCTTTGCCCTCCGCCATGGTGAGGTCGAGGTGGATGGCGGGACGGACATAGTGCTTGTCCGAGGCATCGTCTGCATCGGCAGCCGCGGTGAGGCTGAGCGCCAACGCATGGTCGCCGTTACGGTAGGCATACGTGTTTTTCGTGTCGCCCGAACGCAGCCAGCTATCGTATTGCTGCGATTTGCCCATGCGGCACTGCTCCCACGTCGTGTCCCAGATACCGCCATCCATCTTTTCCCCTTTGGTGAAATAGTAAATGCCGCCCACGACCTCATATTCTGTGTCATCACCCCAGCCCGTCTCGGAGAGGGATGGAAGCCAGAGCTTATCGTGCTTCCAATCGGTATAGCCCGCTTTATTGCGGTAGTCGTAGCCGTCCTCCGTGTTGTAGTAGAGCCCATCCCCCGCATAGCCTTCGTTCATGAGGTCGAAGTTGTTGGGCCCATTCCAAACGTTGACAAATTCGGGCAAGATCTGCGTCGAGCGCTCACTCGCCTGATAGGCGATCTCTTCGGGTGCGTCGAGATAGTTTCCGAAGGTGGCAAGGAAGGTCTTCCAGTCCGGCGACTGCACGGCGCTGCCGTTTGTAAGCTCCGTTTTGCCTTGCTCCGAAAGATAGTCCGTTCCGTTGAGATAGGCGCGGACAAAGCTCGAGGAATACATGTTCATGGGGTAGGGATCGTATTGCGTCTGAGGCTTTTTGTTGTATGCGTAACTATCCAAGGAAAACGCCGACCAAGGCTGCACGTCCTCCGTCCATGCGAGCCAAAGGGTGAGGATCGTATGCCCCTCTTGATCCTTGGTGAGGTGCACGGGCGTCCACTTCTTCTGCCCGAACGACAAAACGATATCTGCCGTCGAAAATTCGTATGCGCCCGTACCCGTTGCGTTGCCGCCCTGCCTTTGGGCGAGTTCGTCGAGGTCGGAAAGCTGCGTCGCCCCCGTCTTCAGGAGACCGTAGAGATGGGAGAGCGCCGTCTTATCGAAGCCTCCCTCCCCGTTGTCGAGCGTGCCGACTGCATCCGGCTCCTTGGGAAACGCATGCGCCGCCACCTTGCCGAAAATCGCGGGGAAAGCGGCGGAGAGTGCCAAGAGAAGTGAGCAAATAAGAAGCAAAAGTGTTTTTCGTTTCGTCATAACATTTTCCCCTCAAAGATGAGATATCTATAGATTATCACTTCCAAATTATTTTGTCAAATGATATAAAAATCCCCAAGCAAAGGGCGGACGCCGACGGCGTCCGCCCTTTGCTTGGGACAGTTCTTTTATTCTTTGGGTGTTTCTTGCTGCGCCTTCAGAAGGTCGCGGATCTCGGCGAGAAGTTCCTCCGTCGTGGGAGCTGGCGCGGGTGCGGGTTCAGGCTCGGGAGCGGGCTCTTCCGCCGCCTTTCCCGCCTCTCTCTTTGCCTTCGCGGCCTCCGCTCTCCTGCGGATCCTGTTGATCGTAAACACGATGAGGAACAGGATAAATGCCGTGAGAAGGAAGGTAATGATCGCGGAGATAACGATGCCGAAGTCCAGAATAATGGGCGTCACCGTCTCGGGATTAGCCAGATACTTGGACTCGTTCAGGATAACCTGAAGGGCACCGAAGCCGTCGGGACCGACGCCGATCGCCTGAAGGAGAGGCGTGAGGATCCCGTTGACGATCGCCGTGACGATCGCCGTAAACGCACCGCCGACGATAATGCCGACAGCCATGTCGAGGACATTCCCGCGGGAGATGAATTCTTTGAATTCCTTAAAGAAGCCCGACTTTTTTTCTTTTGTCATAAACTTACCTCCGATAAAATTTTATCATTTTTTTTAACCTGCCCATGGTGAAGGCAGAAGGTTGCCGGGAAAGGCGGAACTTCCAATTCCCCTCCGCCGTGCCGGGGAGGTTCATGCGGGCCTCGCTGTCGAGCCCCAGAAGATCCTGTACGGGGATGATGGAAAGGTTTGCTTTGGAGGCGAGGGAGAGGCGGATGAAAGCCTCGGGGATGCCCTCCCCCTTGTCGCCGAGACGGACGCGCACATCGAAGCGCTCGAGTTCCGCCGCGAGACGGGAGCGGAAGAGGATGTATTCCTCCGCACTCATGGAACTGACGAAGCCCGAGACGGTGTCGTTGTCGTGCGTTCCCGTATAGGAGACGCAGTTTTCCCCATAGAGGTGTGGGAGAAATTCGTTGTCCTCCCTTCCGTCGAAGGCGAAGAGCAGCACCTTCGTTCCGGGGACACCCGTCTTTTCGAGGAGCTTCTTCACCCCTTCGCCTGCGGCACTGAGGTCCTCCGCGATCACTCTGCCCGCGTAGTTGACACCCGCAAAGATCTTCTCCTTCGGTCCTTGGGTGTATACGCCGCCCTCCGCATTCTCTGCGTCGGCGGGCAGTTCATACCCCCTGTCCAGTCCCACAAAGTGGCCGATGCGAACGATGTCATACAGCTGGAAGGCGTCCTGAAGGCGTGCCCTCCACCATGCGAAGCCCTCTCTCTCGTGCGCAGCCCAATCGTAGACGGGGAATCCCCAGCGCTGGCCTGTGGCGGAGAAATAGTCGGGAGGAACGCCCGCGACTTTATCGGGCCGCAGTTCTTCGTCTAACTTGAAGAGCTTGGGATGCGCCCACACGTCCGCACTGTCGTATGCGCACAGGAGCGGGATCTCGCCGATGATTTTGACGCCGAGGCCCTTGCAATATTTCTTGAGCGCCATCCACTGTTTGCGGAATTCGTATTGCAAAAATTGCCAGAAGAGATACTCCTCGTGGTATTCCGTCCGAAGCTCCTCCAAGGCGTCCACGTCGCGCCGCTTGATCTCTTCGGGCCAATCGGCAAAGGTCCCGCCGAAGACGACTTTCGCCGTCATGAAGAGCGCGTAGTCCTCCGAGATCCCGCTCTTGATAAAGGCGCGGAAGTTCTTCCCGTCGAAGTTGAAGCGGGAGAACGCGGTGCGGAGGAGCGGATAGCGGGAGGCATACAGCGCGGCATAGTCGATCTCCGTCGCACGCGCCGCCCTAAGTTCCTCCTTGGTGAGAAGACCGTCCTTCGCGAGAAGGTCGAGGTCAATGAAATAGGGATTGCCCGAACTGCAGGAGACGGCCTGATAGGGCGAATCGCCGAATCCCGTCTGCGCAATGGGCAAGACCTGCCAATATTTCACCTTGCTCTTTGCAAGAAGTTTGGCAAAGCGGAAGGCGTCGCCGCCGAGAGAGCCGACGCCGTACTTTCCGGGGAGGGTGGAGATGTGGCACAGGATGCCCGCGCCGCGTTTGATTTTATTCGTCATTTCAGTAGCTCCCTCATCCTTTGGCAGGCTTCAAGGGTACTTTCCGCCGTCCCGAATGCGGTGAGACGGAAGAAGCCCTCGCCGTTCTTGCCGAAGCCGCTGCCCGGCGTACCGACGACGTTTGCCCGTTCCAAAAGATGATCGAAAAATTCCCAGCTCTTCATGCCGTGGGGGCATTTCATCCAGAGGTAGGGCGAGTTTTTCCCGCCCGTATACCAGATGCCGAGCTCCTCGAGGCAACGTGCGATCGTCTTCGCATTGCCGCGATAATAGTTGATGTTCGCCGCGATCTCCCGCTCCCCCTCTTCGGTGAAGACGGCCGCCGCGCCCATCTGTGCGATGTAGGACGCACCGTTGAATTTGGTGGACTGCCGCCTCGCCCAAAGGCGATTCAGGGACGCGCCGCCCCTTTTCAGCACCTTGGGAACGACGGTATAGCCGCAGCGGACGCCCGTGAACCCGGCAGTCTTGGAATAGGAGCAGATCTCGATGGCGCATTCCCGCGCCCCCTCGATCTCGAAGATGGAGCGGGGAAGAATGGTGTCTTCAATAAAGTATTCATAGGCGGCGTCGTAGAGAATGACCGCCCCCTTTCTTATCGCATAGTCCACCCAAGCCTTGAGCTGTTGCCTGTCATAGGCCGCACCCGTGGGATTGTTGGGGGAACAGATGTAGATGATATCCGCGTCCACCTCTTCGTCGGGCATGGGCAAAAAGCCGTTCTCTTCGTTGGCATCCGCAAAGAAGATGTGCCTTCCCGCCATACGGTTGCTGTCCACATAGGCGGGATAGACGGGGTCGGGGATGAGGACGGTGTTGTCCGCGGAAAAGAGGTCCAAAAGGTTCCCGAGGTCGGACTTCGCCCCATCCGAGATGAAGACTTCATCGGAAGCGATGGAAACGCCCTTTCTCGCATAGCTC
>CANRIO010000072.1 GCA_947630605.1 uncultured Clostridia bacterium
CCCGCCTCAGGGTCGTGTTCTACCGCGACGAGGAGGAACTTTCGGGCTTCGGCTGTGAGATCCCCATCGCGGGCGGCGGCAAATGGAAGGGGATCCTTCTGGAGGGCTCCGACCTCAAATCGGAGACGGGCATCCAGCTCGGCAGCTTCGACGGCGTCGTCTCCGTCGTCTTTATGTCGGATGACGAGGTGCTCATCAACAACATTCTTTGGATCTGAAATGAAATTTCTTTTTCGCACAACGCACCGGGGAGCACCCGGCATGCAAACGGAGGGGATATGTTAGAGCGTCCCGAACTTTTGGACCCGCGAAAGAAAAAACGCTCCGGCCCGCTTTGGTCGCTCCTCTATATCCTCATCGCGCTCTCCGTCTGCTTCCTCGTCGGCTTTCTCCTCGTGACCACCCGCTACCTCAACGTCGAGGTCTCGGGCGCCTCTATGGAGAACACCATCTATGACGGAGCAAACCTCTATGCTGCCAAATACGACGGAAAGGTGGAGCGGGGAGACATCGTCGTCATAGACGTCTCCGACATCAGCCATTTCCACGGAAAGGGAAACGACGTCTACATCATCAAACGGCTCATCGGCGTCGAGGGGGACAAGATCCACATCCACGGCGGCAAGGTGTATATCACCTATGCGGGGACGGAGGAGGAAGTACCCTTTCCCGACCCCTATGCCAAGGGGGAGACGAAGTCCCACGATGGCGGCGACGACATGACGTGGACGCTCAAAGAGGGGGAGATCTTCGTCCTCGGCGACAACCGCGCGGTCTCCGACGATTCGCGCAACGTGGGGCCGCTCAAACGCGATCACATCATCGGCGTCGTGCTCGATTGGAATTTCCGTTCTCCCGACGGCTGGGAGGCCTTTTCGAGCGCCTTCATAAGAATGTATCTCGACATCGTTCGCTTTTTCTCATAATATCTCATAAATATCGCGAAAGGAGGAAATCATGGATATTCAGCTCACGGCGGACAGCACCTGCGATCTGGGTGTGAACGCCGAACTTCGCAGCGTCGCCTTAATGCCGCTCTTTGTCATTTTGGGTGCGGACACCTATCTCGACGGCGTCGACATCACCCCGCAGGGCATCTTCGACTATGTGCAGAAGACGGGCAAACTTCCCAAGACCGCCGCACCGAGTGCGGAGGAGTATGCGGACTTCTTCCGTCCCTTCGTGGAGGCGGGAAAAACCGTCATCCACTTCAACATCTCCTCCAAGTCCTCCTCCGCCCATTCCTATGCGTTGGAGGGGGCAAAGCAGTTCGGCGGGAAGGTCATCGTCATCGATTCGAAGGCGCTCTCTTCGGGGCAGGGGCTTCTCGTCATGAAGGCCTCGGACATGCTCCGTGAGGGGAGGAGCGCAGGGGAGATCGAAGACATGGTCAACGCCCTCCGCCCGCTCGTCAACACCTCCTTCATCCCCGACCGCCTCGACTATCTCTTCAAGGGAGGAAGGTGCTCGCGCATGCAGATGTACGGGGCGAACCTCCTCAAGATCCATCCCCTCATCGAGATGGAGGACGGGCAGCTCGTGGCGGACAGGAAATACCGCGGCAGCATGCAGAAGTGCATCGCAAGCTACATCGACGATTTAGCGGTGCAATATCCCTCCTACGACGACACCCGCTGCTTTATCACCCACAGCACGGCAGACCCCGAACTCGTCGCCTTCGCAAAGGAGAAGGTCGCCGAAAAATTCCGCTTCAAGGAAGTCCTCGAGACGGTCGCAGGCTCCGTCATCACCGGCCACTGCGGCAGAAACACCTTGGGCGTACTCTTTATCGCAAAATAGTTTTCAGGAGAAAAAAGATGGAAAGAAAGGACGTACCCGAACAATACAAATGGCGTGTTCAGGATATTTTTCAAAGTGACGGCGAATGGGAAAAGGCCTTTTCCGGGCTCGAGAAGAAGTTGGACTTTGCCCGCTTCAAGGGGACGCTCTCGAATGCGGAGAACATCCTCGCCTACTTCCGCGCAGATGAGGCTTTTTCAAAGGAGGTGCTCCGCGTCTACCTCTATGCCTTTTTGAAGCACGACGAGGACGTGCGCGTCACGAAGTACGGCTCCTATATGGCGAAGGTCATCAGCCTTCTCACCCGCGTGGGACAGGAGACCGCCTTTGCCGTCCCCGAGATGACAGCCCTTCCCGACGAGACCCTCCTCGCCCTTGCGAAGGATGAGCGTCTCAAAGATCACGACTACATGCTCCGCCGTCTCGTCGCGGAGAAGAAGCACATCCTCTCGGAGAAGGAGGAACGCCTCATGGCGCAGGTGAGCGAATCGCTCGACGTCGCAAACGATGTCTTCGAGATGCTCGACAACGCCGAGCTCGACCTTCCCGAGATAGAATACGAGGGGAAATCCGTTCGCCTCTCCCACGGCCTCTACAGCGTCATCATGAACGGCTCCGACAGGGCAAAGCGGAAGGAGGCGTACGAAAAATACTATGCCGCCTACCGCAAGATCATCGGCACGCTCGCGACGACTTACTTCGGCAACGTGAAGGGGGACATCTTTTTATCCCGTGCCCGCGGATACAAAAACTGCCTCGAAAGGGCACTCTTCGAAGAGGACGTCGACGGCGGCGTCTACCAAAACCTCATCGGCTGCGTGGACGAGGCGACCCCGCTCATGCACCGCTATATGCAGCTCCGCAAGCGCGTTTTCGGCTACGACAAGATGTATATGTACGATATCTATCCCTCCCTCGTGGAGGACGCCGATCTGAAACTTTCCTACGAGGAGGCGTATGAGCTTGTCCTGAAGGGGCTTTCTCCCCTCGGGAAGGAGTATATCGACCTCCTGAAGAGGGGACGCGACGAGGGCTGGATCGACGTCTGCGAGACGGAGGGAAAGAAGGGCGGCGCCTATTCCATCGGCATGTACGGCTTCCATCCCTATGTCCTTTTGAATTATCAGAAGACGACGCACGACGTCTTCACCATCGCCCACGAGATGGGGCACTCCCTCCATTCCTACTATTCCAATTGCATGCAGCCCTACGCGAAGTCGGAATATAAGATCTTCGTCGCGGAAGTCGCCAGCACGGTCAACGAAGTGCTGCTCCTCAAATATCTTCTGAAGACCACAGAGGATGAGAAGCTCAGGAAGTATCTTCTCAATTACTTCATGGACATGATCCGCACGACGCTTTTCCGTCAGACGCAGTTTGCGGAATTCGAAGAAAAGGCACATGCGCTGGCGGAGGGGGGAGAACCGCTCAACAAGGACAACCTCTCCGAGCTCTACCTCTCCCTCAACAAGAAATACTACGGCGACGCCGTCATCCACGACGAGAACATCGCCATCGAGTGGGCGCGCATCCCGCACTTCTACCGCTCCTTCTACGTCTACAAATATGCGACGGGCATCACCGCCGCGATCTGCATCGCAAACCGCATTCTCCGCGAAGGGGAAAGGGCGGTGGAGGACTACAAGCGGTTCCTCTCGGGCGGATGCTCGCAAGATCCCGTCTCGCTCCTTCGCATCGCGGGGGCGGACCTCGCCACGCGGGCGCCCTTCGAGGCGGCCATGGCGGAATTCAAAGACGCCCTCGAGGCCTTTGAAGCGCTCTCTTGAATTTTACATAAGGAAGTACCACAATGCCCAACAATCAAATGCCGCACAATCTTGACGCCGAAGCCGCCCTCCTCGGGTGCCTTCTCATCGACGAGGCCGTGCAGTCGGAGATCTTGGAATCGCTCCGCGAGGAGGACTTCTACCAGGAATCCCACAGGCTCATCCTTGCCGCCATGAAGAAGGTATTCGGCGGCCACAAGACGGTGGACGTCGTCACCCTCACCGACCAGCTCGACCGCGACGGAGAGCTTGTCCGTGCGGGCGGCCTGCAGGCCGTCACCGAGCTCTCGGAGAACACGCCCTCCGCGGCCAATTATAAACAATATCTCGCGATCGTAAGGAGGGACAGCATCAACCGCGCCCTCATCCGTGCGAGCCGCGACATCATCGAGAACAGCCAGAAGGGCGTCGAGGAGCGCGATGCCATCGCCTATGCCGAAAAGCTCGTCTACGACATCTCCCGCCAGCAGGACGGGACGATGCTCACAGGTCTTTCGGACGGGGCCGTCATCCACGAAGTCATCAAAAAATTCGAAGATATCCAGGGCGATCCCAACGCCTTCCGCGGACTTGAGACGGGATTCAAGCACCTCGACCGCATCACGAACGGTCTGCAGAAGTCCGACCTCATCGTCATCGCCGCCCGTCCCGGCATGGGCAAGACGTCGCTCGCGATGAACATCGTCGAGAACGCTTGCCTCAGAAAGGGCAAGGTCGCCGCCGTCTTTTCTCTC
>CANRIO010000073.1 GCA_947630605.1 uncultured Clostridia bacterium
TCTCGACTGCTGGGCGGTCCTCCGCCAGACGGCGATGCTGCATCCCAACATGATGCACGACAACATCTCCGACGGCCTCATGTTCCACACCGCCGCCAACGCCCCTTTGGAGTGGGTGAGCTCGCGGGACAGCGGCTATCTCATAAAGCGCATCTTAGAGCGCGACAATGCGGGGGAAGTGCCCGGATTCTGGAAGAAGATCTACAACATCGGCGCGGGGTTCAAGGGCATGGAGACGGGGTACGATACCTTCAACGACGGGTTCGCCATCATCGGCGGCTCTGCGGAGAAGTTCTTCAAGCCCCACTGGCTCGCCTCCCGCAACTTCCACGGTCTGTGGTTCTACGACGGCGAAGCGCTCGAAGAGCTCTTCGGCTATCAGCGGGACGATGTGCACGAATATTGGAAGTGGATCGGCTCGCAGCATAAACTCTACAAACTCGGCAAATGCGTTCCGCGCGGGCTCATCGACCTCTTCCTCTTCAGGAGGCTGCGCAACCATCCCAATTCGCCCTACCGCTGGGTGAAAAACGGGGACGTCGCGCGGGTCACGGCCACCTTCGGCTCGATGGAGGCGGCGGAAAACCTCTCCCACGATTGGAAGGACTATAAGCTCATCGCAAAGGGAGACTTCGGCGACTACGACGCTATGCGCGACAAGAAGAATGCCGCACTTTTGGACCACGGCTATGACGAGACAAAGCCGATGTCCGATTGGAATATAGAAGATCTCCGCGGGGCGGCGGCCTTCCGCGGCGGAAAGCTTTTGAGCGAGACGTACGGCGGCGACCCCTATGAGAAACTTCTCTGGGCTTGCCACGACGGGCACACCTTCGAGGCAAGCGCCTATACCGTCCTCTGCGGCGGGCACTGGTGCCCGAAGTGCCATCAGCCCGCACCGTGGAACTTCGACCGCATCGCAAAATACAGTCCCTTTGTGGCGCAGGTGTGGTACGACTCCCACGAGAGGGACGAGAACTATACCTACGGGCTCCGCGAGGACGGGAGCTGTTTTGCGGAAAAATTCGGGGAGGAGGCAGAATGAGAGTGCTCTTTGCCGTCTTCTCGGGGACGGGGAACACAAAGCGCGTTGCAGAACGCATGGGCGAGGAAGTGAAAAAGCTCGGCCATGAGGCAGAGGTCGCACTCATCAGAAAGGAGGCACCCATGCCCGCGGTCGAGGGGTTCGATATGCTCGTTCTCGGCTATCCCGTGCATGCCTTCAACGCCCCCAAGGCGGTCGTGCAATTCTTGAAAGCTCTCCCGAAGAGCGAGAAGAAGATGCCCGCCTACCTTCTGCGCACCTCGGGCGAGCCCTCCAAGCTCAACGACGCCTCGGGCATCACGCCGCGCCGCATGCTCACCCGCCGCGGATACGAGGTGAAGGGGGAGTTTGTCTATGTGATGCCCTACAACATCATCTTCCGCCATTCGGACGGCATGGCCGCCCGCATGTGGAAGGCGGTGGAACTTCGCATCCCGCGCGACACCGCGGCCATGCTCGAGGGGGCGGGGACCTTAAAACACGTCAACGCCGCACGGCGGGCGGCGGCATTTGCCGTCCGCATCGAACACCCCGCGATGCCCATTCTCGGCAAGACCTTCCATGCGTCAAAAAAGAAGTGCGTCGGTTGCGGCGCATGCCAGAGCCTCTGCCCCCGCGGCAACATCCGCATGAAGAACGGGCGGCCGCACTTCGGCATGCACTGCGTCGGCTGTATGGCCTGTGCGTTCGGCTGTCCCGAGGACGCCATCAAGATCTCCCTCCTCAACGCATGGCGGGTAAACGGGCAGTATTCCTTCGAAGGGACGCCCGCCGAGGACGCCGAAGTGGGCAGATATTGCCGAAAAATGTACCTTCGCTACTTCCATGAGAGCGAAGAGCTGGAAGAAGGGAAAGAGGAAGAAAAGAAGGAATGAAGAAGGTCCTCTTCATAGACGGATGTTTCCGCAAAGAACTCTCGAGAACGGCACGTATATCGCGCGCCTTTTTTTCTGCCCTGAACGGGTATGAAAGGGAAAAAGTAGATCTCGACGCCCTGCCCATCTTTCCCCTCGGGAGAAGGGAGATGGAGGAGCGCAACGCCCTCACCGCGGCGGGGGAATACGGGCATACCATGTTCGACCTCGCCAAACAGTTCGCCGCCGCGGACATGGTCGTCATTGCGGCCCCGTTCTGGGACATGGGTATCCCCGCGAAGCTCAAGACCTACTTCGAGCACGTCTCCGTCTCGGGGATCGCCTTCGACGGCGAGACCTGCGAGGGGAAGTGCCGCGCCGAGCGGATGATCTTTCTCACCACGCGCGGCCTCGGGATCGAAGAGGGGAGCGAACAGGAACAGGCAACGCCCTATCTCAAGGCCCTCTGCCGCTTCTTCGGCATCGAAGAATTTTTCTCCGTCTCCGCCTTCGGGCTGGACGTCACATCGCCGGAGGAGTGCGAGAGCCGCCTTCGCCACGCAGAGGAAGAAGCAATTTCGCTCGCAAAGAGCTTGGAGGCCAATTTATGAAAGTATTGCTCATCAACGGCAGCCCCAACGAGAAGGGCTGTACGAACAGGGCGCTCACCGAAGTCGCCGAAACGCTACAAAAAGAGGGCGTGGAGAGCGAAATCTTATGGCTCGGGAAAAAGCCCGTCGCGGGCTGCATCGCCTGCGGACATTGCAAAAAAGAGGGGTTGTGCGTCTTTGACGACCTCGTCAACAGCGTCGTCCGCCGCTTGGACAGCTTCGACGCCCTCATCGTCGGCTCGCCCGTCTACTATGCGGGGCCAAGCGGACAGGTCATGGCGTTTTTGGACCGCCTCTTCTATACCGCCGGAAGGCGCATGGCGGGCAAACTCGGCGCCGCCGTCGTCAGCTGCCGGAGAGGGGGCGCGAGCGCGGCATTCGACCGCCTCAATAAGTACTTTATGATGAATTGCATGCCCGTCGTCTCCTCGCAATATTGGAACCAGGTCCACGGCAACACGCCCGAGGAGGTGGAACAGGACGAGGAGGGCCTGCAGACGATGCGCACCCTCGCCAAAGAGACGGCGTGGCTTCTCAAGAACATTGAAGCGGGCAGAGCGCAGGGCATTCCCCGCCCCGCCCCCGAACCCCGCCTCCGCACCAACTTCATAAGGTGACCCGCATTCTTGCCCCCTCCCGAGGAGGGGGTAGGGGGTGGGTACGAGTTCTTAAATCGTCATTCCGAGCGTAGTCGAGGAATCACCTTATTTATAATGTGGCGATGCTTCGACTTCGCTACTTCGTGCCGAAAGTCGGCACTCGTGCCGACCTTCGATGGCGATCAGAACGTGCGGTCGGGGCAGCATGACGGTTTTTTAGAATGTCGCCCGCGCTGACTTTACTGCCCCGCCCACCCGCCCACCAACTTTTTTCATCTCCTCCTCATCTCGACGACACGATAGTGGCGCACGAGCCGAAGGCGAAGTACGCACCTATCGCGGCGGAGGAGATCCCTACAAACCCTGCGCGGCCTATCGAGAGGGGGTCTCCTCACTTCGTTCGAGATGAGGAAAAAAGAGCGTCGGAATGAAGCCCGTCCCACCTCAGTCACGCTCACGCGCGACAGCTCCTCCCACGGAGGCGCCATTCTTGCCTCCCACGGAGGCGCTCTTTTCCCGCCTTTCAACACAAATTTATTATAATAAATTGAACAAAATTCGACAAAAAGGGCCAAAGCGGGGGCGGGGACAAAAATAAACAAAAATTTGCAATTCACATTTTTCATAAAATTTGAAAGCGGTTTACAAAATTCAGCCCATAAAACAGATAAGTTCAAACAAAAAGAGAAAGCAATTCACAACGGGGGGGGGGTGCTTTTTTGGCATGCCGTTTAGTTGAGTTTTTGAATTTTCCGTGATAAAATCTCGGTGAATTCTCGCCATAAATATATATGGCGAAGGAAAATTTTGCACAAAATAGGTGCAAAAAGGAGTATTCCATGAGTAAAACGAAGAAGTTAAAACTTACCCTTGCGGCTCTCCTTATGGCAATATTCATGTGCTGTACGGGCGTCGCCTTGGGCACCCTCATCCCCGCAAGAGCGGAGGAG
>CANRIO010000074.1 GCA_947630605.1 uncultured Clostridia bacterium
TACCTCTATGATGACAAAGTAACTTTCATTTTTAACTATAAAAACGGAACGCAAACGGTCAGCCTTGACGAGCTTTTGTGTTCGGATTATAATTGCCTCGGTGCACCAAACAAAGACCCGTTCCCTGCGAACGGGTCTTTGTTTGGTATGAATGATTTTCAAATTACCCAAATGAGGAAAAAGATGCTGAAATTACTTGATGTCTTGAATATCTCCGAAACAGAACTTAAAAACTACAAAGTCCATTTTGCGACCGGGACGAATGATAAAAAGAAACCGTATCAACAATTCCTTCTCGGAGCCTTCAAGGAGTGGCAGGAATGCCAAACGAACAAAAACTTCTCTCGCCCCTATGTCCTATCGCTCATCTATTATGAAAAAGATGTATGGATGTTCGGCGGCATCTATAAGGTCATAGGGAAGCCTTACCCTATCGAACACTCCGAAGATAATTGGCGGGGTTGGAAATATTCTACCGAGCTTGTAGATCATCAGACCGACCTCATCGGCAGAGTGTTTGTTTCCTATAAAAAAGAATACCGTCAATCGTATATCAATCTCGAAATGAGTCCCGAATCCGGTATGCGCCCGCAGGATATGTGCATTTCCTCCATTCTCGAAAAGCGGGTCTCCATTACCGATTTCGGCGGTTTTGATGAAGTCAATATCGACTATGAAACGCTGCATGCGATCGTTCGGGACGATATTTCTTCCTGGCGTTCCGCCCTTTCCAACGTGAAAGGCGTCTACCTGATCGCCGATAAACTGACTGGGAAACAATATGTCGGAAGCGCATACGGCGAAGAATGTATCTGGCAAAGATGGGCGGCATATGCCCACGACGGTCATGGCGGCAATCGGGAACTGAAAGCCCTCCTTGCGGAGCACGGCGAGGAATATAAATACAACTTCAAATATTCCATTCTCGAAGTATGCAACATGAACCTCGGGAACGATTACATCATCGGGCGGGAAAATTATTGGAAAGAAGTGTTGCAAACGCGAAAATTCGGCCTGAACAAGAATTAAATACATGATAAATTTTAAGCCGCCGACGAGGAAATGCCCCGTCGGCGGCGTTTGCTTTTCCTTTTATACCCGCACAGTTCCCTTTATTCCGATGAGGTGGCGGTTACGGATGAGAACGGGGGCGATGTGTCCCTCTATAAATTCTTCCGTTTGGGCGGGGGCTCTGCCGATAAATTTCTTCGCATCGACGATGTTCTCAAGCCTTCCATGCACCGCTTGGAACATGGGGTCCTCTTCGATGCGGGAGAGAAGGTCATTCTCGCCCCCCTCCTCTTTGACGATATGCGCCGCCTCCATGGAGAGAACGCGGATGCGCTCATGCAGTTCCTGCCTGTCGCCCCCCGCCTTCACGCATTCCATCAGGATGTTCTCCGTCGCCATGAAGGGAAGCTCTGCCGCGACATGCTTTGCGATCGCCTTTTCATAGACGACGAGGCCGTCCGCGACGTTCATGTATAGCTCCAGAATTGCGTCCGCCGTCAAGAATGCCTGCGCGAGGACGATGCGGCGGTTGGCGGAATCGTCGAGCGTGCGCTCAAACCACTGCGTCCCCGCAGTCATGGCGGCGTTCACAGGGAGAGAGATGAGGTAGCGGGCAAGGCTTCCCATGCGCTCACAACGCATCGGATTGCGCTTATATGCCATCGCCGAAGAGCCGATCTGTGTCTGCTCGAAGGGTTCCTCTACCTCCTTCATGCTCTGAAGAAGGCGGAGGTCGTTGGAGAATTTATAGGCAGACTGTGCAATTCCCGAAAGGACGCTCAGGACTTCGTAATCAAATTTGCGGGGATAGGTCTGCCCCGTGACGGCAAAGACGTTGCGGCAACCGAGCTTGCGCATCACACGGCGTTCAAGCTCCTTCACCTTCTCGCCGTCCCCCTCGAAGAGTTGCAAAAAGCTCGCCTGCGTGCCCGTCGTGCCCTTCACCCCGCGCATGCGGAAGTGGGATTTGAGGTGCATGATGGCCTCATAGTCGAAGAGAAGGTCCTGCAGCCAGAGCGTCGCCCTCTTTCCCACCGTCGTGAGCTGGGCGGGCTGAAGATGGGTAAACCCGAGCGTCGGAAGATCCTTATAGCGAAGGGCAAAATCTTTGAGTTTATCCATCACATTCACAAGTTTCCTCAATATGATGGAGAGCGCGTCCTTCATGATGAGAAGATCGGCATTGCAATCGACAAAACAGCTCGTCGCGCCCAAATGGAGAATGCCCGCAGCTTTTGGTGCAACGAGACCGAACGCCTTGACTTGCGCCATGACGTCGTGCCGCGTCGCCCTTTCAAGCTCCTCTGCCTTTTCAAAATCGATGTCATCGATGTGGCATTTGAGCTCTTCGACCTGCTCCGCGGTGATGGGAAGCCCGAGTTCCATCTCGCTCTCGGCGAGGGCGACCCAAAGTTTTCGGAAAAGGCGAATCTTCTTCTCCTCCTCGAAATTTTCCTGCATTTCATGGCTACTATAGCGTGTAATCAGGGGGTTTTCGTAGATTGCTTTGTCAGACATAGTACTTTGCAAACCTCGTTTTTTGTGCCCATTCGGCAAAAAATGCTATCTCACAATTCGAACTTTTCGACGGCCGTACCCGCCTCGGTGAAGAGCTCCATCGAGAATGCGTCGGGATAGCCCTCTTTGTAGACCACCCGCTTGATGCCCGCATTGATGATGAGCTTTGCGCAGATCGCACAGGGTTGGTGCGTGCAGTAGAGCGTTCCCCCGTCGATCTTGACGCCATATTTTGCAGCCTGGATGAGAGTGTTCTGCTCGGCGTGTGCGGCGTAGCACATCTCCTGCCGCGTTCCGCTCTCAATACCGAGCGATTCGCGCAGACATCCGCCGCGCTCCGTGCACGATTCTATCCCCGCGGGTGCGCCGTTATACCCCGTCGCCATGACGCGCTTGTCGCGGACGATGACCGCCCCCACCTTGCGGCGCAGACAGCTCGACCAAGAAGCCACATCCTCTGTGAGTTGCATGAAACGAATATCCCACTTATCCATAATGTTTACCTCTTTTTTTATTATAACATGCAAAAAGTGCTTCTGTCAACATCGCAAAAAATAAAAGACAAAACATTGGAAAATTCTTCCGCTTTTTTGTTTGACGGGCGGGGCATTGTGTTATAATAGAAAAGGAATTCATTTGGAGGTTTTTGCATGAACATCAAACCCTTGTTCGATAAGGTGGTCGTCGAGGCGGTCACCGTGGAAGAAAAGACAAAGAGCGGATTTTATCTCCCCTCCTCTGCACAGGAGAAGCCGCAGACCTGTCTCGTCGTTGCGGTCGGCCCAGGCGGCATGGTGGACGGAAAGGAAGTCACGATGACGGTGAAACCGGGCGACAAAGTCCTCTGCGCCAAATACAGCGGCACGGACTTCAAGGTGGACGGGAAGGAATTCACCATCATCAAACAATCGGATATCTTAGCTATCGTTGAGTAAAGTCAGGAGGATATTATTATGGCAAAGCAGATAAAATACGGAGACGACGCAAGAAAGGCGCTCGAGACGGGCGTGAATACCCTTGCCGACACAGTGAAGATCACCCTCGGCCCCAAGGGCAGGAATGTCGTTCTGGATAAAAAATTCGGCGCACCCCTCATCACGAACGACGGCGTGACCATCGCAAAGGAGATCGAACTTCCCGATCCCTTCGAGAACATGGGCGCACAGCTTGTAAAAGAAGTTTCCACAAAGACCAACGACGTCGCAGGCGACGGCACCACGACGGCAGTGCTTCTTGCACAGGCCATCATCCGCGAAGGGCTCAAAAACCTCGCCGCGGGCGCAAATCCCATCATTTTGAAGAAGGGCATCGACAAGGCGGTCGTTGTAGCCGTCGATCACATCAAGTCCATCTCCAAGACGGTGGACGGCAAGAAGGCCATCTCGCAGGTCGCCTCCATCTCCGCAGGTGACGAAACAGTGGGCGAGCTCATCGCAAACGCCATGGAGATCGTCGGAAAGGACGGCGTCATCACCGTGGAAGAGGGCAAGTCCATGACGACGGAACTTACCA
>CANRIO010000075.1 GCA_947630605.1 uncultured Clostridia bacterium
CTCCCTCGCGATCGGAAGAGACGGCCAGAACGCCCGCCTCGCCGCCCGCCTCACGGGCTGGAAGATCGACGTCAAGAGCGAATCGGCGGCCGAGAAATTGGATCTCACACCCCCTCCCGAAGAAGAGGGTGGGGAGGAATAAATGTCAGCGAAGGGCAATCCCCCGATCAGGACTTGCATCGCCTGCCGGAAGGAGATGGAAAAGCGGGAGCTCATGCGCATCGTGAGAACGCCCGAAGGGGAAGTTATGCTCGACTTTTCGGGAAGGCTCCCGGGGCGCGGCGCCTATGTCTGTAAGACGGAGGCGTGCATGAAGCTCCTTACAAAGAGGAAGCCGCTTTCGAAGGTCTTCTCCGTGCCCGTTCCCGGGGAGGTCTATGCCCGTCTCGAGGAGGAATTCCTTGACGCAAAGAATTAAGAGCTATCTGGGCTTTGCCCGCCGCGCGGGCAAACTCACCCTCGGGGTGAATGCGGCAAAAGCGGAGCGGGGAAGGGTCTACCTCCTCGTTGCCGACCGTGCCGCCTCGGAGAATACCAAAAAAGAGATCGCCTCCCTTTCAGAGCGGTTTTCCTGCCCGCTCATAGAAGTGGAAGATCTCGCCTTACTCACGGGCAAGGCTTTTTGCAAACTTGCGGCCGTGCGGGAGGAACATCTCGCAGGCGCGATCTTGCAGGACATCAAAGAATAACGATTCCGTTCAAACGGAGGAATGCATGGCATACGAAAACATCGAAAAATTGGCCGCACTCAAGACGGATGAGGCGACCGCATCCCTCAAGGAGACGCTCTCGAAGAGCGAGAAGAAGCTCTCCGAACTTCTCAAAAAGCTCGCGGCGGTAGAGGCCGCCGAGGCAAAGCGCCGCGCCGAAGAGGCCGCGAAGAGAGAGGAGGAAGAGCGTCTTGCCGAGGAGGCGGAAAGAAAGGCCCGCGAGGAGGCGGAGGCAAGACAGAAGGCCGAGGAGGAAAAACGCGCCGAAGAGGAGCGCGAACGGGCGGCGGCAAAAGAGCAAGCGCCGAAGGCGAAGCAGCCTTCGGATGAGGCCGCTCCCGCAAAGCCCTCGGAGGGGCAAGCGCGTCCCGCACAGGTGCGGCCCGCTCCCGCTGCGCCCGCCGCGCCCCGCCGTCCGCAGGGCGCCGCTCCCACGCCCGCAGGGCAGAGGACCTTCCGCCCCGACCAAAAGACGGGGCCCCGTCCCACCTATACCCCGCCCGTCCGTCCGGGCACAGCTGCGGGAAGGCCCACCTTTGTCCCGAGGACGCAGCCGCCCGCACGTCCCGGCATGGGACAGCGTCCCATGGGCGGAGTGCGCCCCGCGCCCGTTCCCATTCCGACGGGTCCCCAGCGGAGAGAACCGCAGAAGAAGTTCGATAAATCGTATGTCGAGAAATCGCGCGGCCCCGCCAACAAGCGCGCCCTCCAGCGTCAGCAGGGGGCGAGCATCGGCGATTTCGATAAGGAGAGCGGATACAGGAAGGCCCGCTTCGGCAAGAAGGTCAGGAAGGAGACGCAGACCGTCAAGATCGACCATGCCGTCGTCACGAGCCAAGATATCCCCATCAAAGTGCTCTCCGAAAAGCTCGGCATCTCCGCCGTGGAGATCACCAAACGCCTCTTCAAAGAGGGCGTCATGAAGACGGTGAACGAATCGGTGGACTACGACAATGCGGCGTTCATCGCCCTCGAGCTCGGCATCGACCTCGAATACAGGCCCGAGAAGACCGCGGAGGAGACCCTCATCGAGGAACACGGGGCAGACGAAGGGGAGAACCTCGTCGTGCGCGCTCCCGTCGTCACCGTCATGGGGCATGTCGACCACGGCAAGACCTCCCTTCTCGATAAGATAAGAAGTACCAACGTCACCGCCGGCGAGGCGGGCGGCATCACGCAGAGCATCGGTGCCTACACCGTCTCCCTCCCCGGGGACAGAAAAATTACCTTCATCGATACCCCCGGCCATGCGGCATTCACCGCCATGCGCGCAAGGGGGGCAAAGGTGACGGATATCGTCGTCCTCGTCGTTGCGGCGGACGACGGCATCATGCCCCAGACGGTGGAGGCGATCGACCACGCCAAGGCGGCAGATGTTCCCATCATCGTCGCCATGAACAAGATGGATAAGCCCAACGTCTCCCCCGACAAGGTGAAGCAGGGGCTCATGAACTACAACCTCGTCCCCGAGGAATGGGGCGGCGACGTCATCGTCGTTCCCGTCTCCGCAAAGACGGGCGAGGGCATCGACGAACTTTTGGAGAGCATCTATCTTCAGGCAGAGATGCAGGAGCTCCGCGCCAATCCCGACCGCCGTGCAAAGGGCGTCGTCATCGAGGCCAAGCTCGACAAGGGCAAGGGTCCCATGGCGAGCGTCCTCGTGCAGAACGGGACCCTCCGCACGGGCGACAACATCATCTCGGGCACGACGATGGGCCGCGTCCGCGCCATGATCGACGATCAGGGCAGGACGGTCAAGGAGGCGGGACCTTCGACCGCCGTCTCCGTCTTGGGCCTTGAGGACGTCCCCAATGCGGGCGACGCCATCTTCGCCGTCGAGGCCTCCCTCATGAAGAAGGTGCAGGAGGAGCGCAAGGACAAACAGCGCCAGTCCCTCGACCTGCAATCTTCGGGGAAGAAGTCCTTCGAGGAGATGTTCAAAGACATCGAGAGCGGAAATTTGAAGCACCTCAACGTCATCATCAAGGCGGACGTGCAGGGCTCCGTCGAGGCCGTCCGCGCCTCCCTCGAAAAGCTGGACAACGAGGAAGTCAAAGTCAACGTCATCCGTGCGGCGGCGGGCGCGATCACCGAGAGCGACGTGATGCTCGCCGAATCTTCGAACTCCATCATCATCGGCTTCAACGTCCGTCCCGACGCCAAGGCAAAGACGCTCGCGGAGCGTAGCCATGTGGAAGTGAGGATGTATCGCATCATCTACGAACTTCTCGACGAAATGGAGGCCATGCTCAAGGGCATGCTCGCCCCCAAATACAAGGAGACGCTCATCGGCAAGGCGGAAGTTCGGCAGACCTTCCAGGTCTCGGGCGTGGGCACCGTCGCAGGGTGCCTCGTCGTGGAGGGAAGGCTCATCCGCGGCGGGAAGCTCCGCATCTACCGCGACAATATCATGATCGTCGAGGGCAACGCAAAGACCTTGAAACACTACAAGGATGAGGTGAAGGAGATCGCCGCCGGCCTCGAATGCGGCTGTGCGATCGAGGGCTTCAACGAAGTGCGCGTCGGCGACTTCATCGAATGTTACCTCATCGAGGAGGTCAAGGCGTGACGCGGCGCACCGAGCGGCTGGACAGCGAACTGAGAAAGGAGATCTCCGCCATTCTATCGGGGCCTCTGAAGGATCGGGACCCCCGTATCTCGGGGATCTTGAGCGTGACGGAGGTCATCGTCTCCCCCGACCTCAAGACCGCGAAGGTGTATTTGAGCGTCTTCGGCGGCACCCCCGAGAGAAACAAAGAGACCTTCTCCCTGATAAGAGAGAACGCGGGCTTTGTGAGGAAGCAGCTTGCAAGCGTCATGCGCCTTCGCACCGTGCCCGAACTCACCTTTTTGCCGGACGAGAGCTTCGAATACGGCGCGAAGATGGACAAGCTCTTCTCCGATCTCCACAAGGACGACCAATGAACAGCATCGAAGAAATCGCAAGACTTCTCAAAACCAAAAAAAGCGCGGTCATCTTTACGCACATGCGGCCCGACGGCGACACCGTCGGCTGCGGCATGGCACTCGGCCGCGCTCTTTCTTTATGCGGCCTCAAAGTAGAGGTCGTAAACGAGGGGGACATCCCCGAGAAATTTTCCTACCTTCCCGCCGTGCGGGAGATCAGAAGAAGACCCTCTCTGGACGCCGAGCTCTACATCACCGTCGATACGAGCAGTGAGGGGCGGCTCGGCCTTTTGGAGCAGACCTACCGCGCGGGGGCAAAGAAGAAGACGACCGTCAACATCGACCACCACATCTCC
>CANRIO010000076.1 GCA_947630605.1 uncultured Clostridia bacterium
ATGCAGACGCTCGCAAAGCCCGCCATCGACGCGGTCGCCAAGAACAAGACGAAGTTCACCCCCGACCGTTTTGCGAAAATATATTATAATTGGCTGGAAAATATCCGCGACTGGTGCATCTCCCGCCAGCTCTGGTGGGGGCACAGGATCCCCGTATGGTACTGCGCGGATTGCGGCGCGGAAGTGGTCACCCCCAAGGACGACCCGACCGTCTGCCCGCACTGCGGCGGCACAAATCTTTCGCAGGATGAGGACTGCCTCGACACATGGTTCTCCTCCGCGCTCTGGCCGTTCTCCACGCTCGGCTGGCCGGAAGAGACGCCCGAGTATAAATACTTCTACCCGACCGACGTCCTCGTCACGGGGTACGACATCATCCCCTTCTGGGTGATGCGCATGATGGTCTCGGGCCTTCGCTATACGAAGAAGGTTCCCTTCCGCGATGTGCTCATCCACGGCCTTCTGCGCGACGACCAGGGGCGGAAGATGTCCAAATCGCTCGGCAACGGCATCGATCCCATCGAAGTTATCCAAAATTACGGTGCCGATTCTCTCCGCCTCGCCCTCATCTCGGGCGTGGCTCCCGGAAACGATACGCGCATCTCCAATGCGAAATTCGAGGCCTCGCGCAACTTCCTCAACAAGATCTGGAACGCCTCCCGCTTCGTCCTCATGAACGTCAAAGAGGAGGTCCCCGAGGACCTTTCCAAGGTCAAACTGCAGCCCGCAGACCGCTGGATCATCTCCCACCTCATGACGACGGTGCGCGAAGTCACCCTCGCCCTGCAAAAGTACGACCTCGGCATCGCCGCCGACAAGGTGATGACCTTCGCGTGGGAGGACTTCTGCGATTGGTATATCGAACTCTCCAAACCCGCCCTCTATGGGACGGACGCTGAGCGCAGGCGGCAGACGCTTTCCGTGCTCCTCTTCGTGCTCAGGAATACGTTGAAACTTCTGCACCCGTTCGCGCCCTTCATCACGGAGGAGATCTGGAGCTATCTTCCGGGCAACGAAGGCCTCATCCTCACGGCGGATTTCCCGCGGTATAATTCCCGTCTTGCCTAC
The DNA here is from genome assembly GCA_947630605.1 of uncultured Clostridia bacterium. Classification (GTDB taxonomy): domain Bacteria; phylum Bacillota; class Clostridia; order Christensenellales; family Borkfalkiaceae; genus Gallimonas. The sequence goes on from CANRIO010000076.1 coordinate 1,069, forward strand.
CGCGAGGAGGCGAAGTCCTTCGAGGGCATCATCGAACTCATCAAGGCCATCCGTGCCATCAAAGTCTCGGTCAACTGTCCGCCCGCAAAGAAGGTACACGTCTATCTCGTCACCGATCCCCGTCAGCTGCAGGGGGTAAAGCGGCTCGTCGGCCTCAACAAGCAGTCCATTCTTCGTCTCGCGGGAGCGAGCGAAGTGGAATTTGCCGAGAGCGGCGAAGCGGCAGGGGACAAGACGGTCTCGCAGGTCGTCTCCATCGCCCACATCTTTGTGCCGCTCGGAGAGCTCGTCAACATCGAAGAAGAGCGTGCCCGCATCCAAAAGGAGCTTTTGAAGGTGGAGGAGGAGATCGCCCGCGCGAGCGGGAAACTTTCAAATCAGAACTTTGTCGCAAAGGCTCCCAAAAAGCTCGTGGACGACGAGCGGGCAAAGCTGGATAAATACATGGATATGAAGCAAAAGCTCGCCGACCGTCTTACCGCACTTGCATGATCTAAGCACACATCTTTTAGCCATTTATATGGAATGGAGGAAAGCATGAAAGACTTCATCGTAAACGATGAGGGGACCCTCGAAAAGCTGCTCGCAAGAGTGCGCGCCGCGCAAAGGAAGTTCTCCACCTATTCGCAACAGCAGGTGGACGAGATCTTCTACCGTGCCGCGCTTGCAGCAAACAAGGCCCGCATCCCGCTCGCCAAAATGGCGGTGGAGGAGACGGGCATGGGCGTCGTCGAGGACAAGGTCATCAAAAATCATTATGCCTCCGAATATATCTACAACGCCTATAAAAACACCAAGACCTGCGGCGTCATCGAACATGACGAGGGGTTCGGCTTCACCCGCATCGCGGAGCCCATCGGCGTCATCGCCGCCATCATCCCGACGACAAACCCCACTTCGACCGCGATCTTTAAGGCCCTCATCTGCCTGAAGACCCGCAACGGGCTTGTCATTTCACCTCATCCGCGCGCAAAGAAAAGCACCATCGAGGCGGCAAGGATCGTCCTCGAGGCGGCAGTCGAGGCGGGTGCGCCCGAGGACATCATCGGATGGATCGACATGCCGACCGTCCCGCTCTCCGCCATGGTCATGCGCGAGGCGGATATGATCCTCGCGACGGGTGGCTCGGGCATGGTGAAGGCGGCCTATACTTCGGGGAAACCCGCCCTCGGCGTGGGTGCGGGGAATACGCCCGCCGTCGTCCATTCCTCGGCGGACATCCGCCTTGCCGCCTCCTCCATCCTGCATTCCAAGACCTTCGACAACGGCATGATCTGCGCCTCCGAACAGTCTGTCATCGTCATGGACGATGTGTACGCCGCCTTCAAGAAGGAGATGGCGCTCCGCGGCGCCCACTTCCTCTCCGAAGAGGAGACGGAAAAGGTGCGGGGGACGATGTTCATAAACGGCGGCCTCAATTCCCGCATCGTCGGCCAGACGGCAAAGACCATCGCCTCGCTCGCAGGTTTTGAAGTGCCCGCTACGACGAAAGTCCTCGTCGGCGAGGTGGAGAGTGTCGACTTTTCCGAACCCTTCGCCCACGAGAAGCTCTCGCCCGTGCTTGCGATGTATCATGCAAAGACCTTCGAAGAGGCCGTGAATAAGGCAGAGCACCTTATCGAGGACGGCGGCCTCGGCCACACTTCCTCCCTCTTTATCGACGTCCACAAGCATAGAGAGGAGGTCGAATACTTCGCATCCGTCTTAAAGACTTGCCGTATCGTCCTCAATACGCCCTCCTCGCACGGGGGGATCGGGGATCTGTATAACTTCAAATTTGCACCCTCACTGACGCTCGGTTGCGGCTCGTGGGGCGGGAACTCCGTCTCGGAAAACGTGGGCGTCAAGCACCTCATCAATATCAAAACCGTTGCGGAAAGGAAGGAAAATATGCTTTGGCTCAGGACACCCGAAAAGGTCTATTTCAAGCGCGGCTGCCTTGGCGTCGCCCTCAGGGAACTCAAAGAGGAATATGCAAAAAAGCGGGCGTTCATCGTCACGGATAAATTCCTCTTCGAGAGCGGTTTTACAAGGCGTGCGACGGACATCCTCGACGAAAACGGCATTATCCACGAGACTTTTTCCGGCGTCACCCCAGACCCCACCCTCGCCTGTGCGAAGGAAGGGCTTGCCCGCATGCGGGAGTTTGCCCCCGACGTCATCATCGCGGTGGGAGGCGGTTCGCCCATGGACGCCGCAAAGATCATGTGGGTGATGTATGAACATCCCGAAGTGGACTTCGAGGGCATGGCGATGCGGTTTTCCGATATCCGCAAGCGCGTCTATTCTTTCCCGCACATGGGAGATAAGGCGCTTTTTGTCGCAATTCCGACGACGGCGGGCACGGGAAGCGAGGTGACGCCGTTTGCCGTTATCACCGACGAGAGCACGGGAACGAAATATCCGCTTGCCGACTATGAACTCATGCCCGACATGGCGATCGTCGACGCCGATCTCATGATGGATATCCCGAAGGGACTCACGTCCTGTTCGGGGATCGACGCCGTTTCGCATGCGTTGGAGGCGATCGCTTCCGTCATGGCGACGGATTACACGAATGCGCTCGCAAAAGAGGCTTTGAAATTGCTCTTTACCTATCTTCCTTCCGCATATAAGAATGGGGCGAATGATCCTGTGGCGCGCGAAAAGGTCGCCAATGCCGCAACAATGGCCGGCATGGCCTTTGCAAATGCGTTTCTCGGTGTCTGCCACTCCATGGCGCATAAGCTCGGATCGTACTTCCACATTGCACACGGCATGGCG
>CANRIO010000077.1 GCA_947630605.1 uncultured Clostridia bacterium
CCGATTTTCCGTAAAAAACCCTTGCAATGGCGCGCGATCCATGGTAGAATAGGGTGGATGAACACCGTCAAGCTCAACTCCTATGCCAAACTCAACCTCACGCTCGACATCGTCGGCGCGGAGGGGGGGTACCATATGCTCGATTCCCTCGTGACGACGGTGGACCTTTTTGACCGCATCGTCATAAAGAAGAGAAGGGACGCTCTTTCCAGCGTGCGCATGCACGGCCTCGGGACGGACATCCCCCCCGAAGAGAACAATGCCCTCAAAGCGGCGGAGGCTTTTTCGGGGAAATTCAAGAGCTTCGGCGCGGACATCGACATCTACAAAAACATCCCCGTCGGTGCGGGCATGGGTGGCTCGTCCGCCGACATCGCAGGGGTCATCGCGGGCATGGGTAGGCTGTATGGCGTCTCGGACATGGGTGCCCTCAAAGCGCTTTCGGATGAACTTGGGAGCGATTGCGGCTTCCTCCTTCGGGGAGGGTTTGCCCGCATCCGCGGACGGGGGGAACGCGTAGAAGAGCTGCCCTTCTTCCCCATGCACTTTCTCGTCCTCTGCCCCAAAGAGGGCGTCTCCACGCGGGAGGCGTATGCCGCATTCGACGCGGGCGGAAGGAAGGGAGGAGCGCGCACTGAGGAGGCCCTCTCCCTCCTTTTGAACGGGAATGCGGAATGGGCGGCGAAATGCTTCGGCAACGACCTCTTCGATGCGGCAAGGAGCATCGCCCCCGCCGTCGGGGAGGCCTACCTCGCACTCAAGCAATTCTCCCCCATCGGCGTCTCCATGACGGGGTCGGGGAGCGCCGTCTTTGCCGCATTCGAGAGCAGGGAGCTCTGCCTCTGGGCAAAGAGCAGATACCGCGGGAAGTGCCGCGCCCGCGTCTTAAAGAGCGTGGATCCGCGGAGAGCACATAAAAAGAGCATAAGAAGCCCCTTCGTTCTCGATGGGGATGAGATAGAGGAGTGACAACATGGAAGAAAGATTGATCGATAAGGACGAATCGCGCAAGATCAAGATCAAGCACACCGCGGAGGGGGAGGACGTCGTCGACGCCCTTGCTCCCGACGGGGAAGAGGAAGCTGTCGAAGAGGAAGAGACGGACTATATCGTCGAACTTCCCGAAGAGGACGAGGAGTATGACGAAGATCTCGTCGGGCTCACCCCCTCCCAGCTGCAGGCCCGCATGGAGGCAAAAAGGCGCGCCGAGGAGCGTGCCCGCGCCGAATATGAAAAGTTGATGGCGGAGGCAAACGCTCTTCTCGAAAAGAAGGACCTCGCCGCCGCGGAGCCCCTCTTTGCGCAGGCCGCCCTCTATGAATGCGACGACGGGTCGGCGAAACGCAGTCTTTGGCTTTGCCGCACAAAGGGCTATACGGACATTGAAATTTTCTCCGACAGCGACGCCGCCCATGAGTTTTATTGGGCGGAGGAGGAAGTGCGGGCTGAGGTGCTCGAAAAACTTGAAGGCCGCATCCGCGAAAGACGGGAAGCCCTCCGGGAGGAGGAGAGACCCCTTCGGACGAGCTATGAAGCGGAACAGGCGGTGCGTGCCGAGGCATTCGGGGCAAACCGCAGATACTACCTTCTCCGCACGCTCATCGTCCTTGCCGCCGTCATCGCCCTTGCTATCGGCGCCGCCGTGAGCGCGACTTACATCTTAAAGCGCGGGGACAACCTTCCCCTCATCCTCACGATCGTCTTTGCGGCCCTCGCCGTCGTCGTGCTCGTCGTCTTCCTCATCTACCTTCTCAAGACGGTGAATGCCGCCCGCATGTGCAGGGCAAACCAAAAGCTCTCCTCCACCGATGCGGGCATGCGGCTCGCGGAGCTCGAAGAGAGCATCGCCGCCCTCACCCTTGTTCTCGGAGAGGGGGAAGAGGAGTAAATTTTCCGAAAACAGTGCGCCGCCGAATCTTCGGCGGCGCATTTCTTATACAGTTATATTTATTGTTCCCGCCCGCGCGCGAGAGGGGATAGGGGTTAGTGGGTAGTGGTAAGCGTCATTCTGAGCCGATACGGCTATACGGCTGTTCGACCAAGCCCCTCTCCGAAGAATCCCCTCATACGAAGTCCGATAATAAGAAGAATAATAAGGTGATGTTTCGACAGGCTCAACATGACGTGATTTAGAATGGCATGCTGTTTGTCAAAGTCACTGTTTTCATCCTCGGGATGCTTCGAGGAATTTCTCGCGTGGGCTTCGTAATTACATGGCCGGCTACTTCGGGGCGATGCCCCTCGTGCCGCGCTTAGTCTACAAATAGAAGCCTCGCGCGGGGCAGCATGACGCGGGCACTCCCGCCATGGGCTTCATAAAAGCTAATCGTCCGCTGTGCACCATTGCCCTTCGCTTTGCCTACTTTTTCTCCTCGTCCTGATGCCTGCGGATGGCCTCGTTCTCTTCGTCGGTATTCATAAAGTTCACGCTCTGCGGGGGTTCGGGGGGCGAATGTCTCCGCGCGAGCAGCATGAACGCGGCAAAGATCCCCGTTGCGACGACGGGAATGGAGATGTATTCGATCGGGCAGAAGATCCCGACCGGGGTGATCGCGGCCAGCGAGAGGGCGGCGAGCACACAAGAGACAATGCGAAGCGCTTTCATTTTTTTCTCCGATCGCGTGTTATACTTTCCCTGTAATTGTAGCATAATCGAAGGGAAAACACAATACCTTGTGGTTGGAAAGAATGGATAAAAAAATCGCAAAAAAATCAAAAAAAACCGCGAAAATCAGTTGACTTTCAAATTTCGGTGTGATATTATGAACAAGCTGTCCGGAAGGAAACGGCACAAGATACAAAATGATTTTTCCGAAAAATTTTGTAAAAAGTGTCGCAAATCGCTTGACGGTATGTTTTTTCCATGTTATAATAGGAAAGCTACTGTGCCGAGTGGCAACGGATAGCACGGGCTGTCGCCCGTATAACGCAGATTAAAAATAGAATAAGAAAGAAACGATTTTTTGTAACACTTTTGTAAGCAAGCAAAAACAGTTTCTGTCAATTTTTTGAGACAATAGTACTCAAAGCAAAGTCAGCAAAGATAACGAATTTCGTTAGAGCCGCCGATGCGAGAGCATCGGTTCTAAACCATTAAACTCAAGAGTTTGATTCTGGCTCAGGATGAACGCTGGCGGCGTGCTTAACACATGCAAGTCGAACGGACGAGGGGAGCTTGCTCCCTTCGTTAGTGGCGGACGGGTGAGTAACACGTGAGCAATCTGCCCATAGCAGGGGGATAACAGTTAGAAATGACTGCTAATACCGCATAGGACCACGCACGAAGGCATCTTCGGGGGGTGAAAGATTTTATCGGACATGGATGGGCTCGCGTCCCATTAGGCAGTTGGCGGGGTAACGGCCCACCAAACCGACGATGGGTAGCCGACCTCAGAGGGTGATCGGCCACATTGGAACTGAGACACGGTCCAAACTCCTACGGGAGGCAGC
>CANRIO010000078.1 GCA_947630605.1 uncultured Clostridia bacterium
CCTCCGACTACGACGTTGCGGAACTTCTCCGCCGCTCCAAAAAGCCCGTCATTCTCATCGTCAACAAGGTGGACGACTATTCCCCCGACAAGATCTTCGAATATTACGAACTCGGCCTCGGGGAACCTTACCCCATCTCCTCGGAGCACGGCACGGGCATCGGCGACGTCCTCGACAGGGCGGTGGAGTTCTTTCCGAAGGGGGAAACTTCGGACATGGGTGGCCTCAAGATCGCCGTCGTCGGCAAACCCAATGCGGGGAAATCCTCCCTCGTCAATAAAATTTTGGGGCAGGAGCGCACCATCGTCACGCCCATTGCGGGCACCACGCGCGACGCCATCGATACGAAATTCGAGCGGGACGAAAAGAGCTATACCATCATCGATACGGCGGGCATCCGCAGAAAGCGTTCGGTGGAGGACGACGTCGAGTACTATTCCGTTCTCCGCGCCTTCGACGCCGTGCGGCGGGCGGATGTGTGCCTTCTCGTCGTGGATGCGGCGGAGGGCCTCACCGAGCAGGACGTGAAGATCATCGGCTATGTTCACGAACAGGGCAAGCCCTCGCTCATCGTCATGAACAAGTGGGACACCGTCGAAAAGGACACCCATACCATTCAAAAATTCGAGAAACAGCTCGCCGAGGACCTCAAATTCATGAGCTATTTCAAGTCCGTCTACATCTCGGCGAAGACGGGCCAGCGGGTGGAAAAACTTCTCTCCCTTGCCGAAGAGGTGTATGCGCATGCCTGTTTCCGCGTCTCGACGGGGGCACTCAACGACCTTCTCATCGACGCCATGCGCATCAACGAGCCGCCGAGCTATCTCGGAAAGCGCCTCAAGCTCTACTATGCCGCGCAGGTCTCTACCTGTCCGCCCCTCTTCGTCCTCAACGTCAACGACGACACTCTTCTGCACTTCTCCTATGAGCGGTACCTCGAAAATGTCATCCGCGAGGCGTATGATTTTTCGGGCACGCCGATAAGGATCAGGGCGCAGAGCAAGAAGGAGGGGGAATGAAGGAGCTGGGCTTTGCACAACTGTGGTATTGGCTGCTCCTCATGGCCGTCCTCTGCTACTTCATCGGGTGCTTCAACTTCGCCGTCATCCTCGCCAAAGCACGCCATAAGGACGTGAGAAGGATCGGGAGCGGCAACCCCGGCACCATGAACATCAGCCGCGAATTCGGCCTCAAAGTGGGGCTCGCGAACTTTTTGCTCGACGCCTGCAAGGGGGGCGTGCCCGCCCTTGTCTCCTACTTTATTTTCCGAAATTACGTCTTCGAGGGCACCCATGTCGCGATCTCGGACTTCACGCGCTACTTCTGCGGGCTGTTCGTCATCCTCGGGCACATCTATCCCGTGACCATGCGCTTCAAGGGGGGGAAGGGCATCGCCTCCACGCTGGGCCTTTTCACCTTCTGTATCCCCTGCGAGAACGGCTGGTTCGCCTTCGGAACGGTGGGCGCGCTCATCGGGGTGCTCATCTACATCGGCCTCACCGAGTGGGGCTCGATGGGGTCGCTCCTCGGCGTGACGGGCCTCTCCGTCTGGCAGGCCATCATCTTCGTGCTCCGCTATGAAGGGGAGCTTCTGAGCGGGTGGACGGTCGCCATCTTCATGATCCTCCTCGCTCTCAACTTCCTCCCGTGGTTTGCGCACAGAAAGAACATCCTGCGCCTCTTCTCGGGGGAGGAACACCGCACGTCCGTCAAACGCCTCTACAAGGGCAAGCGCGGCATGAAGGATATGTGATTTCCCTTCCTCATCCCGATCGGCCGCAGGCGGCGAGGGGACCTCTTATAACGCAAATCCGCCATAAAACAAAGCGGCGGGGCGCAGTTCATGCGCCCCGCCGCATGTTATAATCAAAAAAATTTTTTCAAAATAGGTTGATTTTTAGCTACAATTCGGATATAATAAGTATGAGGTGATATTATGTTGATCAATACGAGCCAAGTACTTTCCATATCCGAGGCAAACCAAAACTTTTCGCGTGCAGCGCGGATCGCCGATAGAGAGGGCAGCGTTGTGATCTTTAAGAATAATAAGCCGCGCTACATGCTCGTGAATCTTCAGGATAATCCCGCCCTCGACCTTTCAGACGACGAAAAGATCGATGTGGTCGCCGGGCGCATTTTGGAGAAACACCGCAGAGCCTTCGAGGAGCTTGCAAAATGATAAATCATGAATGAAAATAAAAAGCGGCGGGGCGCAATTCATGCGCCCCGCCGCTTTCGTTTTACAGCGGTTATTTTTACGATATTTTGAGTGTCCTTCTTGCTTTTATCTTTCGATCAGAGTTTTTCCCGTCATTTCGGGAGGGATGGGCAGGCCCATCACGTCGAGAAGGGTGGGGGCGAGGTCGGCGAGGATGCCGTCCGTGCGGAGGGTCACGTCCCTGTATTTTTCGGAGATGAGTACGACGGGAACGGGGTTTGTCGTGTGTGCGGTGAAGGGGGAACCGTCCTCCGCGAGCATCCTGTCGGCATTGCCGTGGTCGGCCGTGAGAAGGAGCGACCCGCCCATGGAGAGAATTTTATCCACCACCTTCTGCACGCATTCGTCGACGGTGTGCACCGCCTTGACGGCGGCGGGGATGACGCCCGTGTGGCCCACCATATCGCAGTTTGCAAAGTTCAGGATCATCACGTCGTATTCGCCCGTGGAGAGCTCTTGAAGAACGCGCTCGGTCACTTCGGGCGCACTCATCTCGGGCTGAAGGTCGTAGGTCGCTACCTTGGGGGAGTTGATGAGAACGCGCACCTCATTCTCGTTGGGCGCTTCCACGCCGCCGTTGAAGAAGAACGTGACGTGCGCGTACTTCTCCGTTTCGGCGATGCGCAGCTGTTTTTTGCCGAGTTTTGAAAGATATT
>CANRIO010000079.1 GCA_947630605.1 uncultured Clostridia bacterium
TCTATTACACCGCCAAAGAGGGGCTGTACCGTACGGACAGAGAGGGCGCGAGTATGCTCATCGCAGAGGGCGAAGGCTTCTCCGCACTCACCTCCTTCGGCGGGAAGCTGTATATGATCGTGGGAAGTTCGATAAAAGAGCTTGTCCCCACCGAGGAGGGCGCGGCATTTTCCGGCTATGAGATCGCGGCGTCGTCGGATTCCGAAAACAGGCTCGTCTCCGCGACGGATACCGCGCGGGCGAGAGATCTTCTCGTCACCTTAGACAGGGGCTGCGACCGCGTGAGCGTCTACAATTTTGCCACAAAGAAATATTCTCAAATTTATGGCATCGACGAATTATCCCCCACCCATGTCGCGACCGACGGCTCAATTATCGCACTTTCGACGGAGCACGAGATCTACACCTGCACCTATTCCGAGAGGGAGAAGATGGCCTTTTCTCTTGTGAAGGAAGAGACGCAGTCCCCCATCTGCGGGCTCGCGTGCGTGTACGGGGAAGTGTACTATGTGACGAGCAACGTCTATGGGAGAGTGGGCGGCGCGGAAGTCTTCCACGCGATGCACGACAACCCCTATGCCCTCGCCTCCGACGTCTATGGGGACCTGTTCGTCGTCTGCGGCTCTTCCCGCGAAGTCGTCCGCTATACGGAGCGGGAGTTCTGCGACGAGAGCGCGGCGGGAGAAGTGCTCCCCTTCCGCCTCCCGGAGGGCTACAAGAGCCTTCGTGCCGACTTCGAGGGAAACCTCTACTACCTTCTCGGCGAGACCCTCTACAGAAACGAAAACGAAGTGATCGAAACGGTGCATGGGAGCGATTATGTATATACCATGTCCGAGGATGACCCCATCGCTTTTGCCCTCGGCTACGAGGATGACGCCGTGTATTTCCTCTTCGAAAACTTTGTCGTCGCCTCAAAGGGCGGCGCGCTCGACATCCCCACGCTCGACGAGATCGACGCGGGCGATATCCATGAGGAAGTCTTCCGCGTCCACGAGAGAGAGCGGCTCTTTGTCAATATCCCCGCGGGGACGATCGGCATCCGCACCGACCTCGAAAAGCTCCGCGCGGACGATCCCATGTACTTCCCCTATGAATTTTATTTCCGCACGAAGGAGGATGCGCGCGGCGTACTTCTCGGCGTCAAGGACGGCTTCGCCCTCGTCGAGCTGTATGAGATCGAGGAGCTGGACCGCACCTTTACCGCGAACCTCTTCCATATCGATTTGGAGAAGGAGGACCTTCTCGTCCCCGAAGAGAGCTATTGGACGGAGGAGACAACTCTTCGGTATCTCACGAGCGATGTCTCCCTCTACTACTATCCCTGCCTCCCCTCCGCCCTCGCCGACGCCCGCCTTCTGCGCGGGGCCTTGGTGGAAGTGAAGGGCGTCGTCCATGCCGCCGAACAGCACGACTACGCCTTCGTGGAATACACCTCTTCGGACGGGGTGAAGCTCTCGGGCTATGTTCCCGTCGACTATCTCTCCGATTCCATCCCCTTCGATCCCTCGGAGGAGGACTTCCTCTTTGCGACGCTAAAGAAGAATGCGGACGGCTATCTCTTCCATTCGGGGGAGGAGAGCCTCAAGCTTTACGGCGGCGAGCGGGTGCGCCTCGAGAAGAAGGCGGACGGCACCTATATCGCCCGCTACAGCGACGAGAGCGGCAAAGTCTTCACCGCCGACATCGAGGAAAAGTATCTCGACTTCGGGCAAAATGACACCCTCCGCATCGCCCTCATCGTCATCCTCTCCGTCGTCGCCGTGCTCATCGTCGGGCTGTATGTGTGGTTCCTGCCCAGAAAGAAGAAGAACTGAAGTTTTAAGAAAAACGTCGGCCTCCCGCTAAATTGCGGGAGGCCTTTTCAATAATTTTCTCTCTATCCCATATACTGTCTTATATGAAGACCATCCTCTTTTGCGGCGGGGGAAGTGCGGGGCACGTCATCCCCAATCTCGCCCTCATGCGCGAACTGCGCTATGCCTTTCATCTCCTCTATATGGGCACGGAGGGCATCGAAAAAAAGCTCGTGACGGAGGCGGGCTACCCCTTCTTTACGGTGGAAACGCCCAAACTTTGCCGCTCCTTTTCCCTGCAAAATCTCAAGATCCCCTTCGCCCTGCATCGGGCAAAGAAAAGAGCCCTTCTCATCCTAAAGGAGAAGGGGCCCGACCTCGTCTTTTCCAAGGGAGGCTATGCGAGCTACCCCGCCGTGTGGGCGGCCTCTAAGCTCAGGATCCCCGTTTTAACGCATGAGAGCGATCTTTCTCCCGGGCTGTGCACAAAGCTCATCGCAAAGAGGTGCGACGCCGTCCTCACCTCCTTCCCCGAGACGGCGGGGCGCTTCAAAAACGGGATCTTTGTCGGCTCCCCCGTACGGCGGGAGATCCTTTCGGGGGACAGGGCCCGGGCGAGGAAGAAGTTCGGCTTTCCCGAAACATCGCCCGTCCTCCTCGTGTTCGGCGGCGGGAGCGGGAGCAGGGCGCTCAACGAGGCGGTGGAGGCCTCCCTTCCCAAACTTTTGAAGCAGTTCTCCATTCTGCACATCACGGGAAGCGGGGAGGAAAAGGTGCAACATATCGGGGATAAAGTCTACCTCTCCCGCCCCTTCGAGCGGGACATGGGGAGTGCGCTCGCGGCCGCGGATATCGCCCTGTGCCGGGCGGGGAGCAACACCCTCTTCGAGCTTCTCGCCCTCAAAAAACGCGCCGTCCTCGTCCCCCTCGCGCATGCCTCGCGGGGGGATCAGTGGGAAAATGCCCGCTATTTCGGGGAGAAGGGCCTCGTGAAAATTCTCCCCGAAGAGGAGCTTGCCCGCCTCCCCGAAGCCCTCTTTGCCGCGATCGAT
>CANRIO010000080.1 GCA_947630605.1 uncultured Clostridia bacterium
CATCAACTATGTATTATCTGAGGTGAAGAAGGAGGACTACGCCCTGTTTACCGAGGCCTGCCACCGTGCGGCCGAGGCCGCCCTCGCCCTTGCGGCGGGGGAGAAGATGGACGCAGTCATGACCAAATATAACGGATGAAAGAGTTCTTCTCCTTTGAACAACTCGGGGGCGACTACCCGCTCCTCGGCGCCGACCTGCATGCGGGCGTGCCGACGGCGGCCTTCGGGCTCTCCGATCCACTCAAATACCTTACCTGCGCACTTTTCTGTGGGCGGGCGATTTATATTACGGCGGACGCGCTCACGGCGCAGCGGGCGGCGGAGACCATACGGGCTCTTTCGGGCAAAAAGGTCGTCCTGCTCCCCGCAAAGGACGAAGTCCTGACCTTCCGCAAGGCCCTCTCCAAAGATAATCTGTATAAGCGTCTTTCCGCCCTCTATGAATGGGAGAGGGGGGCGGATGTGCTTGTCGCCGACGTCGAGGCCCTCGTCCAGCTCGCTCCGAAGAAGATCCCCGCCTTCCACCTCGAGACAGGCAAAGATACCGACATGCAACGCCTCGTTTCCGCCCTCGCCGAAGCGGGCTACGCGCGCGAATATTCGGTGGAGGCAAAGGGGGCATTCGCCGTGCGCGGCGACATCCTCGACATCTTCCCCGTCAACTGCGACCACCCCGTCCGCATCGACTTTTTCGGCGACGAGGTGGAGGCCATCAAACCCTACGACGAGGTGACGGGGGAACGCCTCCCCAAACTCTCCGCGATCGACATCGTCGCGGCGACGGACGTCATTTTATCCGAGGGCGACATCCCCCGCATCAAAGCAGAGCTCGAGAAGGCGATGAAGGGGGCAAAGAGCTCCGCGCAGTACACCCGCCTGTCCGAACTTTCGGCACAGCTCGAGAGCATGGGCTATTTGTCCGACTTCATCCTGCCCATGACGCAAAACGCGGCACCCATGTCCGCGATCGCCCCTTCGGATACTCTCTTCATCTTCGATGAGAGCAAGCTCATCCGCGACAAGCTCGACGGCCTCTATTCAGAGCACAGGGAACGCTTTTCCGCCCTCTTCGAGGGGGGAGAGTGCATGCCCTTCTCCTTTGCGCAATACATCCCCGAGGAGGCGGCGAAAAACTTCTCCTCCCGCCGCACCCTCGCCCTCTCCACCTTCGCGGGGAATATCGGCTTTTTTAATCCCTTAAAGCTCTACAACTTCACCGCGGCCCCCGCCCGCCGCTATCTCAATTCGCTGCCCGACCTCCTCACAGATCTTCGTGCATGGAGGCAGACGGGCTACCGCGTCATCCTCTTTGCGGGGAGCGGCGAGCGCGCCGAAAAGCTCAAAGAGACGCTCTCCGACGAGAACATCTCTTTCACCTCCGCCCTCCCCGGAAGGCTCATGGACTTTCGCGGCGTCGCCATTCTTTCCGAGAATCTTCCGAATGGCTTCCTTCTGCATGAGTGCAAACTCGCCGTCATCGGCACCGGCGACCTCTTCACCAAGGCCGCTGCACAGAGAAGGATCAAGCACAGGCGGGGGGACCTCTTCCTCGCTCCCGAGGTGGGGGATTATGCCGTCCACGAGACGTACGGCGTCGGCCGCATCACGGGGACGAAGAAGATCGAGACGACGGACGGCGTCAAGGAGTACATCGCCCTCGAATACAGCGGGGGCGACGCCCTCTATGTGCCCGTCGAGCAGATGGACATCTTGTCCAAATACATGGGCGGGGACAATCCCTCCCTTTCGAAGATCGGCGGCGGGGAGTTTGAGCGCGTCAAGGCGAGAGTGCGCGCCTCCCTCAAGAAGATGGCCTTCGACCTCAAGGCTCTCTATGCCGAACGGCAGGAGAAAAAGGGGTACGTCTTTCCCGAATACAGGGAGGAGATGGAGGAGTTCGCGGCTGCCTTCCCCTATGAGGAGACGGAGGACCAGCTCCGCTCCCTCGAAGAGATCGTCGGGGACATGTGTTCGGAGAAGGTGATGGACAGGCTCCTGTGCGGCGACGTCGGCTTCGGCAAGACGGAAGTCGCCCTCCGCGCAGCCTATCTCTGTATTCTCTCGGGGAGGCAGGCCGCCCTCATGTGCCCGAGTACCGTCCTTTCCGAACAGCACTTCCGCACGGCGGAGGAGCGGATGAAGGAGTTCGGCGTCCGCGTCGCCTGCCTCAACCGTTTCCGCACCGAGCGGGAGCAAAAGCGCATTTTAACTTCCCTGGAAAGGGGGGAGGTGGACCTTCTCATCGGCACCCACCGCCTTCTTTCGGAAGATGTGAAATTCCACGATTTGGGTCTTCTCATCCTCGACGAGGAACAGCGGTTCGGCGTCGAACATAAGGAGAAGATCAAAAACGTCAAGCGGAACGTGGACTGCCTCACGATGACGGCGACCCCCATCCCGCGCACCCTGCATCTGTCTCTTTCGGGCATCCGCGACATCTCCACCATCCAGACGCCCCCACAGGCCCGTCTGCCCGTGCAGACCTATGTCGCCGAGGAATCGGAGACGCTCATCCGCGACGCCATCCTCCGCGAGATCGCAAGGCGGGGGCAGGTCTTTGTCCTCTATAACCGCGTGGAGAGCATCCATGCCTTTGCGGCAAGGCTGAAAGAAATTCTCCCCGAGGCCCGCATCACCCTCGCCCACGGGAGAATGGACAGGAATACTTTGGAGGGGAATGTCTTCGGATTCTACCGCGGGGAGTACGACGTCCTCGTCACGACGACCATCATCGAGAACGGCATCGACCTCCCCAACGCCAACACCCTCATCGTCATCGACAGCGACCGTCTCGGCATCTCCCAGCTCTACCAGCTCCGCGGAAGGGTTGGGAGG
>CANRIO010000081.1 GCA_947630605.1 uncultured Clostridia bacterium
TTTATTATAACACAGACTTCCGTTTGAACTACTTTTTTATCTCCCTTTACCCGTTGCACTTGATAGTATAATTCACCTTCACAAAAAACCGCCCTCCCCGGCTTCGGGGGGGGCGGTCATGCTTTCATGCGGAAAAATTACTTCTTGGCGATGCTCTGGAGGATCATCTCGGGAGCCTGCTCATAGCGGGCGAACTCCTTACTGAAGCGTCCTCTTCCCTGCGTCATGGAGCGGAGGGAGGTGGCGTAGGTCAAAATTTCGCCCTCGGGCGCTTCGGCGGTGATGACCTGTAGCCCTTCGACGGTATCCATGCCGATGATGCGGCCGCGGCGCTTATTGAGGTCGCCCATGATGTCGCCGACGTACTGTTCGGGCACGGTGATCTTCATGGAGCAGATGGGCTCCAAAATGACGGGTCGTGCACGGCGGATGCCGTCCTCATAGGAGAGCTTCGCGGCGGAGACGAAGGCGACTTCCTTACTGTCGACGGGGTGATACTTTCCGTCGAAGAGGGTGGCCTTCAAATTGACCATGGGATAGCCCGCGAGCACGCCCTTCTTGATGGCCTCGCGGAGGCCTTTTTCGACAGCGGGGATGAAGTTGTTGGGCACGGCGCCGCCGACGACCGCGTCCACGAATTCGAACACGCCGTCCGCAGCACCCGGTTCATAGCGGATATTGACGACGCCGAACTGCCCTGCACCGCCCGTCTGCTTCTTGTGCTTGCCTTCCGCCTCCGCCTTGCCCGTGATGGATTCGCGGTAGGCGACGGTGGGGGTGGTGAATTCGGCGTCCGCGCCGAACTTCGATTTGAGCTTTCTTTTGATGATGTCGAGCTGGACTTCGCCCTGTCCGCAGACGAGCGTCTCGCCCGTCTCCGTGTTCTTACGGACCTGGAAGGAGCGGTCCTCTTCGGCGAGGCGGGCAAGTCCGCCGAACACCTTGTCCTCGGTGCCGCGCACCGTCGCATTGACGGCCATGGAGAGGACGGGTTCGGGGAAGTCGATGGGGGCAAACTTCACGGGGGCGTTGGGATCGCAGAGCGTATCGCCCGTGCCCGTCGCGGTGAGTTTTGCGACCGCACCTAAATCCCCCGCGGAGAGCGAGGTGACGGGCTCCAACTTCTTCCCGCGGACGACATAGAGGGAGTTGATGCGCTCCGTCGTGTCGCTGTTGGGATTGTAGACGTCGACGCCCGTCTTCAAAACACCGCGGTTGACGCGGAGATAGTTGAGCTTTCCGACAAAGTTATCCACGGCCGTCTTGAAGATCTGCGCCGCGAAGGGAGCGTTTTCGTCGCAAACGACCTCCGTCTCCTTCTCCGTCTTGAGGTCGGTCGCCATCAGTCCGCGCTCTGCGGCCTGCGGCATGTATTCGGCGATGACGTCCATGAGGTTGATGACGCCCTTGTTGAGGAGCGCACTGCCCGCGAGGACGGGGATGATGCCGATGGAGAGGATGCCCTTGCGAAGGCCGAGGATCGTGTCTTCGGGGGAGAGCATGCCATCTTCGAAATATTTATCGAGAAGGGCCTCGTCGTTTTCGGCGGCGGCCTCCTGAAGGGTGGCCTGCATCTCCTCGAGTTCTGCCTGATATGCTGCGGGAACGGGCATCTCTTCAGGACCCTTTGCGCCGAAGGAATAGGCCTTCCCCGTGATGACGTTCACATAGCCCGTCATCTTGTTCCCGTCCATGACGGGGATCTGGATGGGCGCGATCTTGCCCTTATACTGCTCCTGAAGGGCGCGCACGGTGCCGGGGTAGTCGGCATTTTCCTTGTCCATTCCGTTGATGAAGATGATGCTGGGCTTCTTCTCTTTGAGGCAGTAGTTGATCGCCTTCTCCGCGCCGACGGTGACGGAGCCGCCCGCACCCGCTACGATGAGCGCAGCGCCCGCGGCACGCATGGCGGAATCAAATTCCCCTTCGAAATCATAGAAACCGGGAACATCGATAAGGTTGATCTTGACGCCGTTACGGTTGAAATATGCGAGTGCGAGGGAGATGGAAGTCTTTCTTGCGATCTCCTGCTCGTCAAAGTCGGAGACGGTGGTGCCGTTTTCGATCTTGCCCATACGCTCGGTAGCGCCCGCGTCGAAGAGCATGGCCTCGAGAAGGGTGGTCTTCCCTTCGCCGCTGTGGCCGACGATCGCGAGATTGCGGATATTTGTGGCTGAACCCATAAAAAAGTACCCCTTAGATAGTTGATTTTAGCGGGGGCAACAAAACCCCGCATAGTCCATTATACAACAAAATCGGCAAAAATCAAGAGATAACCGAAAAATAGTTGCACTTTTTGTGTGGAATTTTCAGCGGTCATGATTTGAAATAGGGAGATCCTTTTTTGTGAAGTCCACGGGAGCACCGCGTGTCATGCTGAGCCGACCAAGGCATTACGCAGTCCACGCAAGCCCTTCCTCGAAGCATCCCCCCATACGAAGTCCAATGGTATACCGCGTCATGCCTCTCCTCCTCATCTAGACGCGCCGAAGGCGCGGAGGAGACCCCTACAAACCCATGAGGCCTTATCGCTCACGTAGGGATTCCTTCGCCCGTTCTGCGGGCTCGGAATAGTGAATTGTCAAACTAAGTGCAACAGTTTTTGAGATTCAGTTCAAACAAACTCTGTGGAGATTGGAAGAGAAGGAT
>CANRIO010000082.1 GCA_947630605.1 uncultured Clostridia bacterium
GGGGTACCGCGGCGCGCTGGACCGCCTTGATGACGTCGGAGAGCTTGCCCACGCCCGAGGGCTCGATGACGATGCGCTGCGGGTGGAACTTTTCCGCGACCTCTTTGAGGGCCTTCGAAAAATCGCCGACGAGGGAACAGCAGATACAGCCAGAGTTCATCTCGGTGATCTTCACCCCCGCATCCTGCAAAAATCCCCCGTCCACGCCGATCTCGCCGAACTCATTTTCGATGAGTACGACCTCTTCGCCGCGGTAGGCCTCTTTGATGAGTTTTTTGATGAGCGTCGTCTTGCCCGCGCCCAAAAAACCGGAAAAAATATCGATCTTGATCATATTTGCCTCGAAGTACTTTTATTCATCTATGTATATACCCTGCTTGGCGGGGCATTCAAACAGCTTCTTTGAGAATATTCGAAAGCCCGCGCGAGAAAATTTTTCGCACGGACTTTGCTTTTAGATAGGAAGTTTTTTGATCAGAACGCCCAGTTGCCGTCCTTGAAGATCTGCACGCGCTCGCCCGTCTTCGTAACGCCGAAGATCTCGAGGTCCTCGGAGCCGATCATGAAGTCGACGTGGATGACGCTGTCGTTGATGCCCTTCTCCTTGATCTCCTCCTTGGACATGTGCTCGTAGCCGCGCACACATTCGTTGAAGCCCCTGCCGAGAGCGAGATGACAGCTCGCGTTCTCGTCGAAAAGGGTGTTATAGAAGAGGATGCCCGAATTGTTGATGGGAGAATCGTAGGCGATGAGTGCGCATTCGCCGAGCATGCACGCGCCCTCGTCCATGGCGATCATCTTCTCGAGGAGGTGCTGATTCTTTTTCGCCTTGACCTCGACGGCCTTTCCGCCCTCAAAGCGGATGGTGAAGTCCTCGATGAGTTCCCCCTGATAGGAGAGCGGCTTCGTCGAATGCACGACGCCCTCCGCAACGCTCCTCGGAGGGAATGTTGGGATTGAAATACTTGCCGTCCACCGTCTCCTCTCCGCCACCGCAGAAGGAGCTGTTTTCGATGAGGCCGACCTTGAAGTCGGTGCCGTTTTTGGACTTATATTCGAGGGAGACAAGTTTCAGCCTGTTGAGATAGTCGCACTTTGCGGCGAGTTCGTCGTTATGATGAAGCCATGCACGGACGGGGTCGGGCCCGTCTGCGCGGGAGGCCTTCAGAATGGCGTCCCAGAGGGCGTCAACCGCCGTGTTGCCCAGCTTGAGGTCGGGAAAGACCTTCTTCGCCCACGCTCTTCCGGGGACGGCAGCAATGCACCACTGGTACTTGTTTTCCATCTCGTCGCGGAAGGGCTTGATGATCTTGGCACGGGCGCTGCGCACCCGCGTGTAGAGGTCCTGGTCCACACCCGCAAGGCCGTCGGGATCCTCCGATTCGAGGTAGAGCATGGCGGGAAGTTCATCTACTCTGTGTTCGAGCTTGGCGATCTCCCACTTTTCGATCTTTTCGAGCGTCTGCTCTTTTTCATATTTATAATGCAGAGGAACGAGGTTTTGATGCGACCACTCGACGGTCACTTTGCCCGCCCCCGCGCGGTAGAGCTCCTCCACCACCATTTCGACAAATTCGGGCTGGTCGAGCTCGGCCTGCACGACGACCCACTGTCCCTTTCTCACGTTGATGCCCGTCTTGGCGAGAAGTTTTGCGTACCTGCGAAGTTGAAGTTTGTTCATGGTTTCTCCTTGTTTTTGGGGATTTTTCAATATATTGTTTATAAATCGAATACTATGTCAGATATAGTACTACGCTATTTTGTGCTAAACTTGCCTTGATATCGATGACGCGCTGATTGGAGGAGCCGCGGAACTTGAGGCGGATATCCTTGAGCTCCTCTACAAAAGGCCCGTCGACGAGGACATCGAGAAGAGAGATGAGCTCTTCTGTCTCCTTGCAGCAGGCGTGCTCCTCCCGGATGCTCCCCTTCTCATAGGTATAGCCCGTGTAGCACCAGACGGTCTTGTTCGGAAGGCGGCGACGGAGCTCTTGCAAAAAGGGAAGCAGTCCCGCTTGATTTTCAGGCTCGAAGGGATCCCCGCCGAGAAGAGAAAGGCCCGCGATATAGTCGGGAGAGAGCGCCTCGAAGATCTCCTCTTTGAGCGCCTCATCGAAGGGCCTTCCGTAGGAAAAGTCCCACGCGACCTCGTTGAAGCAGTGCTTGCAATGCCTTCTGCAACCCGAAACGAAGAGGGACACACGAACTCCCTCTCCGTTTGCGATATCCGTCTTTTTTACTTCGGCGATGTTCATAGATGGCTTAACTTAAAGATGCAACACCCTGTCGCGGATCTCCTGCGTGCGGCCCTGGTTCCAATACTGCGTGCCGATGTAGCCGCAGGTACGGCGGGCGACGTTCATCTTGTTCTGGTCGCGGTTGTGGCAGTGCGGGCACTCCCAAAGAAGTTTCCCGTCCTCTTCCACGATCTTGATCTCCCCGTCGTAGCCGCAGACCTGGCAGAAGTCGCTCTTTGTATTGAGCTCGGCATACATGATGTTGTCGTAGATATACTGCATGACGGCGAGCACTGCGGGGATGTTGTCCTGCATGTTGGGCACTTCCACATAGGAGATGGCGCCGCCCGGGGAGAGCTGCTGGAACTCGCTCTCGAACTT